>JAHHTN010000001.1 GCA_020024645.1 Faecalimonas sp.
TTCAAATAGATGTTTTTGTAAATTCACTTTGTTATCAAGTTTTTCTTTTAACATACATATCCTCCCTTATTACAATTTTCAATAATTATGCTCGCTAATCTCTCTCTATTTCCATCTCCCACAAAACTATTATGTGGCGTAACAATAACATTCTGCATTTTCCACAATAGACTATTCTCCCCTAGAGGTTCTTCTTCAAATACATCAAGAACCACTCCTCTCAAACGAGATAACGCTCTCACCAAAGCATTTATATCTATAACTCCACCTCTAGCAATATTCACTAAAACTGCTCCTTCTTTCATCGCCATGAACTTTTCATCATTCATTAAATATTTAGTCTCATCTGTCAATGGTAATGTTAAAATAACTATATCACTTTCTAGTAAAACAACTTCTAATTTACTCAATTCTAAAATCGTATTATAGTTTTCATCTGTTCTAACAAACAAATCAATCCCTGTTACTTCACACCCGAATGCTTTAAAACGTTTTGCACATTCTGTTCCCACACTTCCACATCCCAAAATACACACTTTCTTTCCGAATAGTTCCAAAAGTTCTCTATGCTTTTCCCAAATATGAAGTTTTTGATTTTCTAAGAAAAATTTTCCTTTCTTATAAATCTCTAAGACTCCAAACAATGCAAATTCAGCCATCGGAATGCTATAAACTCCCCTTGCATTATGTATCTCAATCTTATGTTCCTTTACATAATCCATTGGAACACGATCAAATCCTGCACTTGTTAATTGGATATATTTTAAATTGACGAATTTTTCAATTGAATGTGTTAAAAAGAGTCCATTACAAATAACACCTTCCACCCATTCGTATTCACAAGGCAACTCGTCTTTTTCAAACTGCAAAAATTTTACGTTGTGTCCCTTCTGTTGCAATTTATCTACATATTTTTTTGCATCGTTCCATGCACCCGTAATTAATAAGTTCATGTTATCCCCTTTGCTCACAAATCAATGCTACTTTTTCTTTTATTATTTCTAAATTTTCATTAAAATAGCTCGCATAATTTTGACATTCATTTTCCACTTCTCTGATTTTATGTACTCCTTCCGAAAAAACAGATTGTATCACTTCTTCTCGCTTTTCCTTGCTCGTATCACAAAAACTTCTGGATAAAATTACGCATGTAGAACCAAGTCGATAATGTTCACGTATAATATGTTCAGCTGGAAGCATTCCTGTGCCAATAGCAGCGATTCCACCAAATCCATATACTATGTTCGCCTGTTTAAATTTAAAACATAGCGCTTCAACAGTTCCATCTGCCAACAACTCAAACATAAATTTCTTTTTATATCCTAATGATAAATCGTTTAAACCAATAAACATTTCGTCAATGCCGTGAACATTTAAAATTTCATCTATAATCTCAACTGCTTCCGGAGTTTCAATCAACAACATTGTTTTTGCACGACCGTCTACATATTCTATAAAACTTTTAACATCTTCTACTCTTTTAAAGTACGGAAGCATTAAAATATCTGCACCTGCTTCTATAACAGCATCTATTTCTTCTTTTGATGAACAATATTCTTCTGTTACTTCATGGATTGGATTCACACGAACAAGTAATTCGGCATTTTGCAATACTCTTTTTATCTTTGCAATATCTTCAATGGAATGTTGTGATTGCACGGTATCCATTCCACCTTGTCGTTCTTGCTTTCCTATCTTTTCCAAGTCTACAAAAACTCTATCTACCCCATTTTCATCTGCTATTTTTGCTATTTCAGGTTGATTTGTAATATACATTAATTTTAGCATTTTTTCACTAACCTTCCCTTTTCTTTGCAGTCTCCGTTGAATTCACATTATCCGCATTTGTAAACACTTTAAAAATTGTTTTAAAGAAAATTTTAAGATCTAATAAAAATGACATATTCTCTACATACCATACATTCATTTCTATTCTCTTCGGCCACTCTACTTCTTTACGCCCATTGACCTGTGCCCATCCACTTACTCCTGGTCTAGCCAAAAACATTTTTTTCTGTTCATCAGTATATTCCTCAAATGACCATGGATGATAGGTTAATGCTGGTCTTGGACCAATAAAACTCATTTCACCTTTAAAGATATTTATTAATTGTGGAAGTTCATCAATGCTTGTAGCTCTAAGAATTTTGCCTACTTTAGTTACTCTGGAATCGTTTTTACCAGAATAAACACCACTTCCTTGTTTCTCTGCTCCTACTACCATGGAACGAAATTTATAAATTTCAAAGACTTCTCCATTCATTCCTAAACGTTTTTGTTTAAAAAGTGCAGGTCCATTTGATGTCAGTTTAACAAGCATTCCCACAATAAATAATGGTATTGCACCTAATATTAAAAACAATCCAGAAAAAATAATATCCATTACTCTTTTTATCCCTTTATACATTCCCCTACTCCTCTTTTATCACATACGTTGGCACAATCTCTTTAACCATTTTCCGAATTGTTTCACTATCTTTTTCTGCAGCTTCTTTTAACTGCCACAACTGCTTCATAAACACTGCCTCATCTATTTTAATCGGCTTTCCGATATGAATCAATTTATTATCCGTTTCCTGCAGTCCCTCTTCATCCATTAGAAGTTCCTCATATAATTTTTCTCCTGGACGAAGTCCTGTATACTTAATTTCAATATCTTCTCCCAATTTGCACCCCGAAAGACGAATCATGTTTTTAGCTAAATCTGCTATTTTAACTGGCTCTCCCATATCCAACACAAAAATTTCTCCACCTTTAGCATATGCTCCAGCCTGAAGGACAAGAGATACTGCCTCTGGAATAGTCATAAAATACCTAATAATATCCGGATGTGTTACAGTTACAGGTCCTCCTTCTTCAATTTGCTTCTTAAATAATGGTATAACGCTACCGTTGCTTCCAAGAACATTGCCAAAACGAACTGCCACAAATTCTGTCGGATAAAATTTATCTAACGTCTGTACAATCATCTCACACATACGCTTAGACGCCCCCATTATATTGGTAGGATTTACAGCCTTATCTGTAGAAATAAGTACGAACCGTTCCACTCCATGCTTTGCTGCAGCCGCCGCAGTTTTATATGTTCCGAATACATTATTTTTAATCGCTTCATTCGGACTATCTTCCATAAGTGGTACATGCTTATGTGCTGCAGCATGATACACCACATTAGGACGGTATTTTTCCATAATTTCATTAATTCTATGGGTATTTCTTACTGAAGCAATAAGTGCTACAAGGTCCAATTCTGGATATTTTCTCTTTAATTCTTGTTGGATATCATAAACGTTATTTTCATAAATATCTACAATAACCAACTGTTTCACTCCATGTCCAGCAAGTTGACGACAAATTTCGCTTCCAATAGACCCACCGCCTCCTGTTACGAGTACCACCTTATTACTCACATATCCTAAAATCTCATCTAAATTAACTTTAATCTGTTCTCTGCCGAGCAAATCGCCAATCTCAACTTTTCGAAGTTGCGACACGCTTACTTCTCCGTTTACCAATTGATACATTCCTGGTAAAATTCGAATTTTACATGTTGTCTCATGACAGATTTTCACAATTTCTTTGATAACCGCTTTTGGTGCTGAAGGCATCGCTATCACGATTTTTTCAATTCCATATTTTTCTACTACAGGAACAATATCCTTTGTTCCACCTACTACTGGACAACCTTGAATATATTTTCCCTGTTTTGCCGGATCATCATCAAGCATACAGCAGACTCTTCTTTTCAGTTTTTGCGTAATACGTAGTTCTTTTACAATCGCTGCTCCTGCATCTCCCGCTCCAATAACCATGATATTAAAAATTTCTTTTCTATTTTTAACAAAATATTCCCCTTTCACAAAACGCACAAGGCGATAGTAAAAACGAATCCCTATAATGGCAGCAAGCAAAAACATAATATACAAAATATAATAACTTCTTGGAACAGGATACTGAAATGCTTTCATTCCAACTGCATTTAAAATTCCAGATAAAATTACTGCAAAAGAAATATTTACTAATTCATTCACACTTGCATATTTCCAAAGACTTGTATATAAATGAAATGTATAGAAAATTGCTATTGTACAGACTATATTTATTCCTGCATAATGGCACACCGATTCTAGAAAACTTCTATCAATATTTGTTGCAACAAATTCATATCGAACCCATAGTGCCAAAAATGACGACAACAATATTGCTGCAACATCTCCCACCAGTAACAGTATAATACGCACTCTTAATTGCATATTTCTTCTATTTGCTTTCATCATTTGCCTCCTCATCATTCCTCAACGTTTTTATCCTTCTAATGTCCGTAATATTCTTTCTCGTACCCGTAATATTTTTTTCTATTTCTTCGCAATACCTTGTTCAATACAACCCCCAATATTGGACAACCACTACTTTCTAATTTTTTCTTTACTTCTTGAGCAATACGGTACTTCACTTTTTCCGACTCAATCACCATAAGTGCTCCATCACATTGTTTTGCTACAATCGCTGCATCAATGACTAACCCAAGTGGTGCAGAATCAATGATGACATAATCATAAATTTCTCGAAAAGTTTTTATCATTTTCTCAAAGCGTTCATTCGCAAGTAATTCTGCAGAATTTTTTACAACCGGTCCCGAAAACATAATGTGTAGTTTTGGTATATTTGTAGAAAATACAACTTCTCCTAAAGCACACTGTCCTGATAAGAAATGGGATAATCCATGTTCCACTTTTCCTGCATTTAATCGCGCAATCAATACAGATTTCCTTAAATCCGCATCTATCAGCAACACTTTTTTCTGCATAGCAGCCAAAGACTGTGCCAATTGTATTGCTGTATTTGTCTTTCCTTCTCCTGGAAAAGAACTAGTGAGTAAAATTACTTTCTTATCATCTCCACAAAACAATAAATTTGTCCTCAATGATTTAATTTCTTCTTCAAATATATGTGACACTTCATCTTGCATAATATCAATTTTTCTCATTGTTATCTCCTATTTCCCTTCTAATATTAATTGCGGATTATGAACAAATATCTCTTTCGCATATTCTATTCCCACTTTTTTCTCCACATATCCCTTACATTCTCTCAAGTTTGGTGGTCTTTTCTGTAGATCATGGGCATCACTTGCAATAAAATGAATAAAATGTTCTTGCAATAGTTTTCTACAAAAACATTTCTGCGACCAGCCCGTCTTTCCTAATATTGTCGATGCATTTACTTGTATATATGCACCCAATTGAATCAATTCTTCTATATATCCTATATGCTTATGTAAACTTGCATAACGTTCAATATGCGCAAGAACAGGATGGTATCCCTCAGATACCATTTTATATACACAATTACGTATTTTTTGGAATTCATCGTGATAAGAAAATTCTATCAGTATATACTTGGATTCATTCATTCGAAAAGATGGATGACTTAGAACTCTTTCCATAAGTCCTGTATCCGCGTAACATTCTCTTCCCAAATATAATTCTACTTCAATCCCTCGATTTTTTACAATTTCACGAAATTTTTGGAATTTCCATTCAATTTCCTCCGTAGTTGTTTCAAACATTCCTTTTCGATAATGAGGTGTTAAAATAATATTTTCCACCCCGTCTTCCACTTCTATCCGAAGCATTTTCAATGCTTCCTTCACCGTTTTTGCTCCGTCATCTACCATCGGAAGAATATGGTTATGTATATCTGTTAATCCTCTCACAACACATTTCCTCGCTTAACATTTTATAATTATCTTCTCTTTTCCACAGGTATAGTTGCCAATACATGTAACTGCAAATAACGTTCAACGTCTTCTTGGTTTTTAATGCGGTCATCCATAAGAAAACGCATAACAAGAATTCCCATCATAAGTATTACTCCCAACAGACCGCCAAGTATAACATTTTTGGTTGTATTCGGTGTCACCGGATATTGAGGTTCAATCGCTTTCTCTACAACACTAGGTTTATCCGTAGCCATAACTTCCTGAATTCTATCTGCCATCGTATCCGACATCGCATTCGCTAAATCTTTTGCCAAATTTGGTTTCACGCTTGTCACTGTTGTCTTAAGCATACTTGTGTCTGCCGGATTTTCAACTACAATCATCCTGGATACCTCTTCATATGTCATATCCAAACCTAACTTATCAACAACATTCTCTATAACTGGACGACTCTTGGCAAGTGTAATAAAATCCGAAGTCAATTGTCTACTCAACTGTACATTAATGGACTCCCCAGCAGATTTTCCTAACACATAAATCATTGATGAAGCCTGATATTGTGGTGTAACAAAAAACTTAGTATATCCAAAAGCAACACTGGCTCCAATAAGCAAACTCAAACAAATCATCCACCATTTTCTTAACATCAGACTTAATATTTCTACCAAATCAATTCCCATATCTTCATTTTCCTGTATTCTTTGTTCCATGTTCCCTCCTGTTGTCTACCTCTTCAATTTACATTTTTACATACTATTAAGATACAATATCTGACTTTATTCGTCAATATTATCCATCCTATAAGAATAACCAATTCCTTGTATTTACTAACATAAAAACAGCATTGTTCTTCTTACTAAACAACGCTGTCATATATATTCCATTATCTTCTCTATTTTACTGCTGTTTTCTTTCTAAATACTACAGCACCTGCTAGTGCTAACACTGCAACAATTCCAGCTACAGCTACCATTGGAGTTTCTCCTGTCTTTGGTGATTCTGTTGAAGATGCAGCTGTATTCTTATCTACTACAAAGGCAACTGGTGATAAAGAATTAAATGCTACTGTAATTGTACCCTTTCCCGCTTTAGATGGTTCTTCTTTCCATGCTCCATTTTCATAATGAAGAATGGCTACATTTGTGGAAGAAAGTACTCCCGGCACTTTGAAACTAATCGTAATTGGGAAATGTGCGTTTCCTTTCACTCTTACCTCGCGTACATCAATCACTTCCATGCTGTCTACGTAATTGTCACCAATGATTGTTTTTAAAGTTTCTTTATTCTCTAGCTGTTTAGCTGCCTTTTCTCCATCATCCGTAAGATCTTCGATGATGATTTCCACATTATTCCCATCTTTATCTACTGCTTTTGTATATTCCGTTACAATTGCATTTTTCTGTGGACTTGGATTTGCAAATGCAGTTATCCCCATTGCAATACTTAAAGTACCAGCTAATACTACACTTAAAATTTTTTTAGTAAATTTATGCATTCCCTTTTCCTCCTCTATTTACATTCTACTTTTTTCGACATTATATCACTTTTTTTCTTTTTTGTAAAATAGTTTTATTACTTTTTCCTTCAGCTTCTCGTTATCAACAACAAATTCATCATATTTTTCATTTTCTTGAACTTTCCCCGGTACCTTTTCAATAATTTTATCCATTTGATAATGGAGCATTTTTCCTAATTCATCTTCTGAAAGGTCGGTAACCATATATGGTTCTAATTTATGATAAAATTGAGCAATTTTTTTCGTACCTGTTATTTCAGTCTGTAACTTTTTCACTAACGCTTCCACAAATTGACTTTGTCGCTCCATACGTTCATTATTGCTTCCTGTTTCATTTGTATTTCTAAATCGGACATATTGCTGTGCTGTTCTTCCGTTCAAAGTAATCGTTTTCCCTTTTTCAAACATCGGATTAATGTGCGTATAATCTTCAGGAACAACAATCTCCACTCCACCCAATATATCCGTCAGATAAGAGAATCCTTCCATAGTTAATGATACATAAGATTGAATAGGAATTTGATACAAAAGATTCGATACCGCTTCTTTCGTTCTTATGCAACTTTTCTTTCCGCCATCTCCATAAGCATATTGCAATGCAATCTGTTCTCTATCTGTAGATAAATGATTCCCGTCAGCATCATATGTCTTAATATCTGTCATTGTATCTCTTGAAATGGAAAGAGCGGATATAGATTCTTTTTTTGTATCCAATATTAAAAGCATCAAACTATCTGCTTGTCCACCTGCTCCCACTTTATTTTTTACGATTTCCCCTTGTTTATCAATTCCCATAAAAAGAATCGTTCTTAAATCATAATTATATTTGTATTTTTTTCCCTTATACATAATATAATTTTTTTCCTGTGTATTACTTTTGTATTCTTTATATTCAACTTTTTCTTTATCTTTCATTTGTATTGTACGATAAGCCAATGTTCCCGCAATCATTACTAATATCATAGTAACTACACCCAAAATAATATATTTTCGCTTATTCACCTATTTTTTCTCCCGTTTCTTCTATCTTATATACGCAAAGCCAATACTCATAAAAGTATTGGCTTTCTCTCGATATCTATCTTTCCATTAACTCTTCTGCAATATTTCTTGCATGATCAGAAATTCTTTCTAAACAGACAAGTGTATCTAAAAATACAATTCCCGCTTCAGCATTACATTCATTATTTGCCAAACGCTTAATATGTTTCGTACGCAACATAAATTCAAGTTGATCCGTTTGTCTTTCTTTTTCAATAACTTTCAATGCTTTTTCTCGACTGTTTTCTTCAAATGCTTCTATAGCATACTCATAACTCTTTGCACAGACATCCAACATTTCTTTAATTCCTTTTGTACCCATATCAGAAAACTTCAATTTCTTTTCTTTCAATGTTTCTGCAAATTCAGATATGTTTTCACAGTAATCACTAATTCTCTCCATATCAGATACAATCTGTAATAAATGTGCTACTTCTTGATGTTCTTTCTCACTCACCTGTAAAGATGAAATCTTAATCGCATAAGTTGTTATTCCAGCAGTCAGTTTATCTACTATGCTTTCTTCTTCTTTTAATGCCTTAATATCATCATTACTCAATGTAAATAGCACCGTTTTAGCTTTTTCTAAGGAATCCATAACAATACGTCCCATACGATTTACTTCTGTAATTGTAGATTGTAAAGCAATGCTTGGTGTTTCTAACATTCTGTCATCAAGTAGAACTGCTGAATCTTCCTGTGCTGTTTCGTCTACACGGCCAATTTTCTTAGCCAATTTGATAATCAAGTTTGATACAGGGAACAATAATACTGTTGTACCAATATTGAAAATTGTGTGCACTGTACTAATCTGTGTCTGCGTAATCATACCTTCTCCCATTACCGGATTGATAACCGTAAAGAAAAGAATTGCTACAACACTAAATAAAATCGTTCCGATTACATTAAACAATAAATGCATGAGAGCTGCTGTTTTTGCATTCTTCTTAGCACCAACACTTGATAACATTGCTGTTACACAAGTACCGATATTCTGTCCCATAATAATATAAATTGCTGCACTCATTGGAACAAGACCTGCCGCTGCAAGACTCTGTAAAATTCCCACAGAAGCCGATGAACTCTGGATAATCGCTGTTACAGCTGTACCAGCAAGAATACCAAGAATCGGATTCTTTCCTAATGTAACAAAAATCTCGCAGAATGCCTGAGAATCCTTAAGCGGTGAAACTGCTGTTGACATCGTAGAAATGCCGACAAATAAAATACCAAATCCGATAATAATACTCGCAACTTCCTTAGATGAATGCCTTTTACCTGTTAACATGATAATTACACCAATAATAATTGCAATCGGTGCAAGTGTTGTAGGACTTAGCATCTTCGCCCATTCCACACTTGAAACAAGCCATCCTGTTACTGTTGTGCCGATATTCGCACCCATGATTACTCCCATAGCCTGTCCTAAATTCATAATTCCCGCATTTACAAATCCGACAACCATAACTGTAGTTGCCGACGAACTTTGGATAACTGCCGTAATCAATGCTCCAAGCAATACTCCAAAAAATTTGTTCTTCGTTAGTACTTCTAACAATGATTTCATCTTATTTCCGGCTGCATTCTCAAGTCCCTGAGCCATAATCTGCATACCGTAAATAAACATTCCCAATCCACCTACAAAAGGGATAATAATGTCTGTATAACTCATTGATTTCCTCCTCAAAAAGTCAATTATTAACTTTTTCATTTTCTTGCGTCCTTTTTACCATAACATTATATTCTAGTAAAAACAACTTATTTTTTCATTTTTGGTTCAAAAATCAATGATGCACCATATCCAAAAATCAATGCCGAAGAGGTTCCAACAGCTGCTGCCTTTAGTCCTCCCATGAATGTTCCGATAAATCCATACTCTTGAATTGCCTCTTTTATCCCTTTCCACAAAACATTCCCAAATCCTACAAGCGGAACACTCGCACCAGCTCCCGCATAATTCTGGAAAGGTTCATAGATATTAAAAAATCCTAGAACAACCCCTAAACAGACGAGAAGTACCATAACTCTTCCAGGCATAAGTTTTGTTCTATCCAATAAAATTTGTACAATCGCACATATTAGTCCTCCGACCCAAAATGCATTTATATAGTCCATTTTTCTCCTCCTTAACAATGTTCCAGCACAATACCATGAGCTATCCCCGGAACACTTTCCCCTTCATTAAAACTTACCGTGGACATCAAAGCACCTGTTGGTACAAACAAAACTCTTCTCCATTCCCCGCTGTCCAATTTAGGCAAAATATAGGCGGATAGAGTGGTTGCCGCACAACCACAGCCACTCCCTCCAGCATGTGTACCTTGTGTTTTTTGATCAAAAATTCGCATTCCACAATCCATGTGTATATTTCTTATATCCCTCCCCCGCTTTTTTACCAAATCAAACAAAATACTTTGCCCAACATATCCTAAATCCCCTGTAATGATTCTATCGTAATCTATTTCATTTCGCTCAAAATCTTCCAAATTTTGCACAATCGTGTCACATGCTGCTGGTGCCATGCACGCTCCCATGTTTTGTGAATCTTTTAGTCCATAATCCACAATTTTCCCTACCGTTACACCAGTTATCCTCACATGACTTTTCCTTGTCCCCACAAGAAATGCTCCGCTCCCTGTTACTGTCCAATGTGCAGACAACGGTCTTTGATTGGCATATCCCAAAGGAAAACGAAATTCTTTTTCCGCACTTCCAAAATGACTCGAAGTAACTGCAAGCATAAATTCTCCATATCCTCCTGCCACTGCCATGGCAGCCAGCGCAAGAGCCTCCCCCGATGTTGAACATGCCCCATATAGTCCAAACATAGGAATATGCAGTTCCTCCGTTCCCATACTTGTGGCCACTCCTTGTCGCAACAAATCTCCCCCATATAAATACCTAACTTCCTTTGGTCTTACTCTCGCCTTTTTTAGTGCCAAAAGACATGCTTTTTTTTGCATAGTACTCTCAGCCAATTCCCAAGTTTGCTCTCCAAATAAATCATCATCTCCAACAATATCAAATTTATTTCCAAGAGGCCCTTCCCCCTCTTTTTTCCCTACAATAGAACCGCTACTGATTAAATATGGCGCTTTTTCAAACTGAATACTCTGACTTCCCTTTATCATTTTATAATGTCACCCCCGATTTAATTAGCAAATAGTATACAACCCCTAAAATCCAAGAAGTCACAATACCATATAAAATCACCGGTCCTGCAATCGTAAAAATTTTACAACCAATACCAAAAATCTGCCCTTCTTTTTTATACTCAATAGCCGGTGCTGCTACCGAATTTGCAAATCCCGTTATTGGTACAAGTGCTCCTGCTCCTCCCCAGTTTGCGATTTTGTAATATACATTAAATCCAGTCAAAAGTACACTTAAAAACACAAGAGTTACTGATGTCCATGCTCCACTTATTTCTTTAGATAAGCCTTGTTGATTACAATAATTTAAAATCATCTGACCAATCACACATATTGCTCCTCCTGTTACAAAGGCCTTCGCCATATTCGTCCATACATTGTGTACCGGTGTTTTTTCTTTGACATATTGTTCATATGCCTTTTCTTTCTTTTCTCTTTCCATATCATTTCCTTTCTACCATCCTTGGAAAAAGAACAGACATGCTCCAATTCCTTTTCCAAGCGCTATACTCAATATAATATAAGGAATTCCTTTTAAAATTTTGACTCTCCTAATAAAAATAGGAAATACATTTAAAATTTCAGCCAACGCCATCGACCAACAACCGACAAAAACACCTGCAAACATTCCAAATAACATTAAAATTCCAATTCCTACAGGCAATGAAATTTGATAGATAAAGAAAATATTCCCAAGTATCCCGCCGAGTGCTACACTTGTCTCATATAAGAGAATATGTTTTGCCGTATGTGTTCTATCGGCAAAATCCGATACAACTCCCAAACTGACTACAAACGAAAACAATCCCCCCGCAACTGTCACTCCCGCGCTAAGTCCGATAAGTGCCAGCAGAAGTTGCCTTACCCACATCCAGTTCTTTCTCCTTTCGCGAATAATTTTCAATCAACGTTGTCTGTATATCATTTTCATATAAACGCATTTCCACCTCCATCGGTGTCGGGTCTACACTGAATTTTTTCTTTCCGAAGTGATTGAAGAAAATGAGTATCCCTACAATCACTCCCACACAGTACGTTAGTTCTAACACAGTAAATCCATTGCTTTGTTTTCCCATAAGTAATGTATAAATCTGTCCAAACAATTTTGTTGTTTCCACATCATTGTTAAACGCCATAATAGAAAATGCTGCCCCAACAAACGTAATCATAGTGACACCAATTACCTTTATCCCATGTACAAATTTATTTGGTGTTTTCTCATCTTCGCAAGTAATAATCACATCTTCTTTACCCATATTTTCAATATCTACATTTGGATATTGCCTGTGTATACATTCAATAATTTTCAAAATAGAAACAACATATCTGTGTTTTCCATCATCCTGTATTTTAAATAACTTTAGTGCTTTTATCTTTGGTATCATTTCCACATTTGCACATTCGATGGAAAGAATATCGCCAAGAGTAACTTCTCTTTTCGTAACTTCCACATTTTGCTCTCCTTTGATATATATCGTTTCTTTTGTTATTGCCATAGGTGACTCACCCCTGTAATAAGAACTCCCTTATCAATCCTTTCTGCTGGTCTTACATCCGAAAAATAGTAGACAAGTCCAACCGCTAGCGCAAGTAATACAACACAAAATAAGCATACCCGCACTTTTTTTCTTTCTCTTTCCATACATTACACCTCGCTTTCCTATGCATTAGTATGGTTTTTTTGAAAAAAATTATACGCAGGTATGCTTTTGCTATATTTTTCCCCTCAAATTTCTTAAAATTTTCTTTTCTAGTCGAGATACCTGTACCTGTGACATTCCCATTATTTTTCCTATCTCCGACTGCGTCTTATTTGCAAAATATCGCATATAAATCAATTGTCGCTCTTCTTTTTCTAACTGTTCCAACAACTGTTTCAGCAACATATGATTTAATATTTTTTCTTCCTGTCCCTCTTTTTCTTCCAACTTGTCCATTAGTTGTATTTCATTTCCATCTTTCTGATAAATCGGTTTATGTAAAGATTCTACCTCTCCGCCAGATTCCAATGCTAAGACAAGTTCTTCTTTTTCTACCTTTAATTTCTTTGCAAGTTCTTCTACTGTTGGTTCTCTATTCAAACATTCTTTCATCTCTTCCTTTGTCAAATACGCTTTATATGACAATTCTTTTAATGATCGACTTACTTTTATTATACTATCATCTCGCAAAAATCTCTTAATTTCACCGGAAATCATGGGAACAGCATACGTTGAAAATTTCACCTCATATGATAAATCAAATTTATCAATAGCCTTCAATAATCCAATACTACCAATTTGAAATAAATCTTCTGGATCCGTCCCTCTTCCATAAAAACGTTTGACTACACACCATACAAGCCCTACATTTTCTTCTACTAACTGTGTTCTCGCTTTTTCATCTCCTTCGTGTGAACGTTTGATTAAAGCGATTGTGTGTTCCATGCAGACCTTCCTTTTCCGATTATTTTTTCCATTTTTACCGTTGTTCCTTCTCCTACAACAGAAGAAACCTCTACCTTATCCATAAAGGCTTCCATAAAAGCAAATCCCATTCCAGAACGTTCTAATTCTGGTTTTGTTGTAAATAACGGTTCCATCGCTTTTTCTACATTTTCGATTCCTTTTCCTTTATCACAAATTTCTACATATATCGTTTTCCCTTTTGTAAGACAACGAATTTCTATTTTTTTTATTTCGTTCTCATACCCATGGATAATCGAATTAGTCACCGCCTCTGAAATCGCTGTTTTCACATCTGCTACTTCCTCAAGAGTAGGATTTAACTGCGTCATAAAAGATGCTACCGCCACCCTTGCAAATCCTTCATTTGCAGAACAACTGTCAAAAATCAATTTCATTTCATTTGTGTCTTTCATATACATAGTTCCTCCTCGTACATATGAATTATTTTCATTACACCTGACATACGCAAAATTTTCTTTAATCTTTCATTCGCATTCATCGCCCAAACTTCCCCACCAAATAGACAGACTTGCTTATAACGTCCCATAATAACACCTATTCCTGAGCTGTCCATAAAATTTGTGTTCTGAAAGTCAAAAAAAATGTACTTAATATGATTTTTTTCCACTAACTGATCTGATAGTTTTCTTATTTCCTCTGCATTATGATGATCTAACTCATTTGGAAGACAAATGGTAAGACAATTTTCCTGTATTTGATACTCCATACTTTTCCCCTTTCTAAAACAAAAAGACAGAAAAAGAATTCCTTTTTCTGTCTTTTGTAAATTTTCTATTCTTCTGTCTCTGTATTGCTCTCTCCACTCGTAGCAGTTCCTGTCAAAGCTTGCTGGGCTTGACTTGCTAATTCTGTATTCGGATATAATTCCGAAACACGTTTATACGTTGTCTTTGCTTGTTCTGTTTTTCCTGCTTTTTCATAAGATTTCGCTAAATTTAAAAGTGCTTTTCCACCTTCATATCCCTCATCAATTGAAGTAACAAATTCCAATGCAGTTACAGATGTCGCATAATTTTTGACTTCATAATTTCTAAGAGCAAGACGGTATTTTTTTGCACAAAGTGGTGAAACATATTCATCATAAATCTTATCATATACAGCAACTGCTGTATCACCAAGAGCATCTTTTTTAACTGCTTTCAATTCTTTCGCAAGTGACTCTTTACTATATCCTGATGATTTACTATGCTCATATACACTGAGCAATGCTTCATAACTTGTCTTAGTCGCCTCTGCTGTTGCCTGTGCTTCTTCTGTCTTTTTATTTGTATCTTTATAACCTTCAATTTCCTTTTTTAAGGCGCTAATTTCTGCATTTTTCCCGGAAATTTGATCACTATACTTCACAATTTCTTTATTTAACTTATTCATTTTCATCTGATTTGTTGATGGAACAATTAAAAACCATACAACTGCTGCCCCAACAACAATTCCTATAAGAATATTGATAATCGTTGCCATCGCCCCATTATCCTTTACTTCTGCTGCTGGCTGAATAATTGTTTCATTTCCTAAATTGTAAGTAACTGTTTGGTCATTTTCCTCTTTTGCTTTTGCAATTTTTTTACTAATTCTTGACAATTCATGTAAATAGCGAAGCGTTGTTTCATTTGTTGTATCAATTCTGTGTGCTCGCTTTAATATTTGTTTTGCCTTTGCATATTGTTCTGTTTGTAAATATAATAACGCTAAAAGTTGAAGTGCTTTTAAGAATGTTGGATGTGCAGCCACTACTTTTTTCAACTGAATTAAAGCTAAATCTTCACCATCTTGCAAGCAATAATTTAAACATTGATTATATTTTTTTATCGCATTATTTATTGTATCTAGTTCACCTGCAGATTCCTGCACTTTTTTAATATAATAGTCTGCAATGTTTTCATGGTTTTTAAAATTCTTACTAATAATCCATTCTACAAGAGCCTCGGCAATTTCTCCCTTTGCATAACATACAAGTCCTAAAAGGTTTCTTGCCGCAACATTCTCCCGATTGTATTGTAAACTTTTTCTTAATGATATTGTCGCTCCTGACAAATCATGAATTTTTGCTTTTGCTAATCCATCATTATACCAATAATTCGATTGATAGATAAGTTTCTTTGTATATTCCACCTTGTTTCTCCCCGCAATCTTTTACTTTGTTTGCTGTTGCATCATTTCACGCAAAATATCTGTCATATCTGTTAAATCCTCCTGATACACTGCGTCTTCAATCTGCTCTACTTCTAAACTCGGTTTAAATTTCTTGATTTCTTCTTCAAAATTTAACATTTTTCTTCCTCCCTATAATTCTTTTAACTTCCCCGCCAAATAAAGTGAGCCTAAGCAATACACTTTTCCATCTTTCCCACTCTTTTCCATTGCACACGCTAATGCTTTCGAAAGATCTGGCTCTACGATCACTTCTACCTTCGTATACTTCCTAAATACTTCCGCCAGTCGTGCTGGTTTTTCTCCTCGAGCATCCGAAATTTCCGTAATAATATAACTCTCTGCTTTCATATGTAAACAGAGATATTGTATCATGTTCTCGTAATCTTTATCCGAAACTGACGAAAAAAGAACAATGTTCCTTGTATTCTTCATCTGTTCTACGCTTTTTACAAACGCTTCTATTGCACCTATATTATGTGCACCATCTACAATCACATTGGGTTTTATCTCTTCCATTCTTCCTTGCCATATGACACTTTCAATCGCTTTCTGCCATAAAGACATCTCTTTTCTTTCTGGAAAAAGATACTCCATTGCTTTGATTGCTAACATCGCATTATCTACTTGATAAACTCCGCTATTATGCAATTTCCACGTAACATACTTATCATACGCATTCATCGCAGAAAAATCAATATATTTATCCGTACTTTCTATAATTTCGTACGCATTTTTCGAGATTTTTATACATGGTGCATGTAACTTTTTTGCTCTAGCTTCAATAACTTCCGTATATTCTTTGTCATCTAAACATACTACCGGAACATCTTCCTTAATAATCCCAACTTTTTCTCCTGCAATTTTCTTAATCGTATCTCCTAAAATTTCCATATGATCTAGTGTTATAGACGTAATCACCGTCATCACTTTGTTCTGTATCGCATTCGTGGCATCCAATCTTCCACCAAGACCAGTTTCTAACACAATATATTCCATATCTGCTTCCATGAATGCATACATACCCATACCAAAAAGAAATTCAAAATAGGACGGATGTGCAATCCCTTCTTTTTCCATTTCCTTTACGGTGTGTAAAACAAAATGAAACACTTGCAAGAATTTTTCATCAGAAATTTCTTCCCCTTGCAAAATAATTCTTTCATTAATTCTTTCCAAATGTGGAGAAATAAACATTCCGGTTCGTTTTCCTTCTGCTAACAAAATTGCTTGTAAATAAGCACAAACCGAACCTTTTCCATTCGTCCCTGCCACATGAAGTATTTTTCTATTTGTCTGTGGATTCCCTAAACGTACAAGAAATTCTCTGGTATGCTCCAGAGAATTTTTTGTTGTAAATTTAGGAAGATTCGCAATATAAGCCTCTGCCTGTTTCTTATTCATTTGTATTCGTTCCTATTTCTTTTACTTTTACTTGTTCCGGTGTCAATAATTTCCCATCCATGTAAGTATATTCTATAGATTCTCTAAAAATTCTTTCACTTGAACCAACTTGACAAACTTTTATTTTATCGCCATTTTTTAACTTCGTATCTTTTAAATCAATCCTTGTATTGTTCAAAAACGTAGCATCTTGTTTTTCCTTATTGACATACACTTTACTATTTTTCGTGAAGTTTGTTCCATACAAACTGTATGTACTCTCCAACTGTAAAACAATATCTGTCAATGTCACATCCAAAACCCCCATCTGCATATATCCAGCTTCCACAGGATTCTTATCTTTACCACCATATACGTATTGATCACCATATAGCATATCGTATTGTAATAACTCTAAGTCTGCCAAATAATTTTTTGTCTTTCTTCTCTTCTGATGATAGTTAAATACTGTTCCAGAATGAATGTTTAATCGATCGAACACATCTGCCATAGACTGATATGCCGCTATATTTTCATCTTTTTTCGGAAGACCAATATTATCCCAAATCACATAATTTGTATTATATAAATAACGTCCCTTTAAATCTTTCACTTTTAATCCCATTGTAGGTAAATGATCGCCATAAAGCACCAACACAGTTGGCTCTTTTCTTTCTTTTAACATCTGAATCAAATCACCCACAAACTGATCTGTTTCATATAACTGATTTACATAATACTCCCATGCATTTGTTCTACCTTCATCTTCAATTCCCGTCACACGAATACGTGGATTTTCAAGTAATTTTTCTTCTGGATAATCTCCATGACCTTGTACAGTAATACCAAAAACAAAATCCTGCTGCTCTGTAGAATCCATAGCGTTTTTAATATGTTGTGTCAATACACTATCTTTTGCCCAACCATTTTCTGTGTACTGCAAAATATTCATAAATTCTTTACTCGTATAGCTGTCAAATCCAATATTATTGAACACATCTGCACGACTATAGAAATTACCACCATTGTTATGTAATGCATGCGTACCATATCCAAACTTTTTCAATGCAGTAGCAGCACTTTCCGCTTCTGTTTTCTTTAAAACAGTCTTATATGGATATTCACCAGGTCCAAAATAACGCATACTCATTCCAGTAAGCACTTCAAACTCTGTATTAGCTGTTCCTGCTCCAACCGATGGAACTTTAAAATATCCAGATGAATATTCTTCTGATAATTTTCTAAAGTTCGGGATTGGATCAGAAGATGTTTTGAAAAACTCTACTTCATATGGATCAAAGAAAGATTCCAACTGGATAAATAAAATATTCGGCATTTCTTTTTTCTCGGTTTTCGCCTGCGTAATTTGTCCGTTATTTGAAATCTTATCCATTGTTTCTTTGCTATAACTATTCGGCTCTGCAATTCCTGTGTTAAATACACTAGCTGAAAAACAATATGGAAAACCGTAGTCTTCATACGCAAAAGCAATATTTCCAAAATAGTTAGAAACAATACGATTATCAATTGCCAAATTTGTTAATAACCCTACTGTCCCAAAACTTATGGCTATTACGATTAGGGCTGGTATACGGTGCATTTTCCCCGTATACTGTCCTCCCCTTTTCCACATAGAAATAAGCCATACTACAACTGTGACAATTCCTACTGCCAACATTGCTCCTTCAAATCCAGTAAAATATTTATTAAATAGGGTAAGTCCGTCCCCCATTACTTTTAAATCTTGTGCATTAAATGGAGTTACTCGAATCAACAACATATAGCCATTTGTAATACCAAGCCCTAGCCAAAATACCGATAGCAAGATTCTTGTAAATACACGACGTTTTACAAGATAAACGAGCAAAAATGTAATGAATATCAAATAACTATTAAATAAAAATGTTCTCGGAGAATTCGTCATATACTCCCATGCCTTAAAAAGCGAGTGTCTTGAAATTGCCTCTATTGTAAGGTTTAAAACGCACGCATACAGTACATGAAATACAAGAGAAAACTGATTCATCACCTTGTACACCGGTTTCATTTTCTGTGCGAACGCACTGTTTCTTCTCTTCTCAAGAATAGCTTGTCGCCGTTCTTTCCGGGCTTTCCAATATGCTTTTATGTCTTCTTTTTTTACTTTTTTAAACTGTATATGCTTCATTTATAAACCTCTCTTTAAATTTGCACGGACAGTCTTATTTCTGAAGTCCTGCCAATCTTTCTTTTACCTGTTCCATCATCTGTGTATATTTCTCTAATTTTGCTTTTTCTTCATTGATTTTTGCTTCAGGTGCTTTACTGATGAACTTTTCGTTACTTAACATACCATTTACACGAGCAAGTTCTTTCTCTAAACGTTTTTCTTCTTTTGTCAAACGTTCAATTTCCTGTTCAAAATCTACAAGCTCTGCAAGAGGTAAATATACAACCGCATCTATTACCACTACCGAAACTGCATCTTCTGCAATACCTTCTTTTGTATTCTGAATAACAATTTCACTTGCATTCATCAATGAAGCACAAGAAACTTTAATTTCTTCAAAACCTTCACATAATTCTTCGTTGTCACAAACAACAAATGCTTTTGCTTTTCTACTTGGAGCAACATTCATCTCTGCACGTACGTT
This sequence comes from Faecalimonas sp., assembly GCA_020024645.1. Taxonomy (GTDB): domain Bacteria; phylum Bacillota; class Clostridia; order Lachnospirales; family Lachnospiraceae; genus Faecalimonas. Next base: position 20,067 of record JAHHTN010000001.1, read on the forward strand.
ACGAACACCACGAATAACTTCTTTCATATGTTCCAAAACGTTTTCTTCTTTTACGTAGTTCCATTCCTCTTTGTATACTGGCCATGAAGACATCATAAGCGATTCTTCCTCAGGTACTAAAGCACTGTAAATTTCTTCAGAAACAAATGGCATATAAGGGTGTAACATTTTTAAACCGTTTGCCAAAACAGTTTTTAACGTCCATAATGCAGCATTTGCTGAAACCGCATCCTCATCAGCATGATAAATACGATATTTTGCCAACTCAATATACCAATCACAGAACTCATCCCAAATGAAATCATATACTTTCTGTAAAGCGATACCAAGTTCAAATTTATCCATATTTTCTGTTACATCTTTTGCAAGTGTATTTACTTTAGATAAAATCCATTTATCAGTTGCTGTTAAATCATTTTCGGATGGAGTTGTGATTTCTTTATCTTCCATATTCATCATGATGAAACGAGAAGCATTCCATACTTTGTTTGCAAAGTTTCTGTTTGCTTCAACCCTTTCATCATAGAAACGCATATCATTTCCAGGAGCATTTCCTGTTACCAATGTCATACGAAGTGCATCGGCTCCATACTGATCAATAATTTCTAACGGATCAATACCATTACCTAATGATTTACTCATCTTACGACCTTGTGAATCACGTACAAGTCCATGAATAAATACTGTGTGGAATGGAGATTTTCCTGTATGAGCAAACGCAGAAAATACCATACGAATTACCCAGAAGAAGATAATATCATATCCTGTTACAAGAACATCTGTTGGATAGAAATAATCTAACTCTTCTGTGTTTTCTGGCCAACCAAGTGTAGAGAATGGCCATAATGCAGAGCTAAACCATGTATCTAATGTGTCTTCATCTTGTGTAAAGTGTGTACATCCACAATGCGGGCATTTCTCTGGAACTTCTCTAGCTACTACAAATTCTCCACATTCATCACAGTAATATGCTGGAATTCTATGCCCCCACCAAATCTGTCTTGAAATACACCAATCACGAATATTCTCTAACCAGTGTAAATAAATTTTATTAAATCTTTCTGGTACAAATTTTAATTCTCCTGTTTTCAATGCATTGATTGCAGGTTTTGCCAACTCTTCCATCTTTACAAACCACTGTTGTTTGATTAGTGGTTCTACTGTTGTGTGACAACGATCATGTGTACCTACATTATGTGTATGATCTTCAATTTTCACAAGATAACCTTCTGACTCTAAATCTGCTACAATCGCTTTTCGTGCTTCATAGCGTTCCATACCTGCATATTTCCCACCATTTTCGTTAATTGTAGCATCATCATTCATAATATTGATTTCAGGAAGGTTATGGCGTTTTCCTACTTCAAAGTCATTAGGGTCATGTGCTGGTGTGATTTTTACTGCACCTGTTCCAAATTCTTTATCTACATAATAGTCTGCTACAATCGGAATTTCTTTATTTACCAATGGAAGCATAACTTTCTTCCCTACAATGTCAGTGTATCTCTCATCATCTGGATGTACTGCAATTGCAGTATCTCCAAGCATTGTCTCTGGACGTGTTGTTGCAATTTCTAGGAAACGGTCTGTTCCTACAATTGGATATTTAATATGCCAGAAATGGCCTCCTTGTTCTTCGTGTTCTACTTCTGCATCAGAAAGAGAAGTTTTACATACTGGACACCAATTGATAATTCTTGAACCTTTGTAAATATATCCTTCTTCATATAATTTGATAAATACTTCTTCTACAGCTTTTGAACATCCTTCATCCATTGTGAAACGTTCTCTATCCCAATCACAAGATGTTCCTAATTTCTTCAACTGAGAAGTGATTGTTCCACCATATTCTTCTTTCCATTCCCAAGTTCTTTTTAAAAATCCTTCTCGACCAAGTTCTTTTTTATCAATGCCTTCTTCTTTCAATTGGTTTGTTACTTTCACTTCAGTAGAAATTGCCGCATGGTCTGTTCCTGGAATCCAAAGGGCATTATATCCTTGCATTCTTTTATAACGAATAAGGATATCTTGTAATGTATTATCCAATGCATGCCCCATATGTAATTTTCCTGTAATATTTGGTGGTGGCATAACAATTGTAAATGGCTTTTTACTTCTGTCTACCTCTGCATGAAAATACTTATTCTCACACCATTTTTCGTATAATTTTGCTTCAATCTCTTTTGGATTGTATGTTTTTTCTAATTTTTTGCTCATTTTTTCCTCCTATTTTCCCTCATTTATATATTTCTTTGTTCTTTTTAATACCTTTTCATTTGAATACTTCGGATTTTCCCAGTATTAAAAAAGCCCTTTACATAAAATGTAAAGGGCGAATGTTCGCGGTACCACCTTTGTTATATGTTCAATACATATATCTCTAGAGTTCTTAACGGGAACTACTCGTGATACCCTACTGCCCTGTTCAGATACCCAGCTCCAAAGCTACCTTCTATACCTTCTTCTTGCAACTGCCTCTCAGCCTATGAGCAGTTTTCTCTTTCAAGGAACAATATATACTCTTCTTTCTCATCGCCTTTAAATCCTATTACTGTTGTTTATCATATCTCCCAAAACCCCTATTTGTCAAGAACTTCATAAATTCTTTAGAAACTTCTCTTTTCTATGCACTTGTTTGTTCAAATTGTGAATTATACAATTCTGCATAGAAACCGTTTTTTGCTAATAATTCCTCATGATTTCCCTGTTCGATAATATCTCCGTCCTTCATCACTAAAATCAAATCGGCATCACGTATTGTGGACAGACGATGGGCAATAATAAAACTTGTACGTCCTTTCATCAAGTTGTCCATCGCTTTTTGAATACGAATTTCTGTTCTTGTATCTACAGAACTTGTGGCTTCATCTAAAATAAGAATTTTAGGATCGGCTAATATCGCTCTTGCAATTGTAAGTAACTGTTTCTGTCCTTGCGAAACATTACTTGCCTCCTCATTTAATTCCATCTCATATCCATTTGGAAGTGTTTGTATAAATCGATGTGCATGCGCTGCTTTTGCCGCTTCAATAACTTCTTCGTCTGATGCATCCAATTTTCCATATCGAATATTTTCTTTTATACTTCCATGGAACAGCCATGTATCTTGCAGTACCATGCCAAACACCTGGCGTAACTCACTTCTGTTAAAATCTTTTAAATTGTGCCCGTCAATTAAAATTTCACCTGCATTAACATCATAAAACCTCATTAACAATTTAATCATTGTTGTTTTCCCTGCTCCAGTTGGCCCTACAATAGCAATTTTCTGTCCTTGTTTTACTTTTGCAGAAAAGTCATTAATAATAATTTTCTCTTTATTATATCCAAAATGAACATTTTTAAATTCCACATTTCCTTCCAACCCCTCCACAGAAACTGGGTTTTCAACAAACTGATCCTCTTCCTCTTCTTCTAAAAATTCAAATACTCTTTCGGAAGCCGCTGCCGTAGACTGAAGCAAATTTGCTACCTGAGCTACTTGTGTAATCGGCTGCGTAAAGTTTCTTACATATTGAATAAATGACTGAATATCACCAACTGCAATTTTATTCTTAATCGTAAGATAGCCTCCTAAAATAGCCACTGCCACATATCCTAAGTTTCCTACAAACTGCATAATCGGCATCATAATTCCCGAGAAAAATTGAGATTTCCATGCAGACTGATACAAAATTTGATTTGTTGTGTCAAACTCACGGATAACTTCTTCTTCCTTATTAAATGCTTTCACAATATTTTGTCCACTATATACCTCTTCTACCTGTCCATTTACATGCCCTAAATATTCCTGTTGTTTTCTAAAGTGTTTCTGTGAACGCTTTACAATAAAGGAAATCAACATCATAGATACAGGCAAAATCAAAAGTGCTACCAACGTCATAATCGGACTAATGCGAAGCATCATAATCAAAACACCGACAATTGTTGTAAACGAAGTAATCACTTGTGTTGCACTTTGATTCAAACTTTGACTTAATGTATCCACATCATTCGTTACTCTTGATAAAACCTCGCCGTGTGTCTTTGTATCAAAATAGTTCATTGGCATACGATTTATTTTTTCTGATATTTCTTTTCTCAATCGATAAGTCAATTTTTGGGAAACACCTGTCATAATAAAACCTTGTATATATGCAAACAATGCACTAACCATATATAAAGTAAGTACTGTAAAGAGAATATGAGAAATCTTTTCAAAATTAATTCCTTTCCCTCCGGATACTTTTCCAACAAGCCCTTTGAAAATCTCTGTTGTTGCATCGCCTAAAATTTTAGGTCCTACAATAGTAAATACTGTACTTCCAACAGCAAAAAGAATAACAAATAAAATAGCAAATTTATAGTTTCCAAGATATATCATTAATTTTTTAATTGTTCCTCTGAAATCTTTTGCTTTTTCTCCAGCTCTCATTCCACCGTGTCCATGTCTCATAGGATCTCTGTGTTTTGACTGATGATTACTCATGTATACTTTCCTCCTTTCCTTCTATATCTTTTTTCAACTCTTTTTCTGACAATTGTGACATTGCAATTTGTTTATAAACTTCACAATTTTTCAACAACTCTTTATGTGTTCCTTTTCCAACAATTCTGCCTTCATCTAAAACAATAATCTGTTCTGCGTGCAAAATAGTACTAATACGTTGTGCCACAATAAGAACAACACTATCTGCAGTATGCTCTTGAAGCGCTTTACGAAGCGTTACATCTGTCTTGTAGTCTAAAGCCGAAAAACTATCATCAAAAATATAAATATCCGGATTCTTCGCAACTGCTCTTGCAATAGCTAAACGTTGTTTCTGTCCTCCTGAAACGTTTGCTCCACCTTGTGAAATAATACTGTCAAACTGTCTCGGTTTTTCTTCAATAAATTCTTCTGCTTGGGCAATTTTTGCCGCCTCTTCCATCTCTTCTTTTGTTCCATTTGCATTTCCGTACATAATATTTGAAGCAATTGTTCCTGAAAAAAGTATTCCCTTCTGTGAAACATATCCAAGTTTTTCTCTCAAATCATGTTGTGATACTTCTTTAATATCTACTCCATTTATGCAAATCGAACCATCTGTCACATCATAAAATCTCGGAATCAAATTTACCAATGTAGATTTTCCACTTCCTGTACTTCCGATAAATGCTGTTGTCTTTCCCGCTTCTGCAACAAAGGAAATATCATGTAGCACGTCTTCTTCTGCATTTGGATAATGGAAAGAAACATGATCAAATACAACGCTACCTTCTTTTTTCTCTTCTATCTGTTTTGGTTGTTTTGCATCTTGAATCATTGTTTCACTTGTCAAAATTTCATTTACACGAGTTGCTGATACAGATGCTCTAGGTAACATAATAGAAATCATACAAATCATTAAGAATGCCATAATAATTTGCATTGTATATTGGATAAATGCCATCATATCTCCAACTTGCATCTGTCCATCGTTGATTCCATTTGCTCCTACCCAAACGATAAGAACTGAAACCCCATTCATAATAAGCATCATTGTAGGCATCATAAATGTCATTGCCCTATTAACAAAAAGATTAGTTCGCGTCAATTCTCTGTTCGCCTTGTCAAAACGCTTTTCTTCATGTCTTTCTGTACTGAACGCACGAATAACAGGAAGCCCTGTAAGAATTTCTCTGGTAACTAAGTTTAATTTATCCACTAAATTCTGAAGCATCGTAAATTTAGGCATTGCAATAATAAAAAGTGTAAACACTAATATGGAAATCATTATAACTGCCAAAGCGATAATCCAAGACATTGATACATTTGTACGCAATACTTTTACAACTCCACCTATACCAATAATTGGCGCATATAAAACCATTCGTAAAAGCATTACAATCACCATTTGAATCTGCTGAATATCATTTGTACTTCTTGTAATAAGTGAAGCTGTTGAAAACTTATCAAATTCTGCACTAGAAAATCCAACAACTTTTTTGAAAATTCCACTTCTCAAATCTCTACCTGTTGTCGCCGCCACTCTGGATGCCAAAAGTCCGACCATCACACTGACAAGCATTCCTAAAAATGCAAGTGCAAGCATTTTTCCTCCTGTTGTTAGAATATAAGTAGATTGAATTTTATCGGTATCCATTCCTACTTTTTCATAAGCATTTTTGATATAAATTGTAGACGCTTGTTCAAGCATAGCCTCTGGCATTTCTTTCATTTTGTCAAGCATCTTTATACGCTGTTCCTCAGGAAGCATTTTCACTTCTTTGAGTCCCATGCTTTTCCCTTTCACATTTGCTTCTAATTCGCTAACCATTAGCATTGGCCTATTTAATATTTTTTCCAATTTTTCCGTATGCTCTATATCTTTTAGAACATAATTTTCTTTCTCTGCCTTATATGCTTTCTGAACTGTTTCTATATCTTCCTTTTTCATAAAAAGAAATAAATTGTTCAAATCTGTTTTTGTAATTTTTTCCGGAATGTGCTCATCAATTCCGCCTTGTTGAATTCCCACATTAACAATGTCTGAAGTATATCCCGGCAAAGATAAGTCACAGTATGCTTGCAATACAAGCACAGCGATAATCACCATCACAGACACTATATGTGGTTTTAAAAATTTCAATATATTTTTCATGCTAATCTCCCATCTATTTTTTGTCGGATAAATTATCTCTCATCTGAAGTAAAAGTCTACGAAGAAGCATAATCTCTTCTTCACTCATATTCGCAAAAGCCTCTTTTTCAAGCATTTTTAAAACTGACTCCATATGATGCGCTATTTCTTCTCCTTTTTCTGTAATAAAAATATGAGTAATTCTTTGATCTTTTTCATCTTGTTTCTTGATAATATAACTTTCTCCTTCTAATTTCTTTATCATTACAGTCATGGACGGAGGTGTAATTCCAAGTTTCTTTGCAATTTCTTTCTGAGACATTCCATTATTTTTTCGCAAAGCCCATAACATTCCTCCCGCTCCAGGATGCACTTTTAAATCACGAAATAATTTCACACTTCTCTGAATATACAGATGCATCACTTGATTCATTAATAACTGTGTACACTGTTCCATATTTCTCCTCCTTTTTAAATTAGTTAGATAACTAATTATTATATTAGTAGTATTTCCTAATATAGTCAATCATTTTATTTTTTCTTTATATTTTTTTATAAATTTTCACAAATATTTAATTAGGCATCTAATTATTTTTCTTCTCGCAATCTTTTCTTTTCTTGTTCACATTTACACTTTCTGCTATAATGTGGATACAAATAACAAGGAGATTTATACTATGTATACATTTATTGTAAACCCTCATTCTCGTTCTGGCAAAGGCGCTGAAACATGGGAAGAAGTACGTTTGATTTTAGAAGAAAAAAGAATTCCTTTTTCTGTACATTTTACTCAATATCAAAGACACGCTACGTCCATTATGAGAACTCTTACCTCTGACTCTGTCAGTCGCACAGTTATTATTCTTGGTGGAGATGGTACAATAAATGAAGCTATTAATGGAATTCAAGATTTCACCCATCTAACCCTTGGATATATTCCTACTGGTTCTGGAAATGATTTCGCAAGAGGATATTCTCTTCCTACAAATCCACGTGAAGCATTGAATTGTATTCTAAACGCTACACATATTCGTCTTATGGATATAGGGGAACTTTCTTATAAAAATAAAAAACGACGTTTTGCCGTTAGTTGTGGAATCGGTTACGATGCCGCCATATGCCATGAAGCAGTCGTTTCCACAATAAAACCGATTTTAAACCGTTTCCATTTAGGAAAACTAACTTACGCCTTTATCGCCATACGACAATTATTGTTTCTCACCCCATATGAATGCACCATCACACTTAACAACAAAGAAATACATCATTTTTCTAAATGTTATTTCGTCAGTGCTATGAATCATCGATACGAGGGGGGTGGTGTACAGTTTGGCCCTCATGCAAATCCTGAAGATCATCTTCTTAGTATTTGCGCTATCGCTGATGTACCCAAATGGAAATTACTTTTTCTTCTTGCTAGCGCCCTCTTTGGAAAACATTCAAATTTCAAAGGAAGTTACCTTTATAATTGTGAAAAACTATCTGTTCAATATGGCGGCGCTATGCCAGTACATACAGATGGAGAACCTGTGTTTTTACAGAAAGACATTTCTGTTTCTTGTCTTTCTGAGCATTTACATATAATTACGAATAAATAAGGAGATTTACTATGGCTATATGTATTCTTTTTTTAACTATAATTTTACTTTTTTTATATAGTATCGCCCCACGTTTTCGTTATAGAAAAACTATACTTTCTTTTTCACAATACAATTTTGCTCATCGTGGATACTGGGATATGAAAATGAATATTCCCGAAAATTCACTTCCTTCTTTTCAACTTGCAGTTGAACATGGCTTTGGTATTGAACTTGATTTACATTTAACCAAAGACGAAAAGATTGTTGTCTTTCACGATGATTTTCTCACAAGAATGTGCGGTGTAGATTTATCTGTAGAAAATACAACTTATGAAGAATTATCTCAATACCATCTTGCTAACACTTCTGAAAAAATCCCCCTCTTTTCAGAAGTACTAAACATTGTAAAAGGACAAGTTCCTCTTCTCATCGAATTAAAGCTACCTTCTGCTAACACTACTTTATGCTCTCTTGTACAAAAAGAGTTAAAACACTATGACGGCACATATCTTATACAATCCTTTAATTCTTTGGGGCTAATTTGGTTTCGGAAACATGCCCCCCATATTCTTCGGGGACAGTTATCCTCAAATTTAACAAAAACAGAGCCAAATATCCCCTTTATTGTCTGTTTCGTTGTGGAATATCTTCTTTCTAATATTTTCACAAGGCCGGATTTTATTTCTTACAAATTAAAAGATGAAAAAAACATTAGCTTAATTTTGCACAAATATCTATTTAATACACCAATTGCTGTTTGGACATTGCACACCACACAGGAGATTTCCTATGCAAAATCCAAATATTCCATTCCAATTTTTGAGAAATCTTAAAGTTTTTATTAAGAAAAGCTCTCCTTTCTTGTGGTTATATCGTTCCCGTGATATAATCTCTGAGAAATACGATTACAAAAGGAGCTTTTATTTCTTATGAGGAAAAAACTGTGGGAAAAATATAGACATGGCTGGGTTTTCTTATATATCTTCATCTATCTGCCATGGTTCTTTTATTTAGAAGAACATGTTACGACAAATTATCACCTAATTCATAGTACTCTTGATGACAAAATACCTTTTATTGAATATTTTATTATTCCATATACACTTTGGTTTGCTTTCATCGCTGTGACAATCGGATACTTTTTCTTTTGGGGAGAAAAATCAGAGTTTTACCGCTTGATTATCTTATTATTTTCTGGTATGACTATTTTTCTTATTATATCCACAATCTATCCGAACGGACTTCAACTAAGACCTGATACTTTCGTACGCGATAATTTTTGTGTGGATATGGTAAAACAACTATATACTGTAGATACTTCTACAAATGTTCTTCCTAGCATACATGTATTTAATTCTTTGGGGGCCTATATAGCCATTTCCCATTGCAACAATCTTAAAAAACATCGTTGGATACAAATCATAACTCTATTGTTAACAATTTCTATTGTTCTATCCACAATGTTTTTAAAACAACACTCTGTTATCGATGTGATTGCTGGATTCATTATGGCAGGTATCTTATATCTTATTGTTTATAAGCCATTCCAGATTCAAAGTGAAAATTCTTCAGAAAATTCATTAGAAATCCATTGACTATCTGACAATTAAGTCGTATGATGGGGTTAACAAATAAGGTTCTTTAAAGGAGGCGGTTGTATGTTAACCTTATCATTCTCACTTTTAGTTGGTATCACTTTAACCTTGATTCTCCTCATTTTTATTGACGAAGAATCTTCCATCAAAGTTCCTTTCCTTCATCGGAAAATCTCTATCGTGAATTTTTTTACCAAGACAGCATTTGTTTCCTCACTTATTTCTTCCACGGTAAAACATCTTAAAGATTTAGGAACTCTTACAATCAGTAATCTTTGCAGATTAACTAAATTAAATAGGGAGGTATAGTAGTTTGAATCAGAGCGATTAAAAGGCGATGTCACAATTTATTTTGTAACATCGCCTTTTTCAATACCTAGTTTTATATTCACTTGACTTGTATAAAATTCAAAAGCGCTTGGTATTGGATATTCTTTCTGAATTTCTTTTGGATGAATAAAAAGCATTTCTTTCTCACAACTTTTTTCCAATTCATCCACTCTTATAACATACCCTATCATATGCCATTCTACATGACTGAAAATGTGTTTTGCTTTCCCTAACTTTTTGATCTGTAATGGTTGCAATCCTATTTTTTTGCTATAAGAAACAACTTCTTCTTCTGTAAAATGACCCATTTCATTTGGAAATTCATAAAGTCCCGCTAACAATCCACTATCTTTTCTTTTTCTTATTGCAATATTCTCACCATCTCGAAAAACAACTATTGTTCTTTTTTCAATTCTTCTTTCTTTTGCTTTTGATTTTATCGGTAACTCCTCTACTTTATTTTCTTTTCTCGCCTGACAGTATATATTTACTGGACATTTTTCACATTTCGCCATCCCTTTCGGCGTACATATTAATGCCCCCAATTCTATTAAGCCTTGATTGAAGTCACTTGCACACTCTTCTGGAATAACACCAGCCAACATATATTCAATCTTTGTCCGAACCGTTTGTTTCATAATGTCCTCTTCGCTTGCAATTATACGCGAAATCACACGCAATACATTTCCATCTACAGCTGGTCTTGGTATACCATAGGCAAATGAAGAAATTGCCCCAGCCGTATAATTTCCAATTCCTGTAAGAGATAAAATCTCTTCATACGTTCTTGGAAATTCTCCACCAAAATTTTCCATAATCTGCACAGCTGCTTTTTGCATATTGCGGACACGATTATAATATCCTAATCCCTCCCAAAGTTTTAACAACTTATCCTCTTCTGCTTCTGCTAAATCTTTCACTGTAGGAAGTGCCGTCAAAAAACGATCATAAAATGGTTTCACAGCTTCCACTCTTGTCTGCTGCAACATAATCTCCGAAACCCATACTCTGTATGCACTAACATTTTCACGCCACGGCAACTGTCGTTTATTTATACGATACCACGAAACAATCGGATCCACTATTTCTTTCATTTGTTGTTGTTCTAAGATAACTGGTACTTCCCTATTTAAAGAAATACTATCTTTTTTTACCTTACAATCATACGCTAAAATATGTACACCCGCTTTTTTGGCTCTACGCAATGCATCTGCAAATGCTTGATGCGTTTTTTCATTCGGCATAAAATAGGATACTTTTTCCATTTGAATGACAAAAATAATATACGTCTCATATCCATCCTGAACTGCACGACATAACTCTTCTACATGTTTTACGCCTCTCTCCGTTGGAGCATCTGGAAAACGTACTACCCCATTCTCCTCAAGAGTAACTCCTTTTACTTCGATAAATGCTTTTCTTTCTCCTTCTTCCACATATATATCAAAGCGCGATTGTCCATAAGTTGTTTCCGGTTTAATAAGTGAGGGGTGTGAAAATAAATTCCCAGCTTCAATCCATTCTTTTACGACTACATTGGGAATCTGAGAATCCATATTGATTATATGTTTCTCCTTTTTCACCCCGATTAAATCCCATTTTGTCTTGCGATTTGGATTATCGCTTTCCTGTACGTAAACAGTAGTTCCTGGAATAAGCAATTCTTTACATCTTCCCGTATTTTTAACATGTACAATTTCCTGCTGACCCGCTATATCAACATACGCAATAAAACGATTGGGGCGTTCAACGAACGTCCCAACCTGAATTCTCTCATATTTCATTTATTTACAAACCTCTTCCCAAAGTTGTTCCTTAAACCCCGGAATGACAAATGTCTCCCCAATAAGAAGAGGGCGTTTTACAAGCATTCCATCTGTAGCTAAAAGTTCTAATTGTTCATCTTCTGACATTTCCGCTAATCTATCTTTCAATTTCATTTCTTTATATTTGATTCCACTTGTATTAAAGAATCGCTTTAATGGAAGCCCACTTTTTTCGTACCACTCTTTCAATTCTTCTTTAGACGGATTATTTTCCACAATATGTCTGTCTGTAAATTCTACACCACTGTCCTCAAGCCATTTTTTTGCTTTCTTGCATGTTGTACATTTTGGATATTCTATAAATAACATCTTTCTATTTCCTCCTAACTGTTCTTAATGAACTCTGTCTTACACGAAGGACAAGTAATACAAATCTTCCCTTTCCCTTTCGGAACTCTTATTTTTTGCTTACAAGTTGGGCATTTATAAATATGATGTGTCTTTCTCTGCTCAAAATAAGATTTTTCCTTTCGAAAATAGTTCAGCAAGTCCTTCTTCTTATTCAAAAATTTCACATTCTCATTATATCTTTTTTGTACATTTCTTGATAGCATTCTAACATAACAGACTATGAGTAACAATAGGGAAAGTGTATTTAATAAAGAACTTCTTAAAATCATATTGATTATGAGTAAAGCTAATGTTGTCCCTAATAAAAATTTATTAAGTGCGTCCACACCATAACGTCCCATCATAAATCGTTGCAATTTTTCTTTCATTTTTACGCCTCATTTCACTAACATTTGCACTCACTATATGCTTTCTGTCTTTGGAAGTCAATACAGTTTATCAAATGTTAATGAACATTAGATTCTTTTTATTTCTATAATACCTTTGACAAAAATTCCTTCAATCTCTCATCCTTAGGATTTGTAAAAAATTCTTCTGGCGTATTTTCCTCTTTAATTTGACCCTCGTCCATAAAAATAACACGTGTTGCCACTTCTCTAGCAAATCCCATCTCATGTGTAACAACAACCATAGTCATTCCTTCATCAGCAAGCTCTTTCATCAACGCAAGCACTTCCCCTACCATCTCTGGATCAAGAGCGGATGTTGGCTCATCAAATAGTAGCACTTCTGGATTCATTGCCAATGCCCTTGCAATAGCAATACGTTGTTTTTGTCCACCTGACAACTGTTTCGGGTATTGCTCTGCCTTATCTGGCAACCCTATACGATCCAATAATTCTTCTGCTTTTTTATCTGCCTCTTCTTTACTCATTAATCCTAACTTGATTGGAGCTAACGTAATATTTTCCCTTACTGTCAAATGCGGAAACAAATTAAATTGTTGGAAAACCATTCCCATTTTTTGTCTGAGTTTATTAATATTGCATTCCTTACTTGTAATATTATTTCCTTCAAACCACACTTCTCCTTCCGTCGTAGACTCTAAAAGATTCAAGCAACGTAAAAAGGTAGATTTTCCAGAACCAGATGGACCTATAATAACAACTTTCTCTCCCTGCTCAATATGAATATTAATCCCTTTTAATATTTGATTTCCATGAAATGATTTCTGCAATTTTTTTGTTATAATCATCTTGCCAATCTCCTTTCAAGCACACCTTGCAATTTTGTCAGTCCTAGTACAATAACAAGATAACAAGCTGCCGCAACATAAAGTGGTGGGAGAATATTATAATCGGTTGAACCAATATACTGTGCCGCCTTTGTCAAATCTGTCACCGCAATAATCCCTGCAACTGATGTTTCTTTAATTAAAACGATAAATTCATTACTAAGTGCTGGCAAAATATTTTTAATTGCCTGAGGAACAATAATATAATGCATTGTTTGGATATAATTAAATCCTAATGAACGCCCCGCTTCCATTTGTCCCTTATCAATAGATTCAATTCCCGCACGAATAATTTCAGCTACATACGCTCCCGAATTAATTCCAAAACAAATTGCTCCTACAACAATTTCGTTCGTATCTCTTGCTGTGAAAACTAAGTTATAAATAATAAGTAATTGAACCATAACCGGTGTCCCACGTATTACTGTTATGTACAAATTACAAATCCATTTTAATCCAATCAATATTTTCTTTTCTGAAGCACTCACTTTAATAATCGCAATCAAAAGTCCGATAGCCACTCCAATAACAATGGCAAACAGCGAAATCAAAATCGTTATCTTTAATCCATCCAAATAAACTAAATATCTTTGGTCATAAATCACGGCATGATAAAAACCGTCTACAATATTGTGAATGAAATTCATGTTCTTTTTCCTTTCAAACTATTTCTGAGTATGATTTGCAGTAAACTCTTCAATCTTTCCATCTGCAATTAGTTTATCAATCACTTTGTTAATTTGATCTAAAAGTTCCTTGTTTCCTTTTTTTACAGCAACAGCATATTTATCTTCAAAAAGAACTCCATCTAAAATTTTTAATTCTTTATTTTCTGAAACAAGCTTCTCTGCCGGATATTTATCCATAACAATGCAATCCACCTTATTATTCTTTAAGTCTTCACTTGCCTGTGCAAATTTTGTATATCTCTTTATCTCTTTTGGTTTACAATTATCTTTATTCGATACCCAACTATCTGCAATATTCCCCTGTTGTACAGCAACTACTTTTCCATTCAAACTTTCCCCTTTCACATTCCCTGTAATTGCCTGTGTTTTACTATTTACGACAATTACCTCTGTAGAATCTACATACTCGTGTGAAAAGTCCATTGTCTTCTTGCGTTCTTCATTGATAGAAACACCTGCTGCAACAAAATCAACTTTTCCACTTGCAACACTTGCCAAAGCACCATCAAATTCCATATTTTTGATTTTGAGTTCTTTTCCCATCTCGTCTGCGATTGCTTTCGCAATATCCATATCAATTCCAACTACTTCATTCCCTTTCATGTATTCATATGGTGCAAAACCTGCCTCTGTCCCTACTATCAATGTATCTGACTCGCTCTTTTTTCCTCCGCATGCTACTATAGAACTTGCAACTACTCCTACTAATACTAAACTTATTATTTTTTTCATTTTCATCATGTTCTCATCCTCTTTCTTGCATAAAAATTCATCAACTTTGCATATTATAACATATTCACACAAAAAAACAAGTGGTTTTTATACTTTCTCGTATAAATAACCACTTATCATTTCTTATTTCATCATGAAAAACGTTCCTAATATAAGAATACCTAATACAATTCTATACACGCCAAATACTTTGAAGTTATTTTTCTTAATATATCCCATTAAAAATTTAATTGCTAAAACAGATACGATAAACGCTGTTAAACAACCTATTATTAAAATAGCAACCTCCAAGCCTGTAATTCCTACACCAGCCTTTATGAATTTCAAAATTTTCAATCCACTTGCACCAAACATAACTGGAATTGCAAGGAAAAATGTAAATTCCGCTGCAATATATCTAGATGTTCCTAAAAGTAACCCTCCTACAATTGTAGCCCCAGAACGTGATGTCCCTGGAACAAGAGCTAAAACTTGCCATACACCAATCACAAGAGCCATCTGATATGTTAACTGAGAAAATTTTGTAACGGACGGTGTTCTATTTTTATTTCTGTTTTCCACAACAATAAACAAAATACCGTAAATAATCAACATTGCTGCAACAACAACCGAATTATGTAAATGTTCATCCATCCAATCATCTAATGGAATTCCAATGATCATCGCTGGTACACAGGCAATAACAACTTTAATCCATAACTGAAATGTTTGTGTTTTCTGCTTTGGACTTTTCCTTTTAGAAAAAGGATTTAACTTATGAAAATATAAAATGACTACAGCCATAATCGCTCCCAACTGAATAACAACATTAAACATTTCCATAAACTGTTTGCTTGCATCCAACTGAACGATTTGATTTACCAAAATCAAATGTCCTGTACTACTAATCGGTAACCATTCAGTAATTCCTTCCACAATTCCAAGAAAAACTGTCTTCAATATTTCAAAAAAAATCTCCATCTTTTCCTCCTCATTTTATGCTAATGCAAATTTTTCAATTGCTTTCGCTACACCGTTATTTTCATTTGTATCTGTTATGTAATCTGCTGCCTGTTTAACCTCTTCTATTGCGTTCTCCATAGCAACACCTAGCCCTACTGCCTTTAACATTTCTAAATCATTCATGCCATCTCCACATGCCATAATCTCTTCGCTTTTTACTCCAAGCAATTTTCCTAAGCGCAATAATCCTTGTCCTTTATTTACATCAAGCATATTCACTTCTATGTTATTTGAAATTGCAAAGGTAGATGTAACACCTTCTACCTTCCCCACTTCGGCAAGCGCCTTCATTCTCTCATCTTGATCACGAAACATCGCATGTACTTTATCTACTCGAATTCTATCTTCTTGTAGTAATTCTTCAATATTTTCCACTGATTTACGGCATTCTCTTACATAGCGAGCCATACTTTCTGTATCAACATAAGTATCTACTCGTTCTAAATCTTCTTTGCTAGTATATCCCTGTCCATCGATAAACACTTCTTTATATGTATCGTATACTGAAAAAATATGTAACAATTTTCTTGCCGTCTCAGCAGACAGTGTACATTCGCTAATCACCTTGTTTTCTACCATATCCACAATCCTTGCCCCATTAGATGTAAGTGCATATCGAATTCCCTCAATAGAAAGCACTTCTTTTGGTATGCCTGTAAGTGGCCGTCCAGTAGCAACAACAATATGAATTCCTTTGGAAATTGCGCGTTGAAGAACCGCTTTACTATACTCTGTT
The DNA here is from genome assembly GCA_020024645.1 of Faecalimonas sp. Taxonomy (GTDB): domain Bacteria; phylum Bacillota; class Clostridia; order Lachnospirales; family Lachnospiraceae; genus Faecalimonas. Next base: position 36,723 of record JAHHTN010000001.1, read on the forward strand.
AATTCTTTGTTGTCATTTAGAAGAGTGCCATCACAGTCGAGCCCTATTAATTTAATTTTCCTCATACACTGTCAATTCCTTTCTCGTTTGTGAAAACTTAAATATCTGAAGGCTTATTTTATCCCGATTTCTTTCGTATACCTGCTTAGCATACTCTCTCATATATGGTAATTTTTCTTTATCTTTCAATGGAAGAAACACAACCATATCCTTAGCTGGCGCCATAATCAATAAATCATCTTCTAACTTTTCCGCACACATTTTCCATATCTGCTGAAAACAAAGTGAACTTGCCTCATGGTATCCATCTGCCACAATTCCAAATCCACCATATAGAGTCTGTGATATAACAAATCTCACATCTCTAACTAAATTCGCACAAGCAATATGATAAAGTTCCTCTATATCACAATCTGGTGGTAACATTTTATCTCTTATTATCTCATATGTATCATTTCCTCTATTAATAACTAAAATGATATGTAAATCCCCTACAAATTTGATAAGAGGTGTATCCTGTGCCGAAATGTCTTTTCCGTTTATGATCTGATAATCAATCAGTTCTTCCTTTACCCATGGATAAATCTTCTCTCTTATCTTATCTAAACGATACTCGTCTTCTTCATATTTTTTCATATGTTTTCCTCTTTATAAATTTCAGTTCTTTCCTATCATATCAAAATTTGCAAAAAATATCAATTTATAGTAGAATAAAAAACACGCTTATTTAAATAAGATACATATGGATGCTTTGATTTTATTAAGAAAGGAATACATAATGAATATATTACAAAAGCGTAAGAAGAAAGTTTTTGCTCTAATTACTATTGCTTCTCTTTGTTTTTCAAGTCCATTTCCTTATATCTCACAAGCTGAAGACGTCTCACAGAAACAAAAAGATTTAGAGAATAACTTAAATGAATTAAACAAAGATAAGGATACAACAGGCAAAGATCTATCTGCTGCCACTGCATCTTTAGAGGCAACGTTAAAAGAAATTTCAACAGTTCAACAAAAACTTGCCCTCGCTAAAGTACGTGAAAACGGGCAGTACGAACTAATGAAAAAACGAATCAAATATATTTATGAGACTGGCTCTACAAGTTTTCTCAATATGTTAATGGAATCCGAATCCATGGCCGATCTCTTAAACAAAGCAGATTTTATCATCACTGTCAGTGAATACGATCGTACTATGCTAGAAAAATTGCAAAAACTTCATCTTGAAATCACAAAAAAAGAAAATGAATTACGTGAAAAACAAAAAAATTTTGAACAACAGAAAAAAGAACTAGACGAAAAATACAAACAACTTTCAGAAAAGATTGCAAATACTTCTAATGAATTAACTTCCTACAAGGAACAATTGAAAAAAGCAGAAGAATTAGCAAAACAAACACAAAGTCTTCTGCATGAAAAACCAGAGGGAAATACAAAACCAGAAAACAAACCTATCGTACCTTCTGCCGCAGAAGATTTAGCACTATTTGCAGGAATTTTAGAATGTGAAGCAGGATCAACCGACTATGATGCTTTGCTTGCTGTCGCAACTGTTATCATGAACCGTATAGAAAGTCCAAAATATCCAAATACTCTCTCTGGTGTTATTTATCAAAATGGACAATTTTCACCGACTTGGACTGGAAAATTGGATAAGGTTTTAACTCGTGGACCAAAGCAACTCTGTTATCAAGTCGCTCAAGATGCTCTTTCCGGAGCAAGATATGATGCTGTACGAAATTGTTATTCCTTCCATGCTTCATATACTGGCCATGAAGGAATTATTGTAGGAGATAATGTATTTTTCTAAAATATACCTATGAAATAAGAGGACACCTCACTCAATGCGGTGTCCTCCATTTTCTTTTCTATTGGTAATCGAATACGTCAATCCATTTCATTAGAAATTCTTTTTCTAATTCATTATTCTTTGTCAACTGTGCCGCAGCTACAATTGGTAACCACTGCTGTACATATTGTTTTGCAGTATCACTCTTCTTACAGAATAATTTCAAATATAACTCTGCTGTTTCTTGATCTTTCAAAGCAAATAGTAAATATGTCATTGCTGCATCTGCACTTGCATTTCCCTGTGTTGCATGAGCCCAGTCAACTACGGTCATCTTTCCATTTTTCCCTACAATGATGTTACTTGGATTAAAGTCGCCATGACAAACTTTATCATGTTTTGGCATACTTTCCAATCTTGTTAAAAGTTCGTATCTTGCTGTTGCATCCAATTCTGTTAAGCTATTAATCTGACGTGCAAGTTTATCTTTTAATTTATTTAATAATGGAGCTCTTTTACTATGAACCTGCAACTGCAAATCCACAAAATCTTCCATATATTTTTCAAGATTTCTAGCGTCTACTTGCATCATCTCCGCAAGTGTTTTTCCTTCTTTATATTCAATTACAACAGCCCATTTGCCATCAAGTTCACTTACACTTTTTACTTTAGGAATATCAAGACCTGTTTCTTCTACTCTGGCTGTATTCAAAGCTTCATTAAATACATCCGATTTTAAATGACTCTTCTCGAATACTTTTACAATACCTTCATCACATTTGTACACTTCTTTATATGCGCGTTTTACGATTAAATTACTTTTATCCAGTTTCATAAGTCATACCTCCTATAGTTTGCTTCGTTCTTTATTTGATATTTATATTATACACCTCTATTGTATAAATGCAATAGTTTTTTAAATAATTTTTAACAATCTTTTTCAAATATTATTTATTGTCTTTTTTTTAACAATTTTGTTTTCTCATGTATGCATTACAACGTTTTATTATTTCTATATGTCTGTAAAGAAAAATTCGTAAAATAGAACTAGGGACGCAGTTTCCTACGTCCCTAATCGAATATTTAAAATATTATTTTCCGTAATATACTTTTAAGTACATTTCTTTGATTTCTTTCATCAATGGATATCTTGGGTTAGCACCTGTACACTGATCATCAAATGCTTGTTCTACCATTTCATCTAATGTTTCTAAGAAGTATTTTTCATCTACTCCGTATTCTTTAATTGTTTTCTTAATTCCAACTTTTTCTTTTAACTCATCAATCTTCACTAAGAATTTTTCAAATGTTTCTTTATCATCTTTTCCTACAACACCACAGAATCTAGCACACTCAGCATATCTTTCTAATGCATGTGGATACTGGTACTGTGAAAATGTTCCCATTTTTGTAGGTACATCTGTTGCATTAAATTTCATTACTTCGTTAATTAACAATGCATTTGCAACACCATGTGGTAAGTGATGGAATGCTCCTAATTTATGTGCCATTGAGTGACATACTCCAAGGAAAGCATTTGCAAATGCCATACCTGCCATACAAGAAGCATCTGCCATTTTTTCTCTTGCTTTTGGATCATTTGCACCATTTTCATATGCTGATGGTAAATATTCAAAAATATTTTTCATTGCTTTTAAAGCAAGTCCATCTGTATAATCTGTTGCTAAAATAGAAGCATATGCTTCTAATGCATGTGTTAAAGCATCGATACCAGAAGCACTTGTAAGTCCTTTTGGTTGACTCATCATGTTATCTGCATCAATAATAGCCATTTTAGGAAGTAATTCGTAATCTGCTAATGGATATTTTACTCCTGTTTTTTCATCTGTGATAACTGCAAATGGTGTTACCTCAGAACCTGTTCCTGAAGATGTAGGAATTGCTACAAAATATGCTTTTTCACCCATCTTAGGGAATGTATATACTCTCTTACGAATATCCATGAAACGCATAGCCATATCCATAAAGTCTGCTTCTGGATGTTCGTACATTACCCACATGATTTTACCTGCATCCATTGCTGAACCACCACCAAGTGCAATAATAACGTCTGGTCCAAATGCTCTCATTGCTTCTGCTCCTGCTTTTGCACAAGCAAGTGTTGGGTCTGGAGCTACTTCATAGAAACATGTATGCTGAATTCCCATTTCATCTAATTTTTCTTCAATTCCTTTCACATAACCATTGTGATATAAGAAACTGTCAGTTACGATAAATGCTTTCTTTTTACCCATTACTGTTCCAAGTTCATCAAGTGCTACAGGCATACAACCTTTTTTGAAGTAAACCTTTTCAGGTGCTCTAAACCAAAGCATATTTTCTCTCCTCTCGGCAACTGTTTTAATGTTAATTAAATGTTTTACACCAACGTTTTCAGATACAGAGTTTCCTCCCCATGAACCACAACCTAATGTAAGAGATGGTGCTAATTTAAAGTTGTAAAGGTCACCGATACCACCTTGAGAAGAAGGTGTATTTACTAAAATACGGCAAGTTTTCATTGCTGCTGCATGTTTTGCTAATTTTTCAGACTGTGCTGGATGAATGTAGATAGAAGATGTATGTCCATATCCACCATCTGCAACTAACTGTTCTGCCTTTGCAATTGCTTCATCAAATGTTTTTGCTTTGTACATAGCAAGTACTGGAGATAATTTTTCGTGAGCAAATTCTTCTGAAAGATCTACAGATTCAACTTCACCAATTAAAATCTTAGTATCTTCTGGAACTTTAACTCCTGCAAGTGTGGCAATTGTATGTGCTGACTGTCCAACAATTTTTGCATTTAATGCACCGTTAATAATAATTGTTTTACGCACTTTTTCAATTTCATCTTTCTTTAAGAAGTAGCATCCGCGAAGTGCGAATTCTTCTTTAACTTCTTTATATACTCCTTCCAAAACAGTTACAGACTGTTCTGAAGCACAAATCATACCATTATCAAATGTTTTTGAGTGGATGATTGAGTTTACTGCCATTTTTACATCTGCTGTATCATCAATGATAACAGGTGTGTTACCTGCACCTACACCAAGTGCTGGTTTTCCTGAAGAGTACGCTGCTTTAACCATACCAGGACCACCTGTAGCAAGAATTGTATCTGCACCTTTCATTACTTCATTTGTTAATTCAAGTGATGGTACATCAATCCAGCCAATGATTCCTTCTGGTGCACCCGCTTTAACTGCTGCATCTAAAACAACTTTTGCTGCTGCAATTGTTGATGCTTTTGCACGTGGATGTGGGCTGATGATAATTGCATTTCTTGTTTTTAATGCGATTAATGTTTTAAAAATCGCTGTTGATGTTGGGTTTGTTGTTGGAATAACCGCTGCAATTAAACCGATTGGTTCTGCAATTTTTTTAATTCCGTATGCTTTATCTTCTTCAATTACTCCGCAAGTTTTTGTATCTTTATATGCGTTGTAAATATATTCTGCTGCGTAATGGTTTTTAATTACTTTATCTTCAACGATACCCATACCAGTTTCTTCTACTGCCATTTTTGCTAATGGAATACGTTGTTTATTTGCTGCTAAAGCAGCCTCAAAAAAGATTTTATCTACTTGTTCTTGTGTAAATGTAGCAAATACTTTCTGAGCTTCTCTCATTGCTTCCATTTTTGCTGTAAGAGCTTCTACATTATCAATAATTTCTGGTACGATTTCTTTTTTCTTCGTCATTTCATTATCCTCCACGAATAAGTTCTTTTACTTTACGTTTGTAAGTATATTATATCGTTAAATATTTGTCAATTAGTTTTTTGATATTTTTTTAACGAAGAGTTCACTTTCTACATTCCGTATAACTTTCTTCCATTTTTATTTTTTTTCTATACATTTTGCACAATATAATAAATGAACTTTTACTTCTTATTTCATATAGATTGTATCTGTGATAAAATATAAACCATATTAAAATAACAAGAAATGAGGAATATTATAATGAAACTAATTATTTATGGTACAAAAACCTGCAAAGACTGTGTAGATGCTTTAGAAATTTTAAAACAGAAAGACGTCCAATATCTATTTTTAGAATTTTCTGATAGCATAGGAAATTTAAAACGATTTTTAAAAATTCGTGACACACATCCTATGTTTGATCCTGTAAAAGAAAAAGGTAACATTGGTGTTCCTCTTTTTATATTTGAAGATAAAACTATGACATTTGATTTAAACGATGTGCTTGCTAGAATAGAGCAGGAAAACGCTTAACGGAAACTCAAAAAACCCGATAGATTTTCTCTATCGGGTTTTAATATTCATTATTCTTATACTAATTCAAGAAGAACTTCCATAGCGGCATCACCTTTACGTAAACCAATTTTTACGATTCTTGTGTAACCACCATTACGGTTTTCATATTTAGGAGCAATTTCATCAAATAATTTTGCTACTAAATCAACTTCCTTAGCACTTCTCTTTTTACCGTCTTTTACTTCAACTACAGGGCAAAGAACTTTAAGCATTTCTCTTCTTGCATGTAATCTAGAAGGCATATCTTTTTTAATTGTTTTTTCAACTTCATCATAAACAGTAACTTTTTTACCATCTACAACTTCTTTTACTCTCTTACCATCCTGGTCTTTACGAGCAACTTTTGCCATAACTTTAACTTCTTCAAAGTTATCTTTTTCTTTTACTGCTAAAGCAATTAGTCCTTCTGCAACTTTGCGAATTTCTTTTGCTTTTGCTTCTGTAGTAACGATTTTACCATTGTTAAGTAATGCTGTTACTTGATTTCTGATTAATGCTTTTCTTTGGCTTGATGTTCTGCCAAGTTTTCTATATTTTGCCATTTTTATTTCCTCCAATTAACACGTGGTTATGCTTCTTCGGGCTTACTAGCCATGTGCTGTTGCTGTACACTTCGGGTTTATCAACAACACTCTTAGAATTCTATTCTTCGCCTTGACTTAATTCTAAGCCAAGTTCTTTTAATTTAGCCAATACTTCCTCTAAAGATTTACGACCAAGGTTACGTACCTTCATCATATCTTCTGAAGTTCTGTTTGTTAATTCTTCAACAGTATTGATTCCTGCTCTCTTCAAACAGTTATATGAACGAACTGAAAGTTCTAATTCATCAATACTCATTTCTAACACTTTTTCTTTTTCATCGTCTTCTTTTTCAATCATAACCTCAGCAGCCTGAGCAACTTCTGATAAGTCGATGAATAGTTTCAAATGTTCATTAAGAACTTTTGCTGCTAAACTTACCGCTTCATCTGGTGCTAATGTACCATTTGTATAAACGTCAAGTGTTAATTTATCAAAGTCAGTAATCTGACCTACACGAGTATTTTCTACTGTTAAATTTACTCTTTCAACAGGTGTATAGATAGAATCAATTGGAATTACCGAGATTGGTAATTCACTATTTTTATTCTTATCAGCACTTACATATCCTCTACCATTTGTAATAGTAAGTTCCATGTACAATTTACTGTCTGCTCCACCATTCAATGTAGCTATTACAGTTTCAGGATTCATAATTTCAATGTCTGAATCCACCTGAATATCTGCACCTGTTACAACTCCTTCACCTTCAAACTCGATATATGCAGTTTTTGGTTCGTCAGTCTCAGAAGTATTCTTGATTGCTAAAGATTTTAGATTCATTACAATCTCAGTAACATCTTCTTTTACGCCTGGGATAGAACTAAATTCATGTAAAACTCCATCGATTTTTACATAACTGATTGCTGAACCTGGCAAAGAAGAAAGCATAATTCTTCTTAAAGAGTTACCAAGAGTTGTTCCATACCCTCTTTCAAGAGGCTCTACAACAAATCTTCCATATTTTTTATCTTCTGAAATTTCTGTAATTTCAATATTTGGTTTATTAAAATCAAACACTACAAAGTCCCTCCTTTGGGTTATTAAAATATTGAGGGTGAATTTCTAAATAATCCTTATGGATTATTTAGAATATAATTCGACAATCAACATCTCGTCTACAGGAACATCAATTGCTTCACGAAGTGGAAGTTCTTTTACGCTACCTTTTAAGTTTTCAGCATCAACATCTAACCATTCAGGTACTAATCTTCCGCCTGTTACTTCTACGATATCCTTATATCTCTGAGAACCTTTGTGTTTTTCTTTAATTTCAATTGTATCTCCAGCTTTTACTAAGTAAGATGGAATATTAACCTGTTTTCCGTTTACTAAAACGTGTTTGTGGTCAACAATCTGTCTTGCTTCTCTTCTTGTTCTAGCAAATCCCATACGGAATACAACATTGTCTAATCTTGATTCAAGAAGAATCATAAGGTTATCACCTGTCATACCGTTCATTTTAGAAGCTTTTGCAAAGTAGTTTCTAAAAGGTTTTTCTAAAACACCATAGATAAATTTTGCTTTCTGTTTTTCACGTAACTGAAGACCATACTCGCTCATTTTTCTATTTGCTCTTTTTAACTGTCTGTTAGATTTTTTATCAATTCCTAAATAGATTGGATCCATACCTAATGAACGACATCTTTTAAGAACTGGAACTCTATTTACTGCCATGTTCGATTATCCTCCTATTAGACTCTTCTACGTTTTGGTGGGCGACATCCGTTATGTGGTACCGGTGTTACGTCCTTAATACTTGTTACGTCGATTCCGCAAGCCTGAAGCGCACGAATTGCTGCTTCTCTTCCTGAACCTGGTCCTTTTACAAATACATCTACTGTTTTTAGTCCATGTACTAATGCTGCTTTAGCTGCTGTTTCAGCTGCCATCTGTGCTGCATACGGAGTAGATTTTCTTGAACCTCTAAATCCTAGACCACCAGCACTTGCCCATGATAAAGCATTTCCCTGAGCATCTGTTAATGTTACGATTGTATTATTAAAAGATGATTGGATATGTGCCTGTCCGCGTTCAACGTTTTTCTTGACACGTCTTTTTGTCACTTTTTTTGTAACTTTTTTAGCCATTTAAACTAACCTACTTTCTTTCTTTTTCTATTTTCTTCATTTGGTGACTCTTAGTGTATTCATACACTTATATCACTTTGCACTTATTTCAAACTGTACGCTTAACTATTATTTCTTTTTGTTTGCTACTGTTCTCTTAGGACCTTTTCTTGTTCTTGCGTTTGTCTTAGTTTTCTGTCCACGAACTGGAAGTCCTCTTCTATGACGAATTCCACGGTAACAACCGATTTCTTGTAATCTCTTGATATTTAAAGCGATTTCTCTACGCAAATCACCTTCTACCTGATAGTTTTCATCGATTACAGCACTGATTGTTTTTACTTCTTCGTCTGTTAAATCTCTACAACGAGTATCCGGATTTACTCCAGCCTGCTCTAAAATGTTATTAGCACTTACTCTACCAATTCCGTAGATGTAAGTTAATCCGATTTCTACACGTTTGTCTCTTGGTAAGTCTACACCAGCAATACGAGCCATGTAATTTTCCTCCATTTTGAATCTTAGTAGATAAATATATACAGCCCAATGGATTCCATCGTCTGAAATGTGTGTATATAATTATCCCTGTTGGTTAATATTGTCTCAAATTGGGAAGTATCTTTACTTCCAGTCACGAAACATGTGACCTTTCCCGGAAATGACACCGGGTATTATAAGCAATATACATCGGAGAATGATTTCCCTGTATATTAATAGTATCTACACACCGCCTGGTGTGTCCATACTACAGCCGCCTAATTAAGTTTGTGCTACTACGCACAAAATCGACAACGATAATTATCCTTGTCTTTGTTTGTGTTTAGGATTTTCACAGATTACTCTGATGCTTCCTTTTCTTTTAATGATTTTGCATTTTTCGCAAATTGGTTTAACTGATGATCTAACCTTCACGTCAAATCCTCCTTTCATCCACTGCTCTGCCTACATTGATTACCGTTTATTTGCAACTCTATCAAAACAGTTCGCTCTATATTATAGCATTCTGTCCATCTAAAAGTCAATACTTTTTTATTTATCTCTCCAGATAATTCTTCCTTTAGATAAATCATATGGAGATAATTCTAATGTTACTTTATCTCCTGGTAAAATTTTAATGAAATTCATACGAAGTTTTCCACTAATGTGCGCTAACACTTGGTGTCCATTTTCCAATTCTACCTGAAACATTGCGTTTGGCAACTTTTCTACTACTGTTCCTTCAATTTCAATTACATCAGCTTTTGACATTTTATGCTTCCTCCCTATTATATAATTTTAAAATTCGTTTAATGGCTACATTGTCTGTCACAGGTATATCTTTATTTATTTCTCTGATAATCTGTACATGTTTATATTTTTTCTTTTTTGGCTTCTCAAGCGTTCGTATTCTTCCATCAGCCAAATATACATATGAATTATCCATATCAATCAATACATATACATTTTCTTTATCATGTCCTGCTTTTGACTTCGCCAGCATTCCTACTTCAAATCTTTCCATAGTAATTTCCTTTACTTTAATAAGGTCAATAACTTCGGTTCATTTTCTGTAATCAGCACCGTATTTTCGTAATGCGCAGATAAAGAGCCATCCCTTGTAACTACTGTCCAATCATCATTAAGCCAATCCACTTGATAATTTCCCGCATTTATCATCGGCTCGATTGCCAGTGTCATTCCGGCACGTAGTTTCATCCCTTTTCTGTTCATCTCATAATTCGGTATTTCAGGTGCTTCATGCAGATTTACGCCTATTCCATGTCCACACAAATCGCGAACAACTCCGAACCCTCTTTCTTTTGCATATCTGCCTATCGCTGCCGAAATTTCAAATAGGTAATGTCCTTCTTTCGCATATTTAATGCCTTCAAAGAAAGATTCTCTTGTTACCTTGATCAATTCTTTTGCATCTTTATTTATTTCCCCGATGCCATGGGTTCTTGCTGCATCGGAATGGTATCCCTTATAAATAACTCCTGCATCAATTCCTACAATATCGCCTTCTTGTAAAATACGTTTGCTGCTCGGAATTCCGTGGACTACTTCATCATTTACAGAAACGCATATAGATGCTGGATACCCGTTGTAATTTAGAAAAGAAGGGATACAGCCATAACTTCTAATTACTTCTTCTCCCAACCGATCAATATCCAATGTTGTCATTCCCGGATGCAATGCCTTCTCAATTTCTTCATGTACGATTGCAAGTATTCTTCCTGCCTCCGTCATTAATTCTATTTCCCTTGCGGATTTTATCGATACAGGCATATTCTTATTCTCCTAGAATTCTTACAATTGCTTTAAATACATCTTCTAAATCCACTGTTCCATCAACTTCTACAAGGATATTCTTATCTGTATAATATTGGATAAGTGGCTGTGTCTGTTCATGATATACTCTGAGGCGTTTTAGAACTGTTTCCGGTTTGTCATCATCTCTTAAAATCAATTCTCCACCGCAAGTATCACAAATATTTTCTTCTTTTGTTGGTGCGTGTACAATATGATATGTTGCCCCACATCCAACACAAGCTCTTCTACCTGACATACGATTTACAATGTTCGCATCTGGAACTTCTACATTAATTGCATAATCCATTTTTTCTCCCAATTTAGCAAGTGCCTTATCCAATGCATCTGCTTGTGGAATTGTTCTTGGGAATCCATCTAATACATATCCGTTCTTACAGTCTTCTTGTTGTACACGATCTACCACTAAATCAACAACCAATTCATCTGGAACAAGAAGTCCTTCATCCATATATGTCTTTGCTTTTTTTCCTAATTCTGTTCCATTTTTAATATTGGCTCTAAAAATGTCTCCTGTAGAAATATGTGGAATGCCATATTTTTCAGCAATTTTTTTTGCCTGTGTACCTTTTCCTGCTCCTGGAGCCCCCAGCATAATAATCTTCATCATTCTCCTCCTCACTATGAGTTACATGATTTTATAAAAATGTCCGTATAGCATTTTAGTGTTCTGCATCAACCCGATATACAAGCTGACACAGGACACTAAATAATTAATTATTTAAGAAACCTTTATAATTACGTACAAGCATTTGAGATTCAACCTGTTTCAAAGTTTCTAATACAACACCTACAATAATAATAAGTGATGTGCCTGCAAATGAAACATTTGCTCCCAACCATCCATTAAATACGAATGGAATTACTTGAACAATTACAAGTCCTACTGCTCCGATAAAGATAATATAATTTAAAATCTTTGTCAGATATTCAACTGTTGGTTTTCCAGGACGAATTCCCGGAACAAACCCACCGCTCTTTTTCATATTATTTGCAATTTCTAATGGATTAAATGTAATCGACGTATAGAAATATGCAAATACAATAGTAAGTACGATATAAAGTACTAATCCCCAAGAATATTTTAAGTTTTCTGGATTACACCAGTTATTTGAAGATAATCCTTTTAAAATCTCACTTCCAATTCCACTGCCATTACCTTTTCCTAAAAATCCAGCAATAACAACTGGAGTTTGCATTAATGAGGAAGCAAAAATTACCGGAACTACACCGGCAGTATTCACTTTTAATGGAATAAATGTAGATTGTCCACCTACGTTCTTTCTTCCCTGTACTTTTTGTGAATACTGAACTGAAATCTTTCTTTGTCCGTCTTGAAGAATAATTACAAAAATAACTACCATAAGTAAAATTGCTAAAATAATTAATCCTGCAAGACCTGCTTTAGCAAGTGATTTGCCTTTCATAAATTTTGTGTAAAGTGTCATAAAATCACTAGGCATACGTGAAATAATATTAATCAACAACACGATAGAAATACCATTTCCGATTCCTTTTTCTGTAATTCTTTCACCAACCCACATAAGAAATGCCGAACCTGCTGTTAATGTTAATACAGCAACTGCTACATTTACAAAGTTATATTTTACAAGTAATCCACTTCTTCCAAAACCAACTGACATTGCTGTTGATTCAACTAAAGCAAGAACTACTGTCACATAACGTGTAATTGAAGCAATTTTCTTCCTTCCATCTTCTCCATCTTTTTGCATTTCTTCCAATTTCGGAATAGCAATTGTAAGAAGTTGCATAATAATTGATGAAGTAATATATGGAGTAATACTCAACGCAAAAATCGACATTCTCTCCAACGAACCACCTGTAAACGCGCTGAAAAAGTTGAATGCTTCACCTGTTTGACTTTTGAAAAAATTCTGAATATATGTTGGGTCAACTCCCGGAGTTGGTAAAATTGACCCTATTCTGATAACGAGTAACATTAGAAACGTATAAAAAATACGTTTTCTAACATCCTCAATCTGAAAAGCCCTACGGAATGTCTTAAGCAATTAGATCACCTCTGCTTTTCCACCAAGAGCTTCAATTTTCTCTACTGCAGATGCACTAAAAGCATTTGCCTGAACTGTAAGCTTCTTAGTTAATTCTCCATTACCAAGAATTTTTACTCCATCTCTAGGATTTTTTACAATCCCTGCTTCGATAAGTGTTTCAATTGAAACCACTGTATCGTTATCAAATGCTTCTAAAGCATCTACATTAATACCAATAATTTCTTTTGTGTTTCTGTTAGTGAAACCTCTTTTTGGTATTCTTCTGTATAATGGCATCTGTCCACCTTCAAAGCCTGGTCTTGTGCCGCCTGAACGTGCTTTCTGACCTTTGTGTCCTTTTCCCGCTGTTTTGCCGTTTCCAGAACCATGTCCACGACCTCTTCTGAAATTATCACTGTGTTTTGACCCATCTGCAGGTCTTAAATTTGATAAGTTCATCGTGACACCTCCTTATCCAATATTAAACTTCTTCTACTTTTACTAAATGTCTTACCTGTTGTACCATTCCTCTTGTTGCAGCGTTATCAGGTAATTCAACTGTTTTGTTTACCTTTTTTAACCCTAACGCTTCAACTGTTTTTTTGTGTTTTGGTACAGCACCGATTGTAGATTTTACTAATGTGATTTTTAAATTTGCCATTTTCAATCTCCTCCTTAGCCTAAGATTTCTTCAACAGATTTACCGCGAAGCTTAGCTACTTCTTCTGGAGTTTTAATTTGACTTAACCCATTAATTGTAGCAAGTACTACGTTTTGTTTATTGTTAGAACCTAATGATTTAGTACGGATATTTTTGATACCTGCAAGTTCGATTACCGCACGTGCTGGACCCCCAGCGATAACTCCAGTACCTTCTGGAGCTTTTTTAAGTAATACGGATGCACTACCGAATTTACCAATTAAATCATGTGTTACACTATTGTGTTCATCTAATGCAACTGTTACCATTTTTTTCATTGCATCTTCTTTTCCTTTACGAATTGCTTCAGGAATTTCTGCTGCTTTTCCTAAACCTGCACCAACATGGCCATTTCCATCGCCAACAACTACTAAAGCTGTGAATCTGAAGTTACGACCACCTTTAACAACTTTGGTTACACGTTTGATTGATACCACTTTTTCTGTTAGTTCTAATTGACTAGCATCAATACGATTTTGTTTCATGTGTGTTCCTCCTCCTAGAATTCTAATCCAGCTTCTCTAGCTGCATCTGCTAACGCTTTGATTTTTCCTTGGTATATAAAGCCGCCTCTATCAAAGACAACAGTATTAATACCTTTTTCAATTGCTCTTTTAGCAATTACTGTTCCTAAGTATGCTGCTGCATCAACGTTGTTAGTTTTTTCTAATTCTGCTTTTACTTCTTTCTGAAGAGTAGATGCTGAAACTAGAGTATTTCCAACTGTATCGTCAATAATTTGAGCATACATATGATTATTACTTCTAAACACAGCTAAACGTGGTCTTTCAGCTGTACCGCTGAAACGGTTACGTAATTTTCTATGTTTGTTTACACGAACTTCGCTTCTTGATTTTTTACTAACCATCTTCACACTCTCCTTAATTATTTTTTACCAGTCTTACCAACTTTACGTCTGATAACTTCATCAGCATATTTAATACCTTTACCTTTATATGGTTCAGGTCTTCTTTTATCTCTGATTTCAGCTGCGTATTGGCCTACTTTTTCTTTATCGATACCCTTTACAGTAATTTTGTTCTGTCCCTCAAGTACTGTTTCAACACCTTCTGGATCAGTCATTTCTACTGGATGTGAGTATCCTAAGTTTAATGTTAATTTGTTTCCTGATTTAGCTGCTCTGTAACCAACACCGTTTACTTCAAGAACTTTTTCATATCCCTGAGTAACACCAACAACCATGTTGTTGATTAATGTTCTTGTAAGACCATGTAAAGCTTTCATTCTTTTTAAATCACTTGGTCTTGTTACTACAACTTCTTCGCCTTCTTTTTTAATTTCCATTTCTACTGGAAGTTCTCTTACAAGAGTTCCTTTAGGACCTGTTACAGTCACTTTGTTGTTTTCAGCGATTTCAACAGTTACTCCTGCTGGAATTGCTACTGGCAGTCTTCCTATACGTGACATACCGTTACCTCCTACACTTAAATTTTCGGAAAAACTATAAGTTTCTCTGTTTTCAGTTGCATCGAGCTCTTAACTCGTTATTTATAGTAGTTCTTTTCACTAGGAACCATTCCAAGCACAAAGAACGACCTCTCATTAAACTCTTTTCAACTTACCAAACGAATGCAAGTACTTCTCCACCTACGTTAAGTTTTCTTGCTTCTTTATCTGTAATAACACCTTGGTTTGTTGAAATAATTGCTGTTCCAAGTCCACCTAATACTCTAGGAAGTTCATCTCTGTTCGCATATACACGAAGACCTGGTTTTGAAATTCTCTTAAGACCTGAAATAACTTTTTCATTTTTGTCAGCACCGTATTTTAATGTGATGTGGATTGTTTTAAAACATCCATCTTCTACGATGTCATATTTTGCAATGTATCCTTCATTGAAAAGAATATCAGCAATAGCGATTTTCATTTTAGATGCTGGAACATCTACTGTATCATGTTTAGCAGTATTTGCATTACGAATTCTTGTAAGCATATCTGCAATTGGATCACTCATAGTCATTTGAAGTTGCCTCCTTTTTCTTTACCTTTATTGTTACATCCTTCAGATGTAGTCGGTATAACCGACCACTTCTACTACGGATATCCTAGTTTTCACTAAGTTGCTTCTACTTCTACCAAGAAGCTTTTTTTACTCCAGGGATCTGTCCCTTATATGCTAATTCACGGAAGCAAACTCTGCAAATTCCGTATTTTCTTAAATATGCGTGTGGACGTCCACAAATTTTACAACGATTATACTCTCTAGTAGAGAATTTTTGTTTACGTTGTTGTTTAATTTTCATAGATGTTTTTGCCATGAAATTGTTCCTCCCTACTATTTTGTAAATGGCATATTGAACTGTGTCAATAATTCACGAGCTTCTTCGTCAGTTTTTGCTGTTGTAACAAAGATGATATCCATTCCTCTTACTTTATCGATTTTATCGTATTCGATTTCAGGGAAAATTAATTGTTCTTTAATTCCAAGAGCATAGTTACCTCTTCCATCAAATGCGTTAGGATTTACACCTCTAAAGTCACGTACACGAGGTAATGCAAGGTTGATTAAACGATCAACAAATTCATACATTTTTTCTCCTCTTAAAGTAACTTTACATCCAATAGCCATTCCTTCTCTAAGTTTGAAGTTCGCTACTGATTTTTTTGCTTTTGTAAGAACTGCTTTCTGTCCTGCAATCTTTTCAAGGTCTGCTACAGCAGATTCTAACACTTTATGATTATCTTTTGCTTCACCAACACCCATGTTGATAACAACTTTATCAAGTTTTGGCACTTCCATAATATTTTTATAACCGAATTTTTTAATCATTGCGTCAACGATTTCATTCTGGTATGTTTCTTTAAGTCTACTCAAAGTGATTTTCCTCCTTCCCTGAATTAGTCGATAACTTCGCCTGTTGATTTTGCGAAACGTACTTTTTTATCTCCGTCCATTTTAAAGCCTACTCTTGTGGCTGTTCCTTTGTGAAGATACATTACGTTAGAAGCATCAATAGGTCCTTCCTGGCGAACAATTCCACCATTCTGATTAGTCGCACTTGGTTTTGTGTGCTTTGTCAACATATTGACACCTTCAACTAATACTGTATTATCTTTTTTGTTTACAGCAATTACTTTGCCTTCTTTGTCTTTATCTTTTCCAGCGATCACTTTAACTGTATCACCTTTTTTAATTTTCATTGTTGACATACAGGTACCTCCTTATAGTACTTCTGGAGCTAATGAAACAATTTTCATAAATTGTTTTTCACGAAGCTCTCTCGCTACTGGTCCAAAAATACGAGTTCCTTTTGGATTCTTGTCATCTTTAATAATTACAGCAGCATTTTCATCAAATCTGATGTAAGAACCGTCTTTACGACGTGTTTTATTTACTGTACGAACAACTACAGCTTTTACTACATCACCTTTTTTAACAACGCCACCTGGTGTTGCGTCTTTAACAGAAGCAACGATTACATCACCAATGCTTGCATATCTTCTAGTAGAACCACCTAATACACGGATGCAAAGTAATTCTTTAGCACCTGTATTGTCTGCTACTTTAAGTCTACTTTCTTGCTGTATCATGCAGGTAACCCTCCTTAAATACTATTTTACTTTTTCCATAACTTCAACAAGTCTCCATCTCTTATCTTTAGATAATGGTCTTGTTTCCATAACTTTTACTTTATCACCGATGTTGCATTCATTTGCTTCATCATGCGCTTTCAATTTATATGTTCTCTTTACGATTTTGTTGTAAAGAGGATGTTTTACGTGGTCTTCAACTGCAACTACAATAGTTTTATCCATTTTGTTGCTAACAACTTTACCAACACGTGTTTTTCTTAAATTTCTTTCCACAGTTTTGCTCCTTTCACAATTTTTACACAAAGCTCAGTATTTTATTCCGCTTTAGAAGCTTCTGTAATTACTGTCTGAATTCTAGCAATATTTTTTCTAACTTCTTTAATTCTGCTTGTGTTATCTAATTGATTTGTTGCGTTTTGGAATCTTAAGTTAAAAAGTTCCTTTTTAGCAGCTACTAATTCTTCGTTTAATTCTGCAACTGATTTTGCTTTTAAATCTTTTACAAATGTATTAATTTTCACTGTTATCACCGCCTTCTAAATCTTCGCGAGAAACTATCTTACATTTACAAGGTAATTTGTGCATTGCAAGACGTAATGCTTCACGTGCTGTTTCTTCTGGTACTCCAGCAAGTTCGAACATAACGCGTCCTGGTTTTACAACTGCTACCCAGTATTCAAGAGTTCCTTTTCCTGAACCCATACGTGTTTCAGCTGGTTTTGTAGTTACTGGTTTGTCTGGGAATATTTTAATCCATACTTTACCACCACGTTTGATGTAACGAGTCATCGCAATACGGGCAGCTTCGATCTGGTTTGAACGAATCCAGCATGGTTCTGTTGCTACGATACCATATTCACCATTTGTGATTTTATTTCCGCGTAAAGCTTTTCCTTTCATAGAACCACGGAATTGTTTACGACGTTTTACTCTTTTTGGCATTAACATAATTATTTATCGCTCCCTTCCTTAGTTTCTTTTGTTGGAAGAACTTCGCCTTTATAGATCCAAACTTTAACACCAACTTTTCCGTAAGTTGTGTCTGCTTCTGCGAATCCATAATCGATGTCTGCTCTAAGTGTCTGAAGTGGAATAGTTCCTTCGCTATAGAACTCTGTACGAGCCATATCAGCTCCACCAAGACGTCCTGATACAGAAGTTTTAACTCCAAGTGCTCCTGCTTTCATTGTTCTTGACATACAAGATTTCATTGCACGTCTGAAAGAAATACGATTTTCTAACTGTAAAGCAATGTTTTCAGCAACTAACTGAGCATCTTTATCTGGTCTTTTAATTTCTTTAATGTCTACAACTAATTTTTTATCTGTAAATTTCTGAAGTTCTGCTTTTACTTTTTCAATTTCAGCTCCACCTTTACCGATTACTACGCCTGGTTTTGCTGTATAGATAATAATTTTCACACGGTCAGAAGCTCTTTCGATTTCGATCTTAGAAACTCCTGCACTGTATAATTTCTTTTTAAGAAATGTTCTAATTTTATGGTCTTCTACTAAATAATCTGCAAATTTTTCTTCTGCATACCATTTAGAGTCCCATTCTTTGATAACACCGACTCTTAAGCCATGAGGATTAACTTTCTGTCCCATTATTGCCCTCCTTATCTTTCATTAAGCACTAAAGTAATGTGGCTCATTCTCTTTTCGATTCTGTAAGCTCTACCCTGTGCTCTCGGTTTAATTCTCTTCATTGTTGGTCCTTTATTTGCGTAGCATTCTTCAATATAAAGGTTTTCAACATTCATTCCGTTGTTATTTTCAGCATTTGCAATTGCTGATTCTAATAATTTCTTTATTAAGCTTGAAGCATATCTTGGATTGTAAGTTAAAATACCAAGTGCTGTTTGTACATCCTTACCTCTAATGGCATCTAATACGAAACATGCTTTCTGAACAGAAACTCTAGCATAAGATAACTTAGCTGATGGTCTAGTGTCCTTATTTGCATTTCTCTCTCTTTTGATTTGGGATCTATGTCCTTTTGCCATGGATGAACCCTCCTTTCAAATTACAATTGATTAACGAACTCTTGATTTCTTTTCGTCTTTTCCGTGTCCTCTGTATGTTCTTGTTGCAACAAATTCTCCAAGTTTATGTCCAACCATATCCTCTGTTACATATACAGGCACATGTTTTCTTCCATCATGAACAGCGATTGTATGTCCAATGAATTGTGGGAAGATTGTAGAACGACGTGACCAAGTTTTTATAACTGATTTATCACCTGCAGCGTTCATAGCTTCTACTTTTTTAAGTAAGCTTTCATCTGCAAATGGTCCTTTTTTAAGTGAGCGAGCCATAGGTTCTAACCTCCTTGTAAACTAACTATTTATTTGATACCTTTACCATCTCTTCTTCTAACGATTAATTTGTTAGACTGTTTGTTTTTCTTTCTAGTCTTAAGACCAAGTGCTGGTTTGCCCCAAGGTGTGCTTGGACCTGGACGACCGATACCAGTCTTACCTTCACCACCACCATGTGGATGGTCATTAGGGTTCATGACAGAACCACGAACTGTTGGTCTGAATCCCATGTGACGTTTACGTCCTGCTTTACCGATGTTGATCAAGTTATGGTCACCATTTCCGATAACACCGATAGATGCTCTACATACGATTGGAACCATTCTCATTTCACCTGATGGTAATCTAAGTGTTGCATATTTTCCTTCTTTCGCCATTAACTGAGCGCTGTTTCCTGCTGAACGAACCAACTGTCCACCTTTTCCTGGATACAACTCAATGTTATGAATTTGTGTACCTACTGGGATTTCAGAAAGTGGCAAACAGTTACCTACTCTTACTTCTGCTTCTGGTCCATTCATAACTTTCATTCCATCTGTTAATCCTTCTGGAGCAAGGATGTATGCTTTTTCTCCATCTGCATAACAAATTAATGCGATATTTGCAGTTCTGTTTGGATCATATTCAATTCCAATTACAGTTGCTGGAATTCCATCTTTTCTTCTTTTGAAGTCGATGATTCTATATTTTCTTTTTGCTCCGCCTCCGCGGTGTCTTACAGTAATTTTACCCTGATTATTACGACCAGCTGTCTTGCTCAAAGAAACAACTAATGATTTCTCTGGTGTAGACTTTGTGATTTCTGAGAAATCAGAACCAGTCATCTGTCTTCTTGAAGGTGTATATGGGCGGTATGTTTTAATTCCCATTACTTTGTCTCCTTTCGTTACTCTGAATTATTTGTTGTCACGCTTTTATGCGTATAGTCTCTTGCACTTTCGTGCCGGTTATTTTATAATCCTTCGAAAATTTCGATATCAGCTGAATCAGCTGTTAACTGAACGATTGCTTTTTTTGTTTTAGCAGTTTTTCCAAATGTCATACCACGTCTTTTTGTTTTTCCATCAAGATTCATTGTATTAACACTTTTTACTTTTGTTCCTTCGAACATTTTTTCTACTGCTTCTTTAATCTGATTTTTTGTAGCTTCTGTGTGAACTAAGAAAGTGTATTTCTTATCTCCCATAAGTTCCATACTTTTTTCTGTAACTACTGGTTTAAGGATCACATCATAATACTGAATGTTTGCCATTATGCATACACCTCCTCAATTTTTTCAACAACAGCTTTTGTAGTAACTACTGTGTTGTATTTCAAGATGTCATATACATTGATTGTATTTGTTTTTGCTGTTTTAACTGTAGCAATGTTTCTTGCAGATAATTCTGCATTTCTATTATCATCTTCTAATACAACTAATGCTTTAGATACGTTTAAGTTATTTAATACATTCTGGAAATTCTTTGTTTTGATTTCTCCAAAATTAATTTCATCAAGAACGATAAATTTGTTTTCTAATACTCTTGATGTAAGAGCTGATTTAAGAGCTGCTCTTTTCTCTTTTTTATTCAATTTAAAAGAGTAGTCTCTTGGTGTTGGAGCAAATACCACTCCACCGCCTGTCCATTGTGGAGATCTTGTAGAACCTTGTCTTGCATGTCCTGTTCCTTTTTGTCTCCATGGTTTTCTACCACCGCCAGAAACTTCCGAACGAGTTTTCGCTTTCTGTGTTCCTTGACGTTTATTTGCAAGTTGGTTCACAACCGCCATGTGTAATAAGTGTTCGTTTACTTCAACACCGAATACAGCATCGTTTAAGTCGATTGTTCCAACTTCATTACCTTCGATATTATAAACAGATACGTTTGCCATCTGTGTGTTCCTCCTTTCCTATTAAAGACTAGATTGCTTTTACGCTTTCTTTAATTGTTACTAAAGATTTCTTAGGTCCTGGAACTGATCCTTTTACTAAGATTAAGTTGTTTTCAGCATCTACTCTTACGATTTCAAGATTCTGAATTGTAATTTTCTTACTTCCCATGTGTCCTGGCATCTTCTTACCTTTGAAAACTTTACTTGGATCAGATGCAGAACCATTAGAACCTGCATGACGATGGAATTTAGAACCATGAGTCATAGGACCTCTGTGTTGGTTATGTCTCTTAATAGCACCTTGGAATCCTTTACCTTTTGAAATTGCAGTAGCATCTATTTTATCTCCTGCAGCAAAGATATCAGCTTTGATTTCCTGTGCTAATGTGTACTCGTCAGCATTTTCAAACTTGAATTCTCTTACAAATCTTTTACCTGAAACACCAGCTTTGTCAAAATGTCCTTTTTCTGCTTTTGTCACACCGTGTCTGTGCACGATTTCTTTTTTGCCATTCTTGTCTACGTTAACAATTTTATCTTTTTTGTCAACAAAACCAACCTGAACAGCGCTGTAACCGTCGTTTTCAACTGTTTTAATCTGTGTTACTACACATGGTCCAGCTTGAAGTACAGTTACTGGAGTTAAAGCTCCGTCTTCGTTGAAGATTTGAGTCATTCCGACTTTAGTCGCTAAAATAGCTTTCTTCATTATAATTACCTCCTGTGATTTACAGCGGAACACCGTAGTGTTCATCCTAAATTTTAGGATTGATACTGTCTAAATTATTTGTTTTTCATTTTGATATCAATATAAACACCTGCTGGCATTTCTAATCTTGATAATGCATCAACAGTTTTCTGTGTTGGTGTGATGATATCAATAAGTCTCTTATGAGTTCTCTGTTCGAACTGTTCTCTGGAATCTTTGTATTTATGAACCGCTCTTAAAATTGTTACAACTTCCTTCTTAGTTGGAAGTGGTACCGGTCCACTCACCTGTGCTCCATTTTTCTTTACAGTTTCGATGATTTTTTTTGCAGATGCATCTACCAATTGGTGATCATATGCTTTAAGTGTAATTCTCATTACTTGACTTGCCATAAAAAAAGTCGCCTCCTTTTCGTACTTTCAACTTCAGTACGACAAGCGGTGACTGTACACTCTCCCGTGTGTGTCCTAATCTCTTCACACGTTGTTACCACGTTTCAGTGGCTGTTATTGATTCGTACAGTGACTTGTCGCCAGTTTCCTAACTTGACATTCGCTCCGCGGAACACCTACTATTATAAGTAGCAACCTCTCGTTTCATCGCTATCATGTCACAGCTTTTTAAGTATACTAAAGGTTTTCATTTTTTTCAAGTGTTTTTTTTAAAATATTGTATTTTTTTCAATACAATATTTCTTTTGCTTTTTATGCATATGTATGATTTTTTAGTCCTTTGACTATAATAAACTATTATCTATTATAATAGGAGGAAATGCAATGAATTTCGTATATATTATAAAAACATCTATTTGTCTTTACGCTCTTTTTTTCTCTATCATCTTCATCACCGACTGCTTAAAGCATAAATCCGATTTTTCCAGACACAATTTTTTCCCACTTGCTTTCATTGGCTTTTTCAGCGACCTCTTAGACACTTGGGGGATTGGAAGCTTCGCTACTTGTCAAGCTGCGTTTAAATTTACCCATTCATGTTCCGACGAAAAAATGCCTGGAACTTTAAATGTCGCACACACCCTTCCTACTATAGCGGAATTTTTATTATTTCTCCACCTTATTAAAATAGAGGAAACTACCCTTATTTTTTTAATCGGTGGTGCTGTTATCGGTGGAATTTATGGTGCTTCCATCGTTTCAAAATGGTCACCAAAAATTATTCGTACAGCACTTGGATTTGCCCTTATTATATTAGCAATTATTCTCTCTCTAAAACTAGCTCATATAGGACCTTTTGAAAAAACTCTTACTCCCGAATCTATTGTTCGCGAATTAAACGCTAATGGATTTACTATCCAGAATAGCAACGAATGGATTTATCGTATAAAAAACAACCATACTTTAAGTGATACAGAAAAGGAAATTTATTCAGCTCCTTCTATAACAATGAATGAATTAAATTCTCTCATAAAAAAATTTAAACATGAGAAGATGCTTTCTTTAAATGATCGAAATCTAACCTCTATAATTTCCAAGCATTTAACTTATGGACTAAGGGGATACAAACTCCTTCTTGGCATTTTCTTTAACACACTTCTCGGAGCACTTATGACAGTTGGTGTCGGACTCTACGCTCCTTGCATGGCTATGGTAAGTGCCTTGGGATTAAATGTCGCTGCTGCTTTCCCTATAATGATGGGATCGTGCGCCTTTCTTATGCCATCAGCAAGTATCCAATTTATTCGCTCTGGGAAATATGATAGAAAAGCAGCATTGACTATTAGTATTTTCGGAGTCATCGGTGTATTTGTTGCGTACAAAATTACCACTTCTCTTCCTATGCATATTTTAACCATTATCGCTATATGCGTTATGTTATATACCTCTCTTATTTTTTTAAGAGATGCAAAAAGACTGTGATTTCCCCTCACAGTCTTTCTTCTTTTTTTCGCATTTTTAATTTTAATCTTGCAACAGCTTTTTTTACATCTAAAGTGGTTACATTATTTTCACCAACTACACATGTTTCTGTTCCACTTTCACTTTTATTAATATCTATAATCCCATCTAAATATTCATTTACCACTACAAACTGTCCTACTGCCCCACTAAAATTCAACCCCGTAACTTCAATCCCTCTTGTGGCAAGTTCTTCTACCGTATTTGTAAAATCTACATCACTATTCCCCCATCCATCAGAGGAAATAATCACCCCATCCGCTCGCATTCCTTCTGCCCAAACAGCCGTCCGTCTTCCTACAAGCATTTTATCCTCATTTGCATCCGGTGTGCCTACAAGTAAAATTCCCATTAAATCTAAATCTTCATCTGAAGATACAACCTCTAACAATGGATCACGAAAGTGATGCAATGACGTTTCTTTTGTCGATGGTCCAATCCCCATGTCCTACCTCCTATTGCATAGAACGGATAATTCCGTCTCTGTATTCATTCGGTGTTACAAGCACCGGCATATTCCCCATTTCTATAATCGAACGTCCCCCCTCCATTCCTGAAGGCTCATTCCCAAATAAATGCGTGTCATACATTGCGCCTTGACCAGCAACCTGTTTTACGATTAAAACACGTTTTTTTCCTGGCCGTACAATATCATGATATTCATGCCGTTCTGTACATTCCTCACCTTTAAACTTTTTCATTTGTTCTCGGAACTCTTGCACAAATTCATCACATTTTTGATGTGCTTCCGTTACACCACACCTTTCCTGCCCCATTCCTGCTTTAAAAGTTACATTAAATGAAATGATGTAATCCTCTAGAGAAGGTGTGCCCGCTCTTCCTAAATATAATTTTTCTTCCAAATTTCCTTCTGAAGAGCCAAACTCTGCAGTCTGTTTTCCATTTACATCCACTCCCGTCAAAACCACATATACGCCTGTCAATGTATGGGTTATTCCTTCTCCCAATCTACCAAGCACTTTTGTTGAAATAGGAATAATATCCATTATACTATTTGTCCATCGATTATGTTCCCCGGGTTTCACAATCGCAACTTCTATCGTATCAATTCCAGATTTTTCCTCATCTATCCTTGTGAACCCCGACCTAACTTTCATTTTTCCTATAGAAGATACTCTGTTCTCATTTCCTTCCTCTACTGCTTTTATATGAAATGCTTTTATCACCAATCTCCTTAAGTCTTTCATTTTTTGCGCCATCCCATTCACCTCTTTTTCTTCTTATTATATATTATATCATAAATCACAAAAAAGTATCACCCGCAGCATAACACTACAGGTGATACTTTATAATTAAACTTTAGCTACGTATTCAAATGGAAGTGGAACAATTTTTCCAGGTGTCTGGATTTCTACTAATTGTTCTAATGTTGCCTTTACGATAGCAGTTTGCATTTCTTTGTTGTTTGGTTCTCCGGCATTAGCACCCATTGGAACTAATGGAGCAACCGCACGTGGTGTTCCAGATTGACGTACAACTGGTGGAAGAGCTGCAATAATAATTGTTGGAATTCCAGCTTCTTCAATCGCTCTCTGCACCAATACTGCAGAGCGGTGGCAAGTACCTCAACCAGCAGTAAGAAGTACAGCATCTACCCCTTCTTCTTTAAACATCTGAGCAATAGCTGGACCAGTTTCATGTTTGAATTTTTCCTGGTTTCCACCACCACCCATGAAACCTGCATGTACAGGTGCACAAGCTTTAATAAACCCTTCTTTTGCTAACTCATGAATTCTATCAATTGGGAACATACAGTTGATGTCTTTGTTAACATCACCGTTATCATATCCACCATGTGATACCATCAAATCTTCTGATTTCATTGTATCTGTAATTTTTCTCCATGTAAAGTCTCCAGCAAGGTTAAATCTTTCATCATCTTTATGATGAACTCCAGCAGCTGTTGCAAGCGCTACTGTCATATCTTTGATTTCCTTTGTTACAGGAGTCCATACTGATGGAGGTGTAATCGGAACGAAAATTTCTGATTGTATTCCTTTAACTGTTGTTAAACTCATTATTCTGCCTCCTTATTGTTTGCATTTTTCAGACGTGCTTCTTCTTGTCTACGTTTATATACATCTAGGTTACTTATATATTTGTCATTGGCTTCTGGACCAAGTTGTTCAATAAAACTCATGTTCCATGCAACTTCTTGTCCTACTACGAGTGGATAATCTGTAATCAACATTCTCATTGGAATTTTCAAATATCCTAATCTCCCTTTCAAGTCCACAGCAACACAGCCATCGTGAACTTCCACGATTACACCTTCCATTCTGATTAATTTATCGCCATATTTCATATCAATCACCCGAATTTAGTTGTATTTTTTTCTTCTCTTTTCGCTCATTGGTAATGATTGCTCGTTTTTAACAAGTTCTATCGGTTTACCTGTTACGTTAGAGATTAATTCAACGTTAGTTGCTTTTACATTTGGATTCCATTTCTTTTCTGGTTTTTTCACTTCTTCACCAGCCATTGCTGTTTTAAGCATTGCAAGAGCACGAATTGCATCTTCATGACAAAGAGTATTGCAAGCAAGAACCTCGTTTTCGATACCTGCTTCAGATTTATTATTATCAATCATATTTGTCATGTATTTGTTACCAACTACCAAAGCACCTTGAACAGCACAGAAAGATAACCCTACAACTGGAACACCTCTCATACCAATTTGTTCATGATGACTTGCAAAGTCGATGTGGTTGTTACCAAAACCTTCTGTTGTGATAAATGCACCATCTACATCAAGCGCTTCTACCATCATACCTACACGTTTAGATACATAGAACTTTTCAGCATTAATCTGTGGACTTCCTACGAAAATAACTCCACATAAGTCAATTTCTTCATCATGAAGTGCTTCAAGTACTAATGGTTCTCTCCAGTAATGTCTTGACATTTCTTTTGATGCAGGTCCAATACAAGTAAGTGCATGGATACATCCATCTAACACTTCAAGTGGAGATACCATTACAGGTACATTTCCTAAATCTACGTTTGGTTTCGCACCAAGTACACCTACAGGTTCTACAGGAAGAATCAAGTTATCGTGCATAGCACCTTGTCCCATGATTTCTTTTACAATAACAACTTTTTTCTTTCCAGGTCTTCTGTACTGATTAAACTCTTCTGTTTCCACTACTAAAGATTCATCTAATTTCTTTAATGCTGTTCTGATTTCCTGTGTAATCATGTCTGTTGCTGTATGAGCAGCTAAAGGACCCGGTCTCTCCATGTTTGTTCCTTCTTTAATAACTACTTCTGTTTTAATGAAGATTTCACCTTCTTCTGGTGCTCCTGGACGTCCCCACATAATATTTTCATCTAAATATCCTTCAGATGAGCCGAATTCACCAATCTGAACCCCATTAGCATCTGTACCTGTTACCATCATAACAACGCCATCAAGAACTCTTGTTGCTCCCGAACCAATTTCATCGTCTCCATCTTTTGTAGCGATTGGCTGAACATCCATAATTGTTTCTGAATATGTGTGATATTCTGCTGGTGTAATAACATCAATTTTTAAACTATTTACTAGTTCTTGAGATGCTACTGCCTCTTCTTCAATTCCTTCTCTGATGTAAAGAGTTGTTCCTTCAATTTTTGTTTCAGGTCCTCTCTTTACTTCTGTAATTTTGAAGTGCTTTCTTGTTAAGCTTCTGATTAATTTTGGCTCTTGTTCTTTAACTTCAGCTCCCGCCGGAATTTCTACTGCTTTTGCTGTACCTGTACCTACATTCATAGGTAATTCAATCTGAATATCTTTTCCTTCACCAATGTGAATTTTCAACACTCCACCATTTGCTTTTGCTGCCACTGGTGCTACTTTTGCCGCCACTTCTGCTGGCGCTTCATTCATTTCTTCAGCAACTGTCTGAATCGCATCAATTACATCACGTGTAATCGGTGTAAGTGAGTCGCAAGTTTTTGTTAATTTCGCACCTAAGATCTCTTCAATTGTTAATACCCCATCTAAGTTTAATAAACCTGAGTCTACCAAATCATCAAAAATCGCTGGGTCCTCTAAGTTCTCTGGTCCAATTATAATGCCTTCTTCTGCTCTGCAACACAATACTGCAGGATCTTTTGCATGTTCTTTCGCTGTTTCAGCTGTAATTGACATATCTTTTCCTCCTTGTTTAATCAAGTTTCATCATTTATATATTCTAATCACTTTCGTGATTGTAATACCTATAGTGGAAGTTCAAGATAAATATCTTTTCCTTCTTTAATGGAAATAATAATTGTATTTCCATCTTGTTCTGTTGTCTCAGTTTGTACTTCCTGTATTTTTTCTTCAACTGGTTCTTCTTTCTTAGTAAGTTTCACCACTCCGCCTACTATATCTTCTGTAACAGGTGTAAATGCATCACAGTCCTTTGCCACCTTCACTCCAATAACTTGTCCAATTGTCAAAGTCTTATCCAAAGTAAATAAATTAGAACTTACCATATCATCTAAAAACATTGGATGTTCCAAATGTTCTACTGCTATTTCCGTTCCCGCTGTTATTTTGATTGCAAAAACTGCTGGTCTGTCTGCGTATTCTTTTATATTTTCATTTGTGATTAACATATCTAGTTCCCCCTCTCCTTAAATATCCTGCTCTACTTGTTTAGAAACAGTCAAATATCTATATAATGGGTGACCGATTGTTCTCATCACATGATCTGTTTGATGAAGTACTTTTAAGTTCATTTTTGGTGCTGAACCCATAACCGTATTTGAACAATCTGAACAATTACCAATAATAATATATTCACATTTATCCTTTTTAAACTGCATACTATTTTTAACCTGTCCAGGACAATTACCAGGTCTTTCACATTTCAATGCACCACTCTTCATCTCTTGAGCTTGCTTACATCTTGCTATTGAAACAACTTTTGTGTTCATTTTTTCAGCGAGATCACGCATACGCGCTTCGTCCCCACCACAAGCACAGACTAAGACACCCATCGTTGCACCATGTAAGTCTGGGAATTCTATTGTCACAATAATTCCACCTGTTGTTTTTGTAATAGGTGCTTCTAATGTTGTTGCTTTTCCAGTAAAAGGACCACCCATAATGATTTCGCCATATTCTCCATCAATTCCACCAGCTCTTTCAATCAACTCTTCCACACTAGTTCCAACTGGAACATCTTTAAATACATGTGGTGTATTACCACCATTCAACTTACCAATTACTGTTAAGTTTTTGCTGAAGCAAGGTTTTCTTTCTTCAATCGCCTCTGTAATTCTTGCTAAAGTCTCTACATTAATTACAATTGATTTCGCTACAGAAGGAAGTTCTTCTGGTTTTAATTCAATGCCAAGACATTCTCTTACGACCGCTCTTTCTTCTCCCATCGGATAAATGTCTGGAAGTAAATGAATAGAAATCGCTTCTTCATCTTTTAATGTTTCTTTTAATATCTTAACTGCTTTTTCATTTTTCTTCTTAATAGCAAAAATTGCTTTTGCCGCATTAGAAATCTCCATTGTATATTTCACACCACGAACAACTTTGTCACATTCTTCTTCAATTTGTTGAATATTATGGCGTAGTCCCGGTTCACATTCTGCAGCATTGATAAGAATATATCCACCTTGTAAATCTGTTCCAATCTTTACACCTGTCGGGAATCCTGCCCCTCCCATACCAACGATACCAGCAGCCTTAATCATTTCAAGTTTGCTACCTTCTTCAATCTTCTCAAATTCTTCACTTTGCACTTCATCTGGCTTAATAACAATTCTGTCCTCTAAAACATCTTCGACTTCACCATAAACACTTGAAAAGATATTTGCTCCAAGCCCTGTAGGTGTTGCAATTAATGTTCCTTTTTTGACTTTATCACCACTTTTTACAATGGCCTGACAAGGTGCACCTACGTGTTGTCTCAATAGAATCTGCACATTTTTCATTACCCATTCTCCTTTTACCTTTATAAAAATTTTACAGAACATAATGTTCTGTAATCTGTTATCTTCTATGATGTTGTATTCACTTTCAATACTTCGTATTATTTTTAACATTCTTTCTTTTGGCGAAGGCATGTGGGAATCGAACCCACCCAGGACGCTCTTAACGCCCAACACTAGTTTTGAAGACTAGGAGGCACACCAGTTACCCATCTACCCTCACATCATTTTATATTTTTAGACTACCATAATTCGACCTATATTTCAAGTTATTTTTTGCTTTTTTAATATTTTTACTCTAACAAATAACCGTTGACTTTTAAAGGGTTTTCACGCATAATGTCCTTATAGAATTGAACTCAATACTAGAATACGGACTAGAACGCGGTCTATTTGTTATTTTTTTATCGTTTTCACTCGTGTTTTTTGTTTTTTTCCATAATATTTCTTATTGGAAAGTTATCAATTCTTTTCATAGAATACAGTTATCGTATTCCATATATAGTTTTTTCTATAATTAATTTATATTATGCATTTATAAGGAGGAACGGATATGTCATTAAATCCAACACTTAACAAAGAGCGATTTGAAGCTGCCTTTACTGTAGTTGATTCACATACAGTAGGCGAATTTACACGAATTGTATTATCAGGTTTTCCTGAATTAGAAGGAAACACTATGATGGAGCGCAAAAATTTTCTTGTAGAGCACTGCGATGATTACAGAACAGCATTGATGCTTGAACCAAGAGGACACCACGATATGTTTGGAGCTATTTTAACCGAACCTATTAGTGAAGAAGCTGACCTCGGTGTTATTTTCATGGACACAGGCGGATACTTAAATATGTGTGGACACGGAACAATCGGTTCTGCAACTGTTGCCGTTGAAACAGGTCTTGTTCCTGTAACCGAGCCATACACAGAAGTAGTATTGGAAGCTCCGGCTGGAATCATCCGCACAAAAGTAAAAGTTGAGAACGGAAAAGCAGTAGAAGTTACTTTAACGAATGTACCTGCTTTTTTATATAAAGATAATCTTTCTGTAGAAATTGATGGTGTCACAATCCCTTATTGTATTTCTTTTGGCGGAAGTTTCTTTGCATTAGTAGATGCTGCTAAATTAGGATATAATATTGGACCTTCTGCAGTACCTGCTCTTCAAACATTGGGAATGAAGATGCTTGAAAAGATTAATAAAGAAATCTCTATTCAACATCCTACACTCGATATCACTACAGTCGATCTCGTAGAATTTTACGGTCCAACACCAAATCCTGAAAAGGCAGATATGAGAAATGTTGTTATATTCGGAGAAGCCCAAGCTGACCGCTCTCCTTGCGGAACTGGTACAAGTGCTAAACTTGCAACGCTTTATGCTTGGAATGAAATCAAAATCGGAGAAGAATTCCGTTACGAATCTTTCACAGGTTCTGTATTTAAGGGTGTAATTAAGGACGAAACATCTGTAGGTGAGTTCAAAGCAGTTATTCCACAAATTACCGGAAGCGCATATATTACTGGTATAGGAACCTATGTAATTGATCCAACAGACCCATTAAAATATGGTTTTTCAATCGGTTAAGGAGGTTTAGGCAAGTGCCACGCAAACGCCAATCTCCAAAAAGCAGAATAGTTAAAGCAGCATGGAATCTTTTTTACAAAAATGGTTATGAAGAAACTACCATAAATGATATTATTACTGCTTCTAAAACATCAAAAGGAACATTTTATCACTATTTTAAAGGGAAAGATGCTCTTTTAAGTTCTCTTTCTTACCTTCTTGATGACAAATACGAAGAACTAACAGCAATAATCAATCCAAACTTATCGGCGTATGATAAACTGCTTTTTTTAAATCATGAATTATTTTATATGATCGAAACAAGTATCGATGTGAATTTGCTTGCTTATTTATATTCTTCCCAGTTGGTCACAAAAGATACAAAATCTTTGCTAGATAAAAAACGCTATTATTTCACATGGATTACCGAAATCATTGAAGATGCATTGAACAAAAGTGAATTTCACCCCTCAAACAGTGTATCTGATTTAGTAAAACTTTATACAATGTATGAACGATCTCTTCTTTACGATTGGGCTCTTTGCAAAGGAAAATATTCACTTACAGAGTATAGTGATCGACTTCTCCCTCATGTTTTAGACAGATTCAAAGAAGAGATATAAAAAGCACCCCATAAGTAGACACGATAAACGTACCATGCCTACTTATGGGGTATTTCTAATTACAATTTGATTTTTTCTTTCATTCCTTTTTCTACTCTATATTTAATTATCATTGTCCCTATACACAGTAATAACTGAACAACTGGATACGCCATCCATACACCAGTCATTTTAAATGCCACAGCTAATATCTGTAAGAATAACGGTAACAATAAACATGGTTCTATATATACTAAAATAGTAGAAATAATATGGTTTCCTGTTGCATAAAAGTAAGAACAAGTTAGACGTGCAATTCCTAAAGTTCCAAATGCTAAAGACGTAAATCGAATTGCTTGCACACAAGGCTCTCTAAGCCCCTCATGTATTCCAAATAATTTCGCAAGTGCTCCTGCATACATATATACCAATACAGTAAAGCATGTAGACGAAATAATTGATATCCATAATGCATGTCGATACAACCAAGATACTTCCTTTTCTTTCTTTGCACCATAATAAAAAGAAAATAGTGGCTGAACCCCATCTCCAATGCCCTGTAATAGTAATTGAATTGTGGATAATACATAAGATACTACCGAAAAAATCGTTACTGCCGTATTCCCCCCATAAGCAATACATTTCCAATTTGTAAACAAAATTACTAAAGAAGGAACCAACACTTGTCCAAACGGTGAAATCCCTATATGAATAATCTTTTTCATTTCTGAAAAACGAAATTGAATATTTTTTTTACAAAACAATTCTCTTTGTTTTTTCCATAAAAATAATAAACTACAACATGCAACAACTGCTTGTGCAATAATCGTAGCCAATCCAGCTCCACGAAGTCCCATTCTTAACTTAAAAACAAGATAATAATCTAAAATAATATTAGTAACCAATCCTGTACTCATTAAGGCAGTTGCACTTATCGTATTTCCTTGATTTCTTATCAACGGATTCAATCCATTTCCAATCATGGGAAAAATACCACCACACAAAATAATCACGATGTATTGTCGACATAAATTTTCTAACTCTCTATTTGCTCCCAAGAAAGATAACAATTGTGGCAAGAATAATAGCAATAGCAACGATAAACTAATTCCTGCAATAAATAATAATATAATCCCTATTAAACACGTGCGCTTCGCTTCCTCATATCTTTCGCTTCCCATATAAGTAGACATCAAAACCGCACTTCCAACTCCCAAACCAACAGCTGTAGCGTTCAAAATACATTGTAATGGCCATACTAAATTAATTGCTCCAAGTGCTACATCTCCTGCTGCATTTCCTACAAATAATCCATCTATTATTGCATAAAAGCCACTTAATAGCATTGCCAACATCGATGGAATAATATATTGAAATAGTTGTTTCTTCAATACTTCTGCCCTCATAATTTCATCACCGTTTTGAAGTGTAAACCCTCGTCTAAGACTAGAGTCAAGAAAAATCTTGATTTTTTATCGGCAAATAAATTTCCGCAAAATAATTCGTTTCATCTGTATATGCTGTTAGCGGAATTTCATGCACATAAACAATATCATCGCAAACCATATGACGTTGTTTTGCAAAATCAAGAATTTTTTTAATATCTTTTTTTTGCAATGTCATGTCAGATAACTGAACTACTGTATAAATACATAAACCAAGATTTAAAGGAGTACACTTCTCCCATGATATTCCAAATTCTTTCATAATACTTTGTTCCATCGTGATATAAAGATTTTGCATATTTCCACTTTGCATATTGTAGGTAGAATAAAGATGGCTCATTACAAACTGATCTTTTGTCAAATCTACAATTTGAGATTTCATAATTTCTTCTTTCTCACTTCCATGAGTGAATATCCAAGTCTTAGGAAATTCTTTTATTTTCACTCCTTGGCAGGATTCAATTATTTCATATGCCCCTTCAATATATTCAATTTTTTTTATCAATTGACGTTCAAATCTAATTCTTTGTTGCGCTTTTTTCCTCTTTTCTTCCAATAATTCTCTCATATTTTCTTTTTTTCCCGTCTGAAGAATAGAAACAATATCTGCAATAGAAATATCTAATTCTCGATAATAAATAACATCTAACAATTCTAAAATATTATACATGCTAAATATACGATAGTTGTTCTTTTCATCTTTTTTAGGATGCACCAATCCCTTTTTTTCATAAAAGCGAATTGCATCCACACCGATTCTTAGCATCGTTGCAATTTCCCCAATAGTATATGTTTGTTTCATCTCTCGCTAATCCTCTTTCATACGTATTATATTATCTTTTAGAAATTAATACTTAGTATACACAAAAAGTGCTCATTCGAAAATGAGCACTTAAAATTTGTTTTAACTTAATTTTACTTCTTTTGCTTCCTCTGGTTTAAAGTCATTTTTTAAATCATAAATATTATGTCCTGTGGACTCTCCAAGAACTCTTCCTTCTAAAGAATAACAGCGAATAAATCTTTTTCCATCAATACTTGACCAATGTTCTACATCCCATGTAAGATAACCATCTTCATCTGTTTTCTTTCCTTCTAAATATAAGTCTACCTGACGCCCTCCTGGAGCCATAAGTTTGATTAACTCTTCTTCGGTAGCCTCTAAATCCACTTTATTTACCGTATCATAAACTTTCATTTTTTTCGCTCCCGTCTAGTTAATGTATCCAGCTTTTTTCAATTCTTCCTCTGCCTTAGTCAAATTTGCATCAGAAACAAGAACAATCGGTCCTGTACATCCCATTCCACTTTCCGCATAGACATTTATTTTCCA
The DNA here is from genome assembly GCA_020024645.1 of Faecalimonas sp. GTDB lineage: Bacteria > Bacillota > Clostridia > Lachnospirales > Lachnospiraceae > Faecalimonas. Next base: position 71,715 of record JAHHTN010000001.1, read on the forward strand.
AAGCGATTTAACCGCATCTTCTAAATCCATAACCTCAATTCCAGGAATCTGTGCTGTCACAACTTCTTTTGGAGGTTCTTTCACTTCTTCAGCCTCAGTTGATTTTGCTACATTTTTATGTGCATTTAAAATTTCTTTTAAGCCTGCTTTATTTGCAGCCTCAAATTCTTTTTTTGCAACTTCAAATACTTTTCCACGTACAAGTTGTCCTGCATAACGAATCGCATTTGCAATAACTGGAGCACCCGATGCACGAGATACAATCATAACAAGTTGTTCATATCCTTCACCGATTCCAGGACCATATCCAAATCCTGTCGCTTCAAAACTTCCACCTGTTGTGAATGACGACAACATTTTTACAAGGATATTTCCTGTAAGAGAATCTGTTACCATAATGTCAGGAGATGCTTGTAATACATCATTCCCTCTCATTACACATCCACCATCTGCTCTTCCTGATTCAGCAAAAGTAATATCATATCCATTTTCTTGAAGTTGTTTTAACGCTTTTTCAGTTTGACGTGCACCATCTACATTCAAAATACCTACTGTAGCATTTTTCTTTCCACATGCTTTTGCTGCAATAATTCCATAAATAGCATTTTTAATCATACCTTCAATACGATCTGTACTTGATGTTCCTGTTGTATTCGCAATGAACATTTCTCTTGCAGTTGCTGGTGTTACGCATCGACCTACTGTAGAAACACCAATAGGGAATGGGAAATGCATTGTTACCGCACCATCAACTTCCCCATTTTTAAGCATTTCTTCCATTTTTTTGTGACCTTCTTCATCATTGGCCACTTTAATTGTCGTTACACCTTCTTCCTCTAATGTACCGATATAGTAAACATCTATTCCGTCTTTTGCAGCTTCAACAGCTGCTGCCATACTATTTTCTTCTCCATGTTCGCTTCCCATACCTGTAAGGGCAATTTTAGGACGTTTTCCAAAACTTCCTGTTTCCAACCCCTGCGCAATTTCCATAAAGGTGGAAGCAATCATTTTTTCTACACTATTTGCCATTTTTTCCACCTCTCTATTCTGCCATAAGAGTTTCCGCAAAATCTTTCATCGCTTTCGCAATTAATCCTTTTACTTCTTCTTCAGAAACACCTGCGTTTTCTTCCGCACCTGTGTTAGCCTGAATTACAAATGATACCCCATCAAAAAGGTTTGTCATACGGCCAAGGAATAAACTTCCTTTACCAATAATCATGGCATTTTTGATTTTACCAGCTTTAATGTCTTCTACAGCAAATCCAATGTATGGAACACCTGAAGGAATATGTCCTTGTGTTGGAGCCCATCCTGTTAATCCATGTTTTGCAGCAAATGCAGGTAATTCTTTTCTATCAAGTTCACCTTTCTTAACCGCCAAAGCAGCAATCATTTTATAGTTTGCTAAAGGCACATCTCCTGCCCCTGCTGGTTTTGTAATATCAGGATTTTGCATTTCTGGAGAATATTTATCAATATCTGTAATTTTCATTCCTACTTTTTCAAGTGGTGTTGCAACAAGACTTCCAATTACATTCTGTGGTGCAGAACCTGTACCAACTGTATGACGTCCAAGAATGTCAAGATTAATTTCTGGGCTTACTCCATCATTTTCAGAAATAATCACACAGAAACCTGCCAAACAATCCTCTAAAATAGGAAGACCTTTTTTCACATGGTCTTTACCATTCATACCAAGTTTAGCTGTACATCCTCCAGCTGTAACTGCAACACATTTATATGCTCCTGATTTTACAAGTGCCGCCGCTTCTATTAATGCATGAGAAGGTCCTGCACAGAATCCACGAGAATCAGAACCTGTCGCATTTAAAAGTCCTGCAACTTCTGCAGCTGCTTTTGCGAAGTTACCACCACCACGCTGATTCATATCACCACATGCTTCTTCAGCACAATCAATGACATATTCAATCTCAGATTTGTCGATACCTGTATTTCTTACAGCATATAATAAAGCAAGAACACTTGTCGCTTTACTCATCATATTTTCATGCATTACATGAGCTGAAAGATTTACATCAATATCATGAGCTTTCTTGATACATCCGACTAATTTATCTGCAAAATAAAGCCCCTCAGCATGTTCTTCATTTACCAAATGTTCAATTTCAGTAAGTTCAACGCCTTCTTCAATTTTTTCAATAATATCTTCTGTAATAATTGGGTTTGCAACAAATTTTTCTTTTGTTGAAGCAACAAATTCTTTATCTAATTTCACCACTTCAAACATATCACAAGCCTGTACTAAAAGAAGGAATTCATCTTCTGGCATAATTTCGCCATATTTACCAAATCTTTCTGATCCTTCTCTTGCTTTATCATAATATGGAAACTCAACTTCTGCGAGTTCATCTGGATGTGCATTTCCAATATATACTTGATTTGGCCAGTAATTTACACATTCTTCATAAGTACGAAGATGACTATTTAATTCTTTTAAATATTCAGATTCTGGGTTTACAACTCTTTCTGTTGTCTGTGTTGTTCCATTATATACCACCATCTGTGGAGTATGTGCCAATACATAACTGGCTCCTTTAATTACACTATTCATTTGAAGGTTCCACCTTTCTTTTAGATGTTTAAATATTGTTTTATCTATACTAAAAATAATAAACTTGCTTTATACAATAAACGGGCGATGAAGCAAGCATTTACTTCATCGCCCGTAGAAAACCCAAAATCAACTCAGATTTTCGCTATAAATACTTATCTTCTATAAATATTTACAAAATTGTTCACGAATAGATGACATCTCGCTTACGATATCATCAACATCAAGTACCATTTCCATCATACCTACCTGCTCATCGTAAACTGCTTCATCGAATTCTTCTTTCAATTCTGGTTCACATACATGATATACCGTGAGTCCTAACTCGACCCCAGTCAATGGCCCTGCGAATGTTGGGTCTCCTGCAGTAACTGTTTCAGCAGCTAATCCTGCCGCTTCTCCTTCTGCTGCTCCAACGATAACTACTAAATTCTCTGCACCAAATTCGTCTGCAAAGTCTTTAACACGTTTTTGATTCTCAAGATCCATTGCACCTGCGCTCGTTCAGACAAAGCATTCAGTTGAAGAAAAAACTACTTCTCCGCCAGCTGTCTTAACACATTCAGCGATAGCAGGTCCTGGTACACCATCACGGTCGCCGATGATGATTACTTTTTTACCATCTAAAATTGCCATGGCTTCTTCTCCTTCCTTTCCATTTATTTTTAGTATTATTTATAGTTGAAATGTTTTCACATTTCCGCAAAAGCTTTTCGCTTTATACGCATATTAAGTATACATATTTTTCTTCAAAAATACAAATTAAATATATTTTTGAATCATTGCTTCGATGTTTTCTTGTGTAGCATCATCTTTTACTACTTCTTCAATTTTTTCTCCGTCTTTATAAATGGCCATAACAGGAAGTCCTAAAACTTTCTGTCCGATAGCAAGACGACGTGCTTTTGTTGTATTAAGAGATGTAAATTTCAATTTATCTCCATATTTTTCAGCCATTTCATGAACAAATGGCATCAAAGCCTGGCATGGAACGCATCCGTCTCCGTAAAAATCTACAAAAACATATCCTTCTGCTTCCAATACTTCAGGCTGAAATGTTGTTTTATCCAAATCTAACATTGGTTTATCCTCCTTCAAGAAATTATTCCATTTCGTTAATATATTTTTCACACTGTGTTGTAGCAATCGCACCATCTGCTGCTGCTGTTACTACTTGACGAAGACTCTTTGCACGAACATCTCCTGCTGCAAATACACCCGGAATATTTGTATGCATGTTTTCGTCTGTAGGGATATATCCTCTTTCATCTAATTCAAGTCCTTTTCCTTCAAAAAGTTTTGTACTTGGTAATGTTCCAATAAATCCGAATACACCAAACATTCCATCTTCTTCATCCGCTTCAATCTTTGTTAATTCTCCTGTTTTAACATTTTTCACTGTCATCTCTGAAAGGATACCATCTCCATTTACTTCTTCTACAACTGTATCCCACATAAAGTGAATTTTAGAATTTTTAAATGCTTTTTCCTGAATAGATTTTGCCGCACGAAGTTCATCACGTCTGTGAATAATTGTAACTTTTCTTGCAAATTTTGTTAAATACATTGCTTCTTCAACAGCGGAATCGCCTCCCCCTACAACATATACTTCAAAATCTTCAAAGAAGTTTGCATCACAAGTAGCACAGTAAGAAACTCCTTTACCCATGAATTCTTTTTCACCTTTACAACCAATTGGTCTTGAAAATGCACCAGTTGCGATAATAAGTGTTTTACCACAATATTCATCTTTTGCACTGATTAATTTCTTTACATCTCCTTCAAGTACCACATCATTAATTACATCAGTAACTCGGTCTACACCGAATTTTTCACACTGTTTTGTCATTCTTTCGATTAAAGATGGTCCTGATTCACCTTCTACAATCTGACCTGGATAATTTTCAATCTCATCTGTGATTGCAATCTGCCCACCATCTTTTCCTTTTTCTACAATTAATGTAGACATACGGGCTCTCCCTGCATACAGACCTGCCGCTAATCCGGCAGGACCTGCACCAAGGATAATTACGTCATAGATCTTGCTCATAACGTTCTCTCCTTATAGCTATTATTATTCAAAGATTGTTTGTTCTTCAACTTCTACTGTTAATGCATGAAGTGCTTTTTCAACTAAATTTCTACGCAATTTCTTTTCTTCATCTGCTTCTAAAGCAGGATTTCCAAGTGGATGAGGAATTGCTACTGCAGGAACAATTCTGTTCGCTCCAACTGTCATTGAAATAGGAGTTACTGTACATACATGAACTACTGGAAGTCCTGCACCTTCTACACCTTTTACCATCGTTGCACCGCAACGTGTACAAGTACCTCAAGTAGAAGTTAAAATAACTGCATCTACTCCATCATCAATAAGTTTCTGTGCAAATTCCTCTGAAAATGCTTTTGCAGAAGCAACTGCTGTTCCGTTACCAACTGTTGTGTAGAATTTATTGTGTAATTTTCCAATTACACCCTCTTTTTCCATATCACGAAGAACATCTACTGGCAATACACGGTCAGCATCTTCATTAGCATATACCGGATCATATCCACCATGTGCTGTTTCATATGTGTCTTCTGTTAAGTCTATAACGCCTGTAATGTCATATTCACCGTAATGAGAAGCGTTAGAACTTTCGATGTGATCTGGATTTCCCTTTGGAACAATACCACCTGATGTTACTAAAGCGATTGTTGCTTTAGATAAATCTTTAACTGGTGGCATTGGTGGAACTCTATCAAATGCAGGCATTGGATATTCTGTTGTAAATGGTTTGTCTGCCAATTTCTTTAACAACATATCTACCGCACGTCTAGAACCACGTTTTTCTTCAAAGAAGTTTACACGAACACCATTTGGCATATAATTGTCCTGACAAGATGCACCAATTGCTTCACCTTTTGCCAATTTTAATGCTAAAGGAGCCATATTTGCAACTGCTGCTCTCATACCTGCTGCACTATTTTTTGTAGGTACTGTATATACTTTATTTTTAAACATATCAGCACCTGGGTTTTCTTCATACATACCTGTTACAGCAGGAATTCCTAATTCTTCCTGAACCGCCTCAGCGATTGTACCACAAGCAACACCATAACGTCCAGCATTAAACGCTGGTCCTGCAACGAATACGTCTGGATTTTCTTCTTTTACCCATGCCAAAATTGTTTTCTTAGCTTCTTCAAGGTTTTCATTAAACCATGAATCACCACATACGATTGTCGCTGTGATTTCCGCCTCATCTTTAAAACTTGCTTTAAATGCAAGGCCCGGTCCCATTACTTCTCCTTTATGAAGTTCTGCAGGAATATGAGCCATTTCTTCTCCACCAATATTAGCGAAGAACTGATTGATATAATGTACTACTTTAATCATTGTCTATTTTCCTCCTTCCCTATCTTGCACTTAAGTAACCGAAACCTGTTTCATTTGTTGCTCCGGTAATTGCTTGAATTTCAACTTCAATTGTTCCGTCGTCATGCAAACTGTGTTCATTACCTCCGGCAATTGTATTAACATAATCTAATGTTCCGATAACTTTGTCAAGTTTTGGAAGAACAATTACCTGGTTAGCATTTCCACCTGTTACTACTGCATCTGCTGCTGCATCCGCATCTGCTAATGATTGAGACTTACCGTCACGTCCAGCATATTCATCAGTAATAATAACAGTCTTAATTCCTTCTGCTTCGATTTTCTTACAGTTCATGATAAGGTCTGTATCTGGATTACCAAATCCCTCCTGAGATACAACAACACCATCAAGATCTAATAAACGACATAATTTTGCTGTCCAATCAGATGAACGTTGTTTATCAGCTAAATATACATTTTCATTTGTTAAAATGTGTGCCACAAAATTAAGTGTTTTTCCGTGTTCTGCAAACAAATCATGTACAACCGGGTTGTTTTCATGAACATATGTTGGGTTTTTATCACAAGCAGATACACAGTTACCTGATACGATTGCACCATCCATAACTTCTGTTGGTGTCATCATTGTAGATAATGTTTTCTTTGCATCTACTCCATATACATATGTATCATGTAATAATCCCTGTGATTGCAACATCTGTACATATGCAACTCTTGGAAGTCCAGGTAATTTCTCAGCACCTTCCATAATGCCATATGTTTCAAACACTTCTGTTGAATCTGGTGTCAATTCACGTGCTAATTCTCCAAGATATACTGCAACTCTAAATCCAGCAAATCTTACTGCTGGTTCATAATCATGTTGTTTTAATCCATCAACTGGTTCACAAACAACAACTAAATTGTTCAATTTTGAGAAAGGTGTATAGTCCGCTCCAGGACCTGTCATATCAATAATACCTTCTTGGAACCCAACAATTTTACCTGCTGTTACAACAGCCATTCCTTTCAATGCATATGTTTTTCCTTCACCAACTGTATCTACCTTGTTGATTACTCCTGGGAATACCCCGCCTCTTCCTTCAACTTTAACTCGTGGTTCAATAACGTCTTTAACAGGTGTAATTCTTACGCTTTCACCCGGTCTTGCAATATCTAATTTACAACTTTTGATTTTTTCGTCCTCAAGAACGATTGCTTTTACAGCCTCTTCATCAACATAAAGCACTCCGTCTTCAATTTTTGATTCCGGACCAAATTGAATATCTTTAATGTTAATGTGCCCTAATTCTAATCTCCTCACTGTAAATTACCTCCTTTGATTTGTGTTTATATTACTTTAAGCACTTTGCGTGCCAGAGTACCTTTTACCATGCCGTTGCAGACGGCAGTGCACTGCTAATCAGTGTGTAATCAATATATTGGAAATCATCATAAACATCTTCAGCATATTTATCTGATTTGAATTCAAATTTACCACAGGATTGAATAGCCTGTTCTATAATTTTTACCGAATCTTGATTTAACCTTTGTACCTTCTTCGAAATCATAATTGATTTATATGGCGTTTCATTCGGTTTAACACTTCCGGAAAGTGGATGTGTTAAAAGTTCGTGCCCTTTATAAATATAATCTCGAACTTTTTTCAATGTATCTTCATAAGAAATATCTTCATATTCTACTGTATATTCTTGTCCTAATTTTTCTACTATAAGAGGATTGTTTGTTAAAATAATAAAATCTGCTTTCATGTTTTCACCTGTCTGTCTTTTAATAAAAATGGGACGGTTTAACGCAACACTTCCTTTATTGCCTTTAAGCCGTCCCACCTGTTCCAGTGTTCATTACACAACACTTGGTTCAGAGCATGGTCCGCTTTTTGCTCCTTTTGCCTGAAAGTTTCACCCAACACTGACGTTTGTTAGGCTTGCATCTTCGGCGGTCATTTGACTCTCTCACAAAAAACATCTTCCCATTTTTCTAAATCTTCGTTATTCTATTTTTTCTTTTTCATCTGATTTGGCTTAAAGTTTTGGTAATAATCATTATGTACTTTCTTAACCATTCCACTTAACGCCCATAAACCAATAACGTTCGGAATTACCATTGCACTGTTGAAACAGTCTGCCATATTCCATACAAGATCAACTTTTTGTGCTGAACCAACAATAATACATGCTGCAACAATCACTGCATAAACTTTTACAGCTTTACTTCCGAACAAGTACTTGATATTTGCTTCACCGAAGAAATACCATCCGATGATTGTTGAAAATGCAAAGAAGAACATACAGATTGCAATGAAAATTTCTCCGCCTTTTCCAAATACGCTTGAGAATCCTACCTGTGTTAAAGCAGTTCCTGTATAAGCCGCTTTTGTAAGAGGGTCAATTTTTCCAACCATACCACTTGTAAGAATTACAAGAGCTGTCAATGTAAGAACAACAAATGTATCAATAAATACGCCCATCATTGCTACAAAACCTTGTTCTGCTGGATGATCTACTTTAGCAACCGCATGTGCGTGAGGTGTCGAACCCATACCAGCTTCGTTAGAGAATAAACCTCGTCCAATACCTCGAGCCATTGCCTTTTGTACTGTCCATCCTGCCACACCACCTGCAAGTGCCTGTGGACTAAATGCACCAACAAAAATATCATGGAATGCTTTTGGAATCATATTACCATTTGCAATAATAACAACTAATGCACCAATAATATAAAATCCAGCCATGATCGGAACAATTTTCTCTGTGAGGGAAGCAATTCTTGAAATACCTCCAACAAATACAAACATAGAAATTGCTGCAACAATAACACCAATAATCCAAGGATTAACGCCAAACGCTGTTCCAAATGCATCACTGATAGAGTTTGACTGTACTGCATTCCCCATGAAACCTAATGCAAATACAATAAGTACTGCAAAAATTCCTGCAAGAACTTTTCCGAATGTTCCTTTGAACGCTGCTCTGATGTAATAAACAGGACCACCTGTTACAACACCATCATCACCGACTTGTTTGTACTTCTGAGCCATTAACGCTTCGGCATAAATAGTAGCCATTCCCAAGAAAGCACTGAGCCACATCCAAAAGATTGCACCTGGACCACCCATGGCAATTGCAGTTGCTGCACCAGCAAGGTTACCTGTACCAACCTGTGCCGCAATTGCCGTCGCTAATGCTTGGAAAGATGACATTCCGTCTTTGCCGGCTTTTCCGCTCTTCTTAAACAAACCGCCAAACGTCCGCTTCCAACCTTCACCAAATCCTCTAATTTGAATGAAGCCAAGGCTGAAAGTAAACCATAAACCTGTACCTACGAGCGCAACGATAAGAATCTTATCTGCAAGTACGCCCTGAATCGCCAATACAATTTTGTTTAAATCCAAACAAATCCCTCCTCTTATAAATGTCCTCAATAGACATTGTTTATGCTATATATAATACTGCATTTTGATAAAAAGTTCAATAAATTTGCATAAATCCGATTTTTTTTGTTAGTTTTTTCATAATCTTTTCAACCAAAAGCCATTTTATAGCATTTACTATTATAGATTTTTTCTATATTTATGCACTTTGCACATAGACAAAAAAAGAGGGCTTATATGCCCTCTTCTTTCATCTTACTCACACCATACATTCATGCATTTCTTCTTCTTCAATTCCCACTTCTTCCATTACATCTTTCATGTGATTTAACTCTGCTAATTCAGTGCACCATGATAGTCCACAACCTGCAGAAATACTCCTTGGAACAGGAATCAACCTTCCTGAAACTTGATATTTCTTACATACTTTTTCCATCGCCATTGCATCAGCTGTTGTATGGAATGTTACAACTAATTTTAATTCTTTCTTTCTCATTTTACTCAATTATAATTTCGAATTCCGAGCCTTTCTCCGTAGAAGTCGTTTTCTTTCCATGGTCTTTAGCATATTTTTCTACATTTGCCCTTTGATATGGTTCACTCACCAGCACTTTAATAGGACCATTTGTTATTTTTAACGCTTCTGCTGTCAACATAATTGGTTCTGGACAAGAAAGTCCTCTTGCATCTACTTCTTTCATATTTTTCCTTCTTTCCTAGCGTATCACACTTTTCTTTTTATTTCTAGTTGCTTTTTCTCTTATTCCCAACAAAAGCAATGGCAAATAATACTACAACACAAACAATCGCTGCCACCTTTCCTTCTATAGACGGTCCTCCCATCACTGCAGTTACCCCTTTTGTTGCGGGAGCTGCTGATGATGATACCAACTTCAAATTATGACAAATTGCTGCCCCAACAAAAAGTCCTGCTACTGTAATCGCCGCATCCGAAGAACCTTGTCCCGCTAAAACAAGTTGCCTTAAAGGGCATCCACCTGCAAGTGTCGCTGCAAAACCTACAATATACATTCCAAGAATATTCCATATATGTTGTGAATGTGCCACAGGATTCCCCGTAAAACTAAAAGAAAAGTTTCCCGTTACCACATTATAAATAAGCATGATAAAAAATACTCCCGCAATTACTGTAAATAAATCAAAGTTTTTCATTAGGTAAATATCTCGAATACTTCCTGCAAAACACATTCTCGATTTTTGTGCAAAAACTCCAAATACAAGTCCTCCAATTAAAGCAATCCAAATTGGTGCATGCATACTTCCGGGTCCTGTTTGACTGCTGTGCAATAATGGAGAACCAATCAAAACAAGTAACAAAAGTCCAACCAGAAGAAATGGTAGAATTACTCCACTTGTTTTATTTGTTTCATGTGCTCTTCCTAAACTAAATCCCTTTTTCAATGCTATTGAGCCTGTAATAATTCCTCCTATAAAACCAATTAAAGCTATATACGCATTTAAGTCACCTGCCGACATACGAATTACCATACGAAGTGGGCAACCTAAAAATAACAAAGACCCAATCATAATCATCATTCCAAGTAGAAAACGAATCATCGGTGATGAACCTGCTGTAGAACGATATTCTTTTGTTATCACAGAAATTAAAAATGCTCCCAGTACAATACCTATAATTTCTGGTCTTACATATTGTACAATTGCCGCCTGATGCATTCCCAATGCTCCTGCTGTATCACGAATAAAACAAGCAACACAAATAGCCATGTTCCCCGGATTTCCTGTCACAGCCAATATAACTGCTACAACTCCACAAATAATACCTGCGATACCTAATTTGATTTTTGAATCTGATAAACTCATCTTCCTTCCTCCTCACTATTCTTCCTGTGCTAATTCTTCAATTGCCTGAATTGCAATTGCAATTTCTTCTTCTGTATTGTAGTGAGAAAAACTAAATCTAACCGCACCTTGTTCTACTGTTCCAAGTGCCTTATGCATAAGTGGTGCGCAATGTGCACCTGGTCTTGTAGAAATATTATATGTCATAAGCAGTTCATCACTTACTTCAGAAGAATCATATTCTCCAATATTCAGTGTCACTATTGGACATCTTTTTTTGGTACTAAAATCCCCATATACTTTTATATTTGGTATATCTTTCACTCCGTAATAAAATCTCCACATAAGTGCAAGTTCTTTATCCCTAATTGCTTCCATACCTATTTTTTGTACATAAGAAACACCTGCTCCAAGTCCAGCTATTCCATGTCCATTTAGCGTACCCGCTTCTAATGCTGTAGGCATTTCTTGCGGGTGATGTGTATTATAGGTATCCACTCCACTTCCACCACATTTCAAAGGTTTCAAATTCATGCCTCTTCTGACATACATCCCACCTGTTCCCTGTGGTCCTAACAATCCTTTATGCCCTGTAAAACAAAGAATATCAATTCCCATTTCCTGTACATCTATCGGATAAACGCCTGCTGTCTGAGATGCATCTACGATAAATCGCAAACCATATTTTTTTGCTATTTTTCCTATTCGGTTTACGTCAAGCATATTTCCTGTCAAATTAGATGCATGCGTACATACTATCGCTTTTGTGTTCGCTTTGATTTCTTTCTCAAAATCTTCATAACAAATTCTTCCCTTTTTATCAGCCGAAAGTATAGTTAATTCAACGCCTTTTTCCTGCATCTCGTATAACGGTCTTAACACTGAATTATGTTCCATTTGTGTTGTTATTACATGGTCTTTAGGTTGTAAAAACCCTTTAATAGCAATATTCAAACTCTCCGTGGAATTATTTGTAAATACAATCTCTTTCGGACTTTCCGCTCCAAAAAATTGTGATAAAATTTCTCTTGTCTCATAAATTGTTCTAGAAGCATCTAACGAAGCTCTGTGTGCTCCTCTCCCTGCATTTCCCATCGAATTCATCGCTTGTACAACAGCATCTATAACTTCTTTTGGCTTATGCATAGTTGTTGCCGCATTATCCATATATATCATATTTTGTCCCTCTTCTCTTCCATTGCTATTTTCATTATACCTCTGCTCTAAATTCCAGTCTAATCGAAAACTATAATAAAAAACAGTGTATCTATAGGTTTTTCCTATAAATACACTGTTTCTGTTTTAATCGCTATACGTTTCTTTTACCATTTTTATAAATTTTTCTATCACATGAGATAATTTAATATCTTTATTATATACCACATAGATATCTCTAATATTTTCACCCTTTGTTAACGAAAATCCTAAGAGTTTTCCATTTTCTATTTCCCTTCTTGCTGCTAATTTTGAAATAATCGATATGCCCATCCCGCTTTCAACTAAGCATTTAATTGTTTCTTGATTTTCAATACTAGCAATAATATTCAATTCTTCTATACGAATCCCTTTCTTTTTCAACTGTTTCTCTGCTTCTTTTCTTGTCCCTGAACCTTCTTCTCTCATAATAATCGGCTCTTTCTGAATCCATTCCGCATAATTATCATTCTTTTGTAAACTTCTAAAATGTTCCTTATTCGGTGTAATTATAATCAACTCATCTTCATAAAATGGAATATATCTACATTGTTTTCTATCTAACATAGTTCCTGTAAACCCTATGTCCGTCTTCCGATCAATGACCTGTTCCACAACATTTGTACTATCTGTCTCTTTTATTGCAAACTGTTCTTTTGGATATTTATCGCTAAATTTAGCAAGTACTTTAGGAAGCAAATACTGAGCAGGTATGGTAGAAGCTGATATTGTAATACAGTTTTTTCTTTTTCCCTCACAGAAAAATATATCTCCAATTTCTCTTTCTAAGTCCACCATTTTTTTTGCGCATTCATAAAGTTTTTCCCCTTCAATAGAAAGGTTTACTTCTTTCGTATTTCTAACAAACAAACGTGTATTCAATTCTTTTTCTAAAGAAGATATATGAGCACTAATTGTTGGTTGTGTCAGATATAACTCTTTAGCTGCCTTAGAAAAACTTTTCTTTTCCGCAACATATACAAATGCCTCTAATTGTTTTAAATTCATTAATATGCTACCCTTTCACTTTCTGTACCATTTCTCTTCGTTATTTTTATGTTGTCCATATATTCTACAATTAATTTAGCATTTTTTCTGCTTGTTTCCAAAGCATCTCTAATCTCTGCCATTGTAATTAAGTCTTTTTCTTTAAGCAACGAACATATAATTTCTTTTGAATGTTCTATATAAGAGGTGAGCGTATATAATTCTTCTCCTAATTTAACAATCTTTTTTTCTTCTACAAGAAGCAAAAGGATATCTTCCACCACTTCAAATGATACCGTTCCAAAATCTACTTCTGAAACTTTCGGAAAATCAAGTCCTGCCTTTTCAAATGTGTCTAGCAATTTTTCTTCCACTTGCTGATATACACAATCTTTCACAATTTCATGCTGTGGAAGGCTTAAAAACTCATTTCTTCTTTTCATGACGCCTTCTTCCACAAGGCTTTCTAAATATAAATCAAATACATTCGGCTTAACTTTTTTAAGAAAAGTCATATGAATTTCCGCTTTTTGCATTCCGTACCGATACAAATGTGTCGCATGATATCCTTGCAAAATTTTTATCATTTTACTTTGTAACGCCTGATCATTGTCTCTATGCCATGTGTAACTATCCTTCTTCATATGAAAAACTTTAATAATCTCTTTATTTTGCAAAGTTTCCACATCTTTTTTCACTTCATCTAAAGATAATGCTGTCATTTTCGCCAATTCCCCTATAGTCAGCATCTCATCTTTACTGTTTCTAATATGCATTTCAATAATATCTTCTGTAGAACCTGATTCTTTTTGTCTTAACTCTTCGATTACATCTTCTTGGAAACGTTTTTTCTTTGTAGGATTCGGCTCAATAACTACACCTCCACCTATAGTTTCCATAGGCGAATAAAAACGAACAATAAATTTGTCCCCTCTTCTAAGAGCAATCTCTTCCTCTAGCCTAAGCTGTACATATCCGCTTTCTCCTGGACCAATCTCTTCTTTATCGAGTAATACTGCTCGACATAAGATTTCACTTGTTCCTGTAAATAAATGTAATCTTGTGTGATTTGTTAAAATGCGCATAGCGGACGGAAGTATATTCATTTTCACGTCCAAAAGCATTGTATTTTTCATATTATTCGGTGGTGCAAGAACACACCCTCTATGTATCTCACTTTTTTTCATATTAGAAATATTGATTGCCACACGCTGTCCTGCATAACATTTATCTACATTTTCCCCATGTACTTGAATACTTCTAATTTTACATTCTTTCCCTATTGGATACATCTGCAAAGTATCTTCCTTGCATATCGTTCCAGCAAGAAGGGTCCCTGTAACAATCGTTCCAAAACCTGATAGCGAAAACACACGATCCACTGGAAGTCGAGGAATCGTATATATATCTTTTTCCACAACCTCATCTGTTGTTAAACGTTCTATCATTTCAATTAATTCCGAAATCCCTTGACCTGTTGCTGCTGAAACTTTCACAACTGGCGCTTTTTCAAGAAAAGTTCCTTGCAATTCTTCCTGAATTTCTTCCTCCACAAGTTCAAGCCATTCTTCATCAACCAAATCACATTTATTCAATACAAGTATACTCTTTTCGATACCCAATTCACCTAAAATATCCATATGTTCTCTTGTCTGTGGCATAATTCCTTCATCTGCTGCTACCACAAGCATAACTAAGTCCATTCCAACAACACCTGCTACCATGTTATTAATGAACTTTTCATGTCCCGGAACATCAATAATCCCAACTCTATCTCCACTTTTTAAATCAAAATAAGTAAATCCCAAATCAATGGTAATTCCTCTTCGTTGTTCTTCTTCCCAACGGTCTGTATTTCTTCCCGTCAGAGCTTTTATCAGCGTTGTTTTTCCATGATCTATATGCCCCGCTGTTCCAATAATGATATTTTTCATATCTATTTAGCCTTTCTTCTCGCCCTACCATTAGGCTTTCTCTTCAAAAATATTTGATTCCTTTAACTGTTTTGTAATTGTCTTAAAAAATCTCTGTTCAATTGTACGAACATCTAATATAATTTTATCGTTCATTGTACGTGGAATAATTGGAATTGGTAAATGCCGCATCCTCTCTTCCAATTCTGCAGTTGTAATACGAAGTGGTTTTATTGTAACTGCCATACTTGTAATTCGTTCAAGTGGAAGAGATCCTCCTCCTATCTGTGATTCACATTTTTCTAATACAATTTCTGCATCTAAATCCAGCTGTCGTAACATTCTTTGTAAAGACTTTGCCCTTTTTGTTACCTCTTCCAATGATTCTGTGATCATATGTAACGCAGGAATATTCCTAATTGCCTTTTCTTCCGAAAGATATTCATGTAAAATGACATCCAAAATAGTTGCCGTAAATTTATCTATACGAAGAGCTCTTGTCATCTGATTTTTCTTCATTTTATCAATATATTTTTTCTTTCCGACAATGATTCCCGCTTGAGCTCCACCAAGCAATTTGTCTCCACTAAAACATACAATATCCGCTCCATGACGAATTGAATCTTGCACAGTTGGCTCATATGTCAATCCGTATTTACTTAAATCAATAAGCACACCACTACCCAAATCCTCTATAATTGGAAGGTAATATTTTTCACCAAGGGGAACAAGTTCTTCTATAGGAACTGTTTCTGTAAATCCCACAATTCGATAATTGCTTGTGTGTACTTTCAATAAAGCACCTGTTTCTTCGGTAATTGCTTGCTCGTAGTCCGAAAAATGTGTCTTATTTGTTGTCCCTACTTCCACAAGAGATGCCCCACTTTGCTCCATTACATCAGGAACACGAAATTTTCCTCCGATTTCCACCAATTCTCCTCTTGATACGATAATCTCTTTCCCTTTTCCTAATGTATTTAAAATAAGCATTACCGCAGCAGCATTATTATTTACTGCCATTGCCGCCTCGGCACCTGTGATTTTACAGAGTAGTTGTTCAAAATGCGAATATCTTTCTCCACGTTTTCCTTCTTTCAAATTATATTCTAAATTAGAATATCCCGTTGCAATCTCCGCTACATACTGCATATGCTTCAAACCAATTGGTGCACGTCCTAAATTTGTGTGTAAAATTGTTCCCGTACCATTAATCACACTTTTTATATCTGGTGTGTTCATATGAATAATATGCTTTTCTATATTTGCTACAAGAGCATCTATACGTACTAAAGCACTTTCTTCCTCTTCACACTCTTTAATATATTCTCGAAGTGAATCCAATTCTTCACGAATTGTTTCCACAACCATTTCTCTTCCATAAATGTTGATTAATTCCTGTATCTTTTTTTCTTCCAAAAGAACATCCACTTTAGGTATATTGCGATATAAAAGATTTTTATTCATTGTTTTTTCCTGCTAACAAAGACGAATAAGTTTTTCGTCTTTTTCTACTACCTTTCCGATAATCGATACTTTTGTATCCATTTTCTTTTCTTCAAATTCTTTCATAATACTTTCCACTTCTTCTGAAGGAACACTAATTAAAAGTCCGCCTGATGTTTGTGGGTCATATAATAAATCCACATAATGTTCTTCTACTTGTGACAGATCAACTTGTTCTCCTGAATATCCTCTATTCTTATAAGCCCCAGCTGGTACAAGTCCCATTTTTGCATAAGAAATAGCATCTTCAAAATAAGCAATATCTTTAACATAAATTTCAAATGTTACATCACTTGCTACAGCCATTTCAACACAATGTCCTAGAAGTCCAAAACCTGTAATATCCGTACATGCATTTACATGATGGTTTTCTACAACTTCTTTTGCCTTTTTATTTAAAGACGCCATTGCAATAGTAACTTCTTTAATTGCCCTCTCTGAAGCCATCTCAGCTTTAATTGCTGTATTAATTATTCCATTACCAATTTGTTTAGTTAAAATAAGAACATCCCCTGGCTGACAGCCATAATTTTTAAAAATTTTATCAGGATGTACAAACCCAGATACACATAAGCCATATTTAGGTTCATCATCTTGGACAGAATGTCCTCCGACTAAGATTGCTCCCGCTTCTTTTACTTTATCAGCACCACCTGCTAATATTTCTCCAAGTATTGATGGATCAAGACAGTTCGGAAATCCCACGATGTTTAATGCAATTTTAGGTTCTCCTCCCATCGCATATACATCGCTTAATGAATTCGCTGCCGCAATTTGTCCAAACATATAGGGATCGTCTACTATTGGGGTGAAGAAATCGACTGTCTGAATAAGAGCAATGTCATCTGTTACCTTATAAATAGCCGCATCATCAGAAGTTTCAATTCCTACTAATAAATTATCATCTTGAAATTTAGGTAACTTACTCAAAACTTGAGCAAGGGTCTCTGGACCTATCTTAGCGGCTCATCCTGCTGTCTTTGTCATCTGTGTTAATTTCGTATTCGAATTCATCTATCTTCTCCCTTCTCCTCTATTATTACGGCTGTACAATTTTTGTTGCCTCTGCCATTTTTTCTACAATTGCATACATATTTGTCACCGAACCAACTTCTAATTGTTCTGTCAAATTATAATAATTCAAACAAGTTCCACAAGTTAAAATTTCTACTCCTTTCTCCGCAAGATATTTCAAATCTTCAAGGCAGTCAGAACCTGTTGCTGTAAGTGTAGCTCCTCCATTATAAAACAACATCGTCTTTGGAAGTGTCTCTAGCTGTGTCACCGCAAAAATAAATCCCTTAATAAGAACTTTCCCTAGTTCATCGTTTCCACTTCCCATACGATCTGAAGAAACAACGATAACCATATTCTCTTCTTTCTTTGTATCAAAGCTATCTTGGCTTACTTCTTCTTTTAATGCTCCATTCATTTCAATTGTTACTTTATATTCCTGTTCCGTCACTTTCTCCGAACGAATTACTCCTCCTAATGACGAAGCCATTTTTGTTACATTCTGCACTGCAATTTCATTATCAACAGATACTTCTATCACTTCTGGCCCTGTCACTTCCTGCATAACTTTTTTCGTTTTGATCACTGGAATAGGACAAGCATCTCCCATTGCATTTAATTTGATCATTCTTCTATCACCTCTTCTTTTTTCTTCCACACTGATAAAAGTATTTTATCACTCCCTTTTGAAAAGGTAAACCTAAAAATATCTATACTTCCCCTTTAATTCTTGCTATAATAGTTGCATATGAAATGAAATTGTTACGAAAGGATTTTAATATTATGTGGATAGCAGATGGCTGGAAAGATTATGAAGTAATAGACTCCTCTAACGGAGAAAAACTAGAACGCTGGGGAGATTATCTCCTTGTCAGACCTGACCCGCAAGTTATATGGGATACGCCTAAGACAAATAAGGGATGGAAAAAGATGAATGGACATTATCATCGTAGCAAAAAAGGTGGCGGTGAATGGGAATTTTTCGATTTACCTGAACAATGGCAAATCCATTACAAAGATTTGACCTTTAATCTTAAACCATTCAGTTTCAAACATACTGGACTTTTCCCTGAACAAGCGACAAACTGGGATTGGTTTTCAGAAAAAATTAGAAATGCAGGACGTCCAATTAAAGTATTGAATTTATTTGCCTACACTGGCGGTGCTACACTTGCAGCCGCAAGCGCAGGAGCAAACGTTACCCATGTAGATGCTTCAAAAGGTATGGTTGCTTGGGCAAAAGAAAATGCAGTTTCTTCAGGGCTAAAAGATGCTCCTATTCGCTGGCTTGTAGATGACTGTGTCAAGTTTGTTGAAAGAGAAATCCGAAGAGGAAATCATTATGATGCAATTATCATGGATCCACCTTCATATGGAAGAGGTCCTAAAGGAGAAATTTGGAAAATCGAAGATGCTATTCATCCTTTAATTAAACTCTGTACACAGATTTTATCAGATGATCCTCTTTTCTTCTTAATTAACTCATATACAACTGGACTTGCACCTTCTGTGCTTACTTATATGCTTGCAACTGAATTGAAAAAATTCAACGGATTCGTAGAAGCACAAGAAATCGGACTTCCTGTTTCAAGTAATGGACTTGTTCTTCCATGTGGTGCATCTGGTCGTTGGGAAAGGAAATAATACAATGAAAAAATTCAAAAAAATTGTGGCAATCGAACCTGTCAATATGCTCCCATTTGGAAAAGAGAAACTACAAACCCACTGCGAACAACTTATTTTATTTGATGACATTCCATCCTCTACTGAAGAAATCATCAACCGTATTGGAGATGCTGACTGCCTTTTAGTTAGTTATACTACCTTTATCACAGCGGAAATTTTATCTGCTTGTCCGAATTTGGAATATATCGGTATGTGCTGTAGTCTTTATTCGGAGGAAAGCGCAAGTGTAGACATTCGATATGCACGAGAACACAATATTATTGTAACTGGTATTCGTGACTACGGGGATAATGGAGTTGCTGAATACGTCATCGGTGAATTAGTAGAAGTATTACACGGATTTCATGAAAAAAAACCGTTCTTTGATGAACCTGCAGAATTAACCAATTTAAACGTTGGTATTCTTGGTATGGGAACAACTGGACAGATTGTAGCCAACGCTCTTCGCTTCTTTGGTTCATGCGTTTCCTATTACAGCCGTACAAGAAAAGAAGATATAGAAAAAAATGGAATTATTTATAACGATTTACATACTCTTCTCAAAGAGTGTGATGTCATTTGTTGCTGTCTAAGCAAAAATGTTACCCTTCTTCACGCAGAAGAGTTGGACATTCTAGGAAATCACAAAATTATTTTCAACACAGCACTCAGCCCTTCTTTCGATATAGATGCAATGGAAAAATGGCTTTCGCATCCTGAAAATCATTATTATTGTGATACCCTTATGGCAATAGGAAATGAGCATTTCCTTTCACAACCAAATGTTCACTGTGCAAAGCAGTCTGCTGGAATGACAAGACAGGCTGTAGAAAGATTAAATCAAAAAGTTCTTGATAATATGGAACGGTACCTTAAACAATAATTAGCAAAAGAGGAGAAACCATACTAAAGTTTCTCCTCTTTTTTACTCTCTAGCCTCTCTTCTTAATATGTCAATCGCCTCTTCTAATGTATCAATAACCATCCACGCTTTATTACGTATTTGTTGATCTGGTTGAACTAAATCAGGAACCATAATAACATACACTCCTGCTGCAGCTGCAGATTCTACACCAGCTGGTGCATCTTCAAAAGCAATACAATACTCTGGTTTTACCCCTAACTGTTTACAAGCTTTTTCATAAATTTCTGGATCCGGCTTAGATTTTTCTACCATATCTCCACAAACAAATGTATCAAAATATTCATATAATCCAGCCCTTTTAAACATCTCTTCAACATATGGTTTTCTCGAAGAACTAACAACTGCTGTACGTTGTCCCAACTGTTTCGCATAGAAAATCAATTCTCTTGCTCCTGGTTTAACCGTCAAACCTTCTTTTTCCACAATGGTATAAAAATTTTCTCTCGCCAAATCTCTAAACTGATCATTTGGAAACTCTTCCCCAAATACGCCTTTAAAATATTCATCCCTGCTTTTTGCATTCATCCCAAGCGTATTATAAATATGGTTACCAATATCTCCATATCCAAGAGTATTTCCTGCCATATTCCAAGAACGTTGTACAACTTTTTCAGAATCAAAAACCAGTCCGTCCATATCGAACAATAATGCCTTTACCATACACCCACTCTCTTTCTCTATGATTTTATTGATTGATAAACGTAGGAAACCGGTAAGCCCACTACATTGTAATAATCTCCTTCGATTTTTTCTATAAAGGGTGCAAACCGTCCTTGAATTGCATATGCCCCCGCCTTATCCATGTATTCACCCGTATCTAAATAATTATTTATTTCCTTTTCACTCATTGGATAAACAAATACTTTTGTTTCCACTGCGTCATTTATCGTTTTCTTGTAACCATTCTCATCATAACACAAAATAGCCACCCCTGTATAAACTTTATGCATTTTTCCTTGTATACTTTGAATCATTTCAAAGGCTTCTGTCCTACTTTTAGGCTTTCCCAACACCTTTCCTCCATGGGCAACAATTGTATCAGCACCTATGATAATGGTATCCTTTTTCTCCACCATTTCAGACACATAATTTGCTTTTAACAGAGATAATTCTTTTACAATCTCTTCTGGTCTATCACTCTCGTAAATTTCCTCACGATCACTAACTAAAATCTCAAACTGCATCCCTATCTGCTCCAAAATCTCTTTTCTTCTTGGAGATGCCGATGCCAAAATTATTTTTTTCATTTCTTCTTTCCTCCAATTCTATGCAAAAAAACACCTGCATTGCAGGTGTTTCAACATTTTATATTTCTTCCAATTTTCTAATCATCTCTTCACAAATCTGAAGAATTTCTTTCTTATCTGTATTCACTATAACATCTGCAGCTTTTTTATATTTATCTTCTCTCTCTTCTAACATTTGACTAATCCATTCTTTGTTTTTCTTTCCTTCTAACAATGGACGTCTTTTATCTTCTCTAACCCTATTTAAAATTTCTTCTGGTGATGCTGTAAGAAGAACTACTTTCCCCTGCTTTTTTAACTCTTCAATATTTTCTTCTCGAAGCACAATTCCTCCTCCACACGAAATCACAACGTGTTCCCTTGTCTGCAATTGCTTAAGAAGTTCTGTTTCTAATTGGCGAAAACGCTCTTCTCCATATTCAGAAAATATTTCTTCAATAGACATACCTGTTTGTGTTTCAATCTCCACATCCATTTCTACTACATCCATAGCAAATCTTTCCCCTAAATATCTTGCTAATGTTGTTTTTCCTGTTCCCATAAAACCGATTAAAATAAGATTTTGAGGAAATAATTTTTTCCCTTGAACACGTTTTCCATTCCATGCAATACACTGAAACACATCTAAAATCTCTTCTTTGTACGGATTTCCTTCTAATTTCTCTTCTAATCTTTTTAATCGCTTTTCCCTTTGCATTGGTTGTAAAATTAACATACCATGCTCTTCCTTATATTCTAACATTCTTTCAAAAATGCTATTTCTTTCTGTTAAGTCTTCGATTATTTTTTCATCACACAATGTTATTTGCTCTCTGTAAAGTTCCAAATCGTTCATACTTCTTTTCCTTCCTCTTTCATGGAAATTGTCTTTGTTTAATTATATACAGAGTATACAAAACTCTTGAATATTCTGCAACAAAAAAATAGAGAGTCGAAACTCTCTATTTCCTATCCTTTTACTGAAAATGGACCTGAGGGGAATCGAACCCCTGTCCGAAAGCCCATCCATTCAGGCATCTCCCATCACAGTCATCATCTTAACATTCCCTCTACTGATCGTCTGATGACGAACTATCAGTTTCAGTAGCTTCATCAATTCTTCCATTCCCTCAAAGCTTTGGAAACGAAGTGCCTCACCTCGTTGAAGCCGGTTACTTAAGCAGTGAGCGACTTAAGGCCGACTGCTACCACTAGGCAGCGTACGCTAAATTTTCGTCTGCGTTTAATTTTAATTTGCGGATTGTTATGCGGTCCCGCCCCGCAGATGGCTTCCCAAACTTCAGAACCCCCGTCGAAACCAGTACAAGCCCTGGTTTTTTACAGATTCATTATAATGTAGCACTTTGTAGTTGTCAAGGCTCACTCTACTCTAAACCAAGAATCTCCGCTAAAACTTCTATCATAATTTCATTTGTACATGATTTCACATACCCCATCATATGCAAAGAAATTTCGTCTTGTTTCTGTGACTCAGTTAATTTATCATTATGTTTTGTCTGATCAATCAGTTGAATTAATTGTGGAGTTAATTCCTCATAAATTTCTACTGTTGTTTCTGTTACTAATTTACTCAATGCCTCTTTTGTTATTGGTACCATTTTTTCTCCTATCCCAGATTACGAATTTTAAATTCTCTCTGTGCCTCTCTTTTTTGATCCTTCTTGGCAATATCATCACGTTTATCATATAGCTTCTTACCTCTTGCAAGCCCAATTTCTACTTTCACCAAGCTTCCTTTAAAATACACTTTCAATGGAACAATTGCCATTCCCTTTTCTTTTGTTTTTCCAAGAAGTTTGTTAATTTCAGACTTGTGCAAAAGAAGTTTTTTCACACGAAGTGGATCCTTATTGAAAATATTCCCTTTTTCGTATGGACTAATGTGCATACCGTAAATAAATACTTCTCCATTTTCAATGCGAATAAAAGATTCTTTAATACTGCATTTTCCCATGCGAAGTGATTTCACTTCCGTTCCATGAAGAGAAATTCCTGCTTCATAAGTATCTAAAATAAAATAATCGTGATACGCTTTTTTATTATTTGCAATTAATTTTCCCTCTGTCTTTGCCATTACTCTACTCTCCTTCTGCAAGTTCAAAATCAATAGTTCTCTGTAACTTATCTACATCCAACACTCGAATATTTACGGTTTGGCCAAGTTTATATACTTTGTTTGTATGCTCTCCCACCATCTCATACCTCTCCTCATAATAAGTATAGTGATCATCATACATATTTGTTACATGCACAAGTCCTTCTATCGTATTGGAAAGTTCAACGTACATTCCCCATTTTGTTATGCTTGAAATAACACCTTCAAAGACTTCACCAATATGTGCTTCCATATATTCCGCCTTTTTCAGTTTTACTGTTTCTCTTTCGGCTTCTTCTGCTCGTCTTTCCATTTCACTAGAATGTTTTGCCACTTCTGATAAAATCCCCTCATAATGTTCTCTACGATTTACATTCATGCGCCCTCTTATATTTTCTTTGATAATACGATGAATCTGTAAATCAGGATAACGTCTGATTGGAGAAGTAAAATGGCAGTAGTATGGCGCTGCAAGTCCAAAATGCCCCGTATTGTCCGGCGTATATTTTGCCTGTTTCATCGAACGAAGTGCTAGTCTGCTAATTAGCATTTCTTCTGGAGTTCCTTCCACTTTTGCCAGCAATTTCTGCACTTCTTTTGGACGAACTACATTATTTGCAATATGAAGAGAATGTCCAAAATTATTAATAAAAATAGCTAATTTTTTGATTTTTTCCTCATCTGGAGTTTCATGAGTACGGTATAAAAATGGTATTTCTTGCCAGAAATACTCTTCTGCCACCGTCTCGTTGGCAATAAGCATAAAATCTTCAATAATCTTTGTTGCCACATTTCTATCATAAGGTTTTAAT
The DNA here is from genome assembly GCA_020024645.1 of Faecalimonas sp. Classification (GTDB taxonomy): domain Bacteria; phylum Bacillota; class Clostridia; order Lachnospirales; family Lachnospiraceae; genus Faecalimonas. Next base: position 96,221 of record JAHHTN010000001.1, read on the forward strand.
TCCAAAGGTTTTCCATTTTCATCTAAGAGCATTTTCGTCTCTGGAAAATCAAAATCAATAGAGCCTCGTTTTTTACGTTTTTCACGCAAAATCCCTGCTAGTTCCTCCATAAGTTTAAACATCGGATAGAATTCTTCGTACTTCTTAATTTCTTTCTCATCATTTTCTTGCAAGATTTTTTTCACACTCGTATAAGTCATACGTTTGTTGACACAAATCACTGTTTCCGCTATTTTATGATCTATTACTTCTCCTTTAGAAGTAATTGTCATAATACAACTAAGAGCAAGTCTGTCCTCACCTTCATTTAAAGAACATATTCCATTTGAAAGTGCATGAGGCAACATCGGGATAACTCTATCTGCCAAGTATACGCTTGTTCCTCGTTTATACGCCTCTCTATCTAATGCACTTTTTTCCTGCACATAATTTGCCACATCTGCAATATGCACCCCAAGTAAATAGTTCTCTCCTTCTCTCCTTATGGAAATGGCATCATCTAAGTCTTTCGCATCCTCACCATCAATTGTTACCATGTCCCAATTACGGATATCCATTCTTCCAGCCATATCTGCTGGAATAATTTTTTCTCCCACACGTTCTGCCTGATGCATCACCTTATCTGGAAATTCTACTGGCAAATCAAAATCTTTCACAATAGACATAATATCCGTTCCAGGTTCATTGATATGCCCGATAATTTCTACAACTTTTCCTTCCGGTTTCTTCCCCGCCTTACCATAAGAGGTCAGTTCCACTACAACTTTATGACCAGTCACCGCACCTTTAGAACGTTCAAGTGGTACAAATACATCTTTCAAAAACTTTGTATTATCAGGCACAACAAATCCAAAATTTTTATTCCGCTGAAAATATCCTACCAACTTTGTTGTTCCATGAGAAAGAATTTTCGTAATCTTTCCTTCTCTCCTTTTGCCTTCTGGTGCAGATTTAATAACAACCTCTACACTATCTCCATGAAATGCTCCATTGATATCCTCTTCTGAGATAAAGATGTCTTCATCTTCTCCTTCAATAGTCACAAAGCCAAAACCTCTTTGATGTGCTTGATACGTTCCTATAAGACTCTTTGCTTCTCCTTTTACATATTTCCCTTTTTGCGAAACCCTTATCTTCCCTTCTTTCTCAAGGGAGTCTAAAATCTTCTTCAGTTCTCCTCTTTCTTCCTTCGGCACTTGAAGTAGAATAGCAAATTCTTTTATTTTCATCGGCACATAAAATTCATCACAAATAAAATTATATATCATTTTTTTTCTTTTCTCAAAAACATCATTCATTTTTTCACTTCCTTTCCCATAAAACATAAAAGGAACACCCTAACTAAATAGAGTGTTCCATCTGTTCATCATACCTTATGCAAATACTTTTAAGTTCAAAACTGCTGCTAACACAACAAATAAAATTGCTAAGAACTTTGTTGATTTCACTAAAGCACCTTCCATAGAACGTCCTTTATTCTGTCCCCAGTAAGTATCGGCAGCACCACTAATTGTTCCAAGTCCTGCTGATTTACCTTCCTGAAGTAGTACGATTGCTGTCAATGCGATACAGTCTATTGCAAATAAAATTGTAATTACCATTTTTAAAATTTCCATTCAAATACACCTCCTACGGATAACACTAGGATTAGTGTATCACAAACACTGTCAAATAGCAAGATTTTCTTTGAAAAGAGCCCCATATTTTGCTGTTTCTGCCAATTCTTCCTCAATTCTCAATAATTGATTATATTTTGCCGTTCGCTCTGAACGACAAGGTGCTCCTGTCTTTATCTGTCCTGCATTTAATCCCACTGCAATATCTGCTATTATACTATCTTCCGTTTCTCCTGAGCGATGTGAGATAATTGCCCTGTATCCAGCATTTTTTGCCATTTCCACCGCTTTTATTGCTTCTGTAAGTGTTCCTATCTGATTTACCTTAATCAAAATAGCATTTGCAATACATTGTCTAATCCCCTTGTCTAATCTATCTGTATTTGTAACAAACAAATCATCCCCCACAAGTTGTATAGCCTTCCCAAGACTTGTTGTAAGAAGTTTCCATCCTTCCCAATCTTCCTCATCCAAAGGATCTTCTATAGATACTATTGGGAATTCTGTCAAAAGTTCTTTATAGTAATCAATCATTTCTTTTGCAGAATATTCTTTTCCTTCTCCAGAAAAGATATATTTATTTTTTTCTTTATTATAAAGTTCAGAGGCAGCCACATCCAATGCAAGTACAATGTCTTTACCCACTTTATATCCAGCAGTTTCTACTGCCTTTACAATAAAAAATAACGCCTCTTTTGCATTGGAAAGTTTTGGTGCAAAACCTCCTTCATCTCCTACGGCCGTCTCTTTTTGTTCTACTTTTAAAATTTCTTTCAAACAATGATAAACTTCCACTCCCATTCGTAACGCTTCTCTAAAACAAGTAGCACCTACTGGCATAATCATAAATTCTTGAATATCAATCGTGTTATCCGCATGACATCCACCATTTAAAATATTCATCATCGGAACTGGCATAATATCGGCATTCACACCTCCTAAATATCTGTAAAGAGGAATATCAAGTGCTTTTGCTGCAGTCTGTGCTACTGCCAAAGAAACTCCCAACATTGCATTTGCTCCTAAATTTGATTTATTTTCTGTTCTATCTATTTTTAATAAAATACTGTCGATTTGTTCTTGCTCAAAAACATTTACACCTATAACTTCTCGTGCAATCGCATCATTGACATGATGAACTGCTCTTGTTACTCCAAGTCCGCTATATCTTTCATCGCCATCTCGAAGTTCTACCGCTTCATACTTCCCCGTAGATGCTCCTGATGGAACAGATGCTCTTCCTATAATATTTTCACCCACAAGAACTTCTACCTCAATCGTTGGATTTCCTCTTGAATCTAAAATTTCTCGTGCATATATATCTCGAATTGGTAAATTTTTATACATTATATTTCCCCTCCTTTCCTATCATATTATTACCAAGATATATGTTCTAATTCGTTGACAATTAATATTCAGAGCGTTACAATTTGAAAAGAAAAGGAAACAAAAAACATCAAGGGGTATACAAATGAAAACAAAATTAAAATCTTTCTCTTTACTAACCGGAAGTATTCTTTTAATGGCAGTGGGAATTTATTTTTTCAAATTCTCAAACAACTTTACTTTTGGTGGAATTACAGGTCTTGCCGTTCTTGTTGCTAAAACTGGATTTATGACCGCCGGTGATTTTACTTTCATTATGAATATGGTACTTCTCGCAATTGGCTTTCTTATCTTAGGAAAAGATTTTGGTATTATGACTGCTTACTGTAGCATTCTTCTTTCTGTAGCCTTGTCAGGTTTAGAAAGACTTTTCCCGATGACAAAACCAATGACAGACCAGCCTATGCTTGAATTAATTTTTGCTATCGCCCTTCCTGCAATCTCATCAGCAGCACTGTTTAATATGGGAGCATCCAGTGGCGGAACCGATATTCTTGCCATGATTGTAAAAAAATATACGAGTTTCAATATTGGAAATGCTCTTTTATTAAGTGATATTGTTATTACTTTACTTGGATTCTTCGTTTTCGATATTAAAACAGGACTTTATTCTGTTCTTGGACTTGCTGTTCGCTCACTGATGATTGACAATGTGATTGAAAGTATGAACTTGAGTAAGTATTTCAATGTTGTATGCAGCAATCCTGAGCCTATCTGTGATTTTATTGTTCACGAATTGAATCGAAGCGCTACAACTTGTCTTGCAAAAGGTGCTTTTTCAGGAGAAGATCGTTACATCATCTTTACAGCACTAAATAGATCACAAGCAGTGAAACTGAGGAATTTCATTAAGAAACAGGAACCTGGTGCATTTATCCTTATTTCCAATACGAGTGAAATCATTGGTAAAGGATTCCATTGTGTATAACATATAGGGGTTGTTGTACTTTTGTACAACAACCCCTATTAATTATATTAACGTTCTACTATCTCTTCCTCAACAATCTTTTTTGAATCAAAGTTCTTTTTCATATATAGACTATATAAAAGCAATAAATATAGAACAGGTAATTCACCATAAACGAACAATATATTTCTCTTCCATTGAAAATACTCTTTATATCACTATTAATGCAATTAGGTTAATATACTGCAACATTTTTAATCCTTCTTCCTTATTCTACAATCAACCCTTCTTTTTCCATTACATCAATCACCTGATTTACATATTCCTCACACAGTTCATGTGTAGCAGCTTCTACCATAACACGAATAACTGGTTCTGTTCCGCTTTCTCTTACAAGAATACGTCCATCGCTTCCAAGTGCATCTGCTACTTTTTCTATTTCACAAACTACTGCTGAATTTTCTCTCGCTGTTTTCTTATCGGAAACTTTTACATTTTTCAATAACTGTGGATAAATCTTCACTTCTTCCGTTAGTTTTCCGAGTGTTTCTTTCTTTTCCAACATAACTTCCATGAGTAAAAGTGAAGTTAAAATTCCATCTCCTGTCGTTGCGTATTTACTGAAAATAATATGTCCTGACTGTTCTCCACCTAACGAATGATTATTCTGTACCATGTTTTCATATACATATTTATCACCTACCGCTGTTTTTTCATATTTCATGCCCACTTTATCACAAGCCTTATATAACCCGATATTTGACATAATTGTTGTAACAATCGTATCATTATTTAAACGTCCCTGTTCTTTTAAATATTTTCCACAGACATATAAAATTAAATCTCCGTCCACAACATTTCCATTTTCGTCAACTGCAAGACATCTGTCTGCGTCTCCATCGTAGGCAAATCCTACATCTAAATTTTTCTCTTTTACAAATTCCTGCAATATTTCTATATGTGTCGATCCACAGTTTCTGTTAATATTTGTTCCGTCTGGCTCACTATGAATCACGTACGTTTTAGCTCCAAGTGCATCAAAAACACTTTTGGCAATAGATGAAGCACTTCCGTTAGAACAATCTAATCCTACTCGTTTATCTTTGAAAGAGCGAGTTGCCATTGCAATCAAATGTCCAATATATCTGTTTCTTCCAGCAGAATAATCTACTGTACGTCCTATATTTTCTCTTGTTGCTAATGGAAGTTCACCAAAAGTTCCATCAATATAAGATTCCACTTTTTCTTCCACTTCTACTTCTAATTTATGTCCTTTTCCATTAATTACTTTAATTCCATTATCATAAAAAACATTATGACTAGCTGAAATCATAATTCCACAATCAAAATCTTCCGTTCTTGCCACATAAGAAACACTTGGCGTTGTCGTAACGTGAAGAAGATAAACATCTGCTCCAGATGCAGTTAATCCTGCTGAAAGCGCATCTTCAAACATATAACTGCTTCTTCTTGTATCTTTTCCAATTACTACTTTTGCCTTGTGGTCTTGCCCATAATACCACCCCAAAAAACGTCCCACTTTAAAAGCATGTTCTACAGTTAATACAACATTTGCTTCCCCTCTAAAACCGTCTGTTCCAAAATATTTTCCCATTATTAATTCTCCTTTTTTGTATTATTGTCCTGTTTTTTTGCACAATTTTTATATTTTTATATTATATACTTCTTCGCAAAAATATACAAGAATTTTTTAAAAAGAATAAATAGGAAATACTCGGAACTTATTTTGCTAATCGATAAATTGCCTCCAAATAAATTTTAAGCCATGTCTCAATTTTACTCACTTCCAAATATTCATTTCTTTCGTGCATCACATTTTCTTGCTCTGGAAGTAATGCTCCAAAAGCTACACAATTTTTCATTGTACGAGCATATGTGCACCCTCCGTCCACCTCCGGCTGTGCTTTTATATCTCCAGTAACCTCTCTATACACCTGCATCAAAGTTTCTACAAGGAAACTATTTTTCTCAATATGTATTCCTTCTATGCAATCTAGCATTTCTATTTCGATTTCTGTTCCTTCCAAAACCTTTTTCAATTGTGTGATTACTTCTCCACACTATTGATCGAACACAACTCTATAATATCCTCTATTACCTGTTCTCTCACATTTTCCAACACTTTTTCCATTCTCTTTCTCCTTTAAATAATTCTTTAAAAGACACCCATAAATTCTTAAGGAATTTATGGGTGTCTGTATAGCAACTAAATTAATGATGGAATAAACGGATTCCCGTAAATGCCATTGCCATATTATATTTATTACAAGTTTCGATTACATTATCATCACGAACTGAACCACCTGGTTGTGCAATATATTTTACACCGCTTTTATGTGCTCTTTCAATATTATCACCAAATGGGAAGAAAGCATCCGATCCCAATGCAACATCTGTCATTTTATCCAACCATGCACGTTTTTCTTCTCGTGTAAATACTTCTGGTTTTACTTTAAAAATATTCTGCCATGCGCCTTCTGCCAATACATCTTCATATTCATCACCAATGTAAAGGTCTATTGCATTATCTCTATCCGCTCTTCCAATTTTATCTACAAACTGTAGCCCTAAAACTTGTGGCGATTGACGCAACCACCAATTATCTGCTTTCTGACCCGCAAGACGTGTACAGTGGATACGTGACTGTTGTCCCGCACCAATTCCAATTGCCTGTCCATCTTTTGCATAACACACAGAATTTGATTGTGTATATTTTAATGTAATTAATGCAATTGCCAAATCAATTTTAGCCTGATCTGGTATTTCTTTATTCTCCGTAACTATATTTGACAATAATGCATCGTCAATAACAAGTTCGTTTCTTCCCTGTTCAAATGTAATTCCAAATACTTCTTTATGCTCAATTGGATTTGGCTCATAAGTTGGGTCAATCTCTATAATCGCATAATTTCCTTTCTTTTTCTGCATTAATAATTCCAACGCTTCCGGCTCATATCCTGGAGCAATTACACCATCTGAAACTTCACGCTTAATTAATTTTGCAGTGGCAACATCACATACATCTGAAAGAGAAATGAAATCTCCAAAAGAAGACATTCTGTCAGCTCCTCTTGCTCTTGCATACGCACATGCAAGTGGAGATAATTCTCCCATATCATCTACCCAATAGATTTTCGCTAATGTATCATCAAGAGGAAGTCCTACCCCTGCTCCAGCAGGTGAAACATGTTTGAAAGAAGTTGCTGCTGGAAGCCCTGTAGCCTTTTTTAATTCTCTAACTAATTGCCAACCATTGAATGCATCTAAAAAGTTAATATACCCTGGTTTTCCACACAATACTTTAATAGGAAGTTCTCCTTCTTCCATATAAATTCTTGAAGGTTTCTGGTTTGGATTACAACCATATTTTAATTCTAATTCTTTCATTTGTTCCTCTCCTATTTGTTTTTATTTACAATCTTTGTTTCTTCTTTTCCTGTTTCAATATCAATATAACGCACGAATAAAGATACTTTATTCTCTTCATTTAAACTGTTCCATAACATCTCTGTAAATTGTTCCATATCATCTAAAATTCCAACTCTTTTTGGCTCTCCCTCAAAACTTGGAAGAGGATTTCCATCACATTTATATGTATGAATGAAATGTCCTTCTCCTGCAATTGCATTCTCATACGCAAATGTATAGCGATTACATGCCTCAGGATTTCCATTGTCGCTTTTCAAAATAGACATCGCATAACTATAATTTCCGTCCTCAATATGTAATACACCTGAAATACGAGGTGTATAGTTTGGTGCATCTGGTTCAAATTCTCTACATCTAAGTGACTGTTCAAATGTCAACTGTTTATCCATTCCCTCATAAATTGTATCTGTCTGGTCACCATTTGTTACGATTGTCTTATTTCCCAATACTCTTACTGGTGCATAGATAATTAAACTTGGATCTGTTAATTTAGAAGGGTCAAATGCCTGTGTACGAATTCCTCTCCCTTCTTCTACAAATACGCGATTTCTACTATTTTCACTTCTTCCCATAATGAAATATGCCGTTACCGCTTTCTTGCCATCTGGAGTTTTTCCGATAATAATTCCACGTCCTGGATAAGCATTTCCTTGTAATTCTTTTTCAATTGATAACATTTCCATGAATATTCTCCTTTTTCTCACTGATTGTTATGGTTAGCTCTTTCCTTTATTATAGCCCACAATACAGTCTGTTTACTAGTAGATTTTACTAATAAGTTTTTATAATACAAGGTAATAACTCCTCTAGAATTGTCGAATTTCAATATCATCCCCATCTTCTAATTTACGAATAGATTTAATTACTATATAATATCCTGCATTTTCATTTACTTTGACAAATACCCTATCGCCCTCTTTATGCCCCATAAGTGCTTTTCCAATAGGAGATTCCGTACTGATACGATTATCAATAGAATTTCCTCTCACAGTAGTAACAACTTTAAATGTTTCATATTCATCATCATCTTCAAAGTACACTTCTACTGCCTTATTGATTCCAACCTCGTCTTCTTTTGCATTATCTTCAACAATCTGCGCTGTTCTAATCATTCTTTGTAAATAACGTATTCTACTTTCATTTTTATTTTTATCTTTTTTTGCAGCGTGATACTCAAAATTTTCACTCAGATCCCCATGTGCCCTAGCCTCTTTTACTGCTTCTAAGGCTTCTTTTCGAACAACCAACCTTCTATATTCAATTTCTTCTTCCATCTTTTTTATATCTTCTTCGGTTAATTGATTATACACTTTTTAGTCTCCTCCCTTATAAAAAACTGATGAGAATTTAAAAATCCTCACCAGTTTCTCTCTTTTATTTATTGCGTCATTTCCGATTCTTGCAATGTTTCCCCGTTTTCTACTTGCTTTATCAACTGCTTAATTTCTGTTACAGATTCTTCATCTGGTTGACATACATACAATCTCATGGAGCCTGAAGAATAGCATCTCTGCTTATCTCCTGTTCCTTCTGCTGCTACGGATTTAATATTCCACGAACCACCCTGATTTAACTGCATTTTAATTAAAGTTTGTAATTGTCCTTGTGACATATTCGTTTCTACTCCATCACTTACTTTATTGATAATCGAATTTGCTTTAATAAGCATAGATGGCGATACTAATTTTTTAATCATTGCGGTAAGAACAGCTTGCTGATGTTTTCCGCGTTGATTATCACCATCCGGAAGATTATGTCTTTCTCTCGAAAAAGCTAATGCTTGTTTACCATTAAAATGATTCATGCCCTTCGATACCCTAACAACTGCACCTGCCGCAGTTCCTGTCTTAAACGCATAATCTGACATAACATCAACTCCTCCTAGTTCATCAACAATATCAATAAGAGAAGTAAAGTTTACTCGTGCATAAAACGGAATTTCTGTATCATACAATTCACTTAACGTTTTAATTGATGTATCCACACCATAGATTCCCGCATGAGTTAATTTATCTCGTTGTCCATGAGACACTCCTGGTATCTCTACATAATAATCTCTTGGAGTTGTTACCAACAAAATTTGTCTCGTCTTTGGATTGACTGTCGCAATAATATTAACATCACTTCGACTATTTTTAGAAATTTCTCCATAAACATCAATTCCACTTACATATACATTAAATGGTTCTGTCTTAACTTTGATATTAGAAGAAACATCGTCTAATTTTGTCTTAATATTATAGTGATAAATAATTTTTACCTTATTAGAATATCCATGAAACTCTTCCTCTAAAATTTCCTTATATCCTTCATTATAAATAATCGCCTTAACTTCACCTTCATGCAAAGCTTTTGCCTGTTCATTTACATTCTTATATTCTTTTGTTTTAATTTTGGTATCCAATTCTTTATTAATGTGAGAAACCATATCTTTCACATCTGCTTTATCCAATTTGTACTGAACACCAAATGTATACTCTCTTACATCTGCTATATCTTCAGCCTTATCATTTGCTAAAACAGCAACAACCATTGTATCTACCTTAGAATTCCCCCCAGTAATTTTATCCAATGTTCCTGTCATAAATCCTAATTGATATGTTCCTGCCACAAGACATCCTGTCACAAGAACAATATACAATTTCCCAACAATGCCACGTTTTTTCCTTTTTACCTGTGACACAAGACCTATACTCCACAAAATCAATAAGCATATGATAGCCACGATTACATACTTAAGTGGTATAATATTTGACAAAATCAACATTCCTACAAAACCAGCAGAAGCCAACACTTGTAAGAAAAGTAATATCTTTCCTAGAATATTCCTTCCTTTCTTTTCCTGCTTCTTATCTGGATTCGGAACTCTCCCTTTTTCCGAAACCGACTTAGCTGGATTATCCCATCCCATTGACTTTGCGTACCGCTTTTCCATTTGTCTTTTCTTTCGTTCCTGCAGACGCTCATACTCTCGCCTTTCTTTAGGACTCATACCCTTTTTTTTCATTTGTACTCCCTTCTTGTATACTCAAGAATTTACTTATTAGTTACGTCCCTACAATACTTTACTATATTAGTACATACCAAGAAAAAACTCAAGTTTTTTATATCAACTTTTAGCCACATATAAAGGCTTTTTCCTTCACATGTGGCTAAATAAATTGATTTCATATTCCTATAGCTAAATAATATCATTTTCAAGCGGCGCCAATAAAACTTTTCCTGTTCCACGATAAACATTTACTAGCCCTTCACCTGATACCGCTGAACCTGCCAACGATTTGCCTGAACGTTCTACAGTAAAATTAAGACTTCCACTCCATGCAATTGCCATGTTTCCATCTACTTTCAACACATCATCTTGCAAAGTAATTTCAATCAACTCTTCCCAAGGACAAGGTGTTTCTAAACATACTACTCCATCTCCTACAATCCCAAGGTTGAATAATCCTTCATTTCCCGCAACTGCAGATGATAAGTTAGATCGCATCACTACTTTATGCTTCAGCTGTGCATCGCATGCTAAAAATAACCCGTCATCTAAGACAATAGAATTGTTCCATTCCGCTAAATCTAAAAGCAAAATATGTTTGTAAGTTGGCTCAAGTACAAGTGTTCCACTTCCTTTATATTCAGGCTTAATTGCAGATTCACCACTTATTTTTCCACGAACTGCTTTTCCGATTAAATCTCCTACTCCCTTTAAACCTGTTGTGGCATTCACATCACCCACCATCCACTGCATTGCTCCAGCTTGCAAAGTGATGCTCGCTTTACTTAATTCGCAAATAACCTGACGTTTACGCACATTCATTTCGTTACAAAAATATGCTTTTTGTGCATCATTTGGAGAAACGCTTAAATCTCTCTGATATTCAACGACTGTAAATGGTCCAAGTGTATTTAATATTTTAACATCATCATTATTAGTAAAATTTGAAATTTTATACATACATTTCCCTCCAATCAATCTATTTTAATATGTAGTAAATCCTCCATCACTGGCTATAATTGAACCTGTAATATGTTTTGCTTCGTCACTTGCAAAATATAAAATTGTTGCAGCTTGCTCTTCTGGTGTTGCATTACGTTTTTGCAATGTTTCCGTTTTTCCTGAAAGCATTGAATTTTTAAGCCATTCCATAGGATCTTTTCCTTGTGCAGCAATCTCTTCCATTCTTGTTTTAATGTCTGCAGAACTTCTTTCTGTCAACGGAGTATCTGTTCCAGCAGGGCAAATCGCATTACATCTAATTCCTTTTGTTGCATAATCTACTGCTACTGCTTTTGTCAAACCACTTACAGCATGTTTACTTGCAACATATGCTGCCGCAGAAGGAAATCCTCTCATTCCCGCAACACTTGATATGTTTACAATTGCTCCACCATTTTCTTTCATTAATTTTACTTCTTCTCGACAGCAATAAAAACAAGAATTCAAGTTAGCATTGATAACTTTAGACCAATCATCATCTTCTAGTTCTTCTACTGTTTTAGATGCTCCTACAATTCCCGCATTATTTACGGCAACATCAAGCTTACCAAACTCTTCTTGAATTTCTCCAAAAAGTTTTTTTACTGCTTCTTTGTCACTAACATCGCATTTCTTAAAGATTGCTTTTCCATCTTCTTTTGTAATCGCTTCTACAACCGCATTTCCTCTTTCTTCATTACGTCCTACCGCAATAATTGTAGCGCCTTCCTTCGCTCCGCGAAGGGCTACTGCTCTTCCGATTCCTGAGGTTGCTCCCGTGACTAACATAATCTTATCGCTAAAACGTCCCATATCTTTTACCTCCTATTTTTATTTTAACATTATATCATAGTAACGTATAAAAATCTAGCAAAGCTTCTAATTCTCCGATTTCTGTTCCTATTATTTTTATATTTTTTCCAAAATAATTTGTAGCTTCTGCTTCTGTTATGGTCATTGCTTCTTGTTTCCCCAAATCAGAATACTCAAACGTAACCTCTCCCAAGTTTCGAATCACTCCTAATAAAACACACGAATATGCTTTCATTTTCTCAATCTTCATTGTCTTTTCCTTAGGTTGTATTGGCTCTTTTAAAATAATTTTCCAACCATAAGGTTCTTTTTTTGTTTGCAACTCATTTTCGTATGTTCCAAACACCTTTCCAACCTCTAATGCTTCCATCGTTTTTGCATTTTTACTAGGATCTCCAATATAATCATGACGACTATAAAATACATCTGATGTCAACTTGGAAATTTTTTTTCCATTATGCCAAACAATACGATTACCCACTTTAATCTCTTTTATCTTGCCTTTTGCAGAATATGTTTTTTCATATGGAATTGTTGTATCTTTTGTCACCGAGCGCACACCCCTATACGTTAATTCTAATATCCCATCTTTTTCCTTAAAATCAATGTTTTTGATTTTTATATCTTCCACTATCGAAGTCGCTTGTACTGTAATTTCATTATCTTTTACATCGATATGATTCACAATCAATTCTGGTGATACTTTTTCCCCTACAATAAAAGTTTTTCCTAAAAATACTAATATACATAAAACTAGTACCAACATCATTGATATTCCAATCTTTTTTCTGTATCCTCTTTTAGTCTTTTTTAAAAAATCGATTTCCATCTCTTCTTCATCATTTCTTTCGCAAATGGACGGTTCCCGCATTCTTTCCAGTTTCTCACGACATTTTTCACATGTTTCTATATGTTCTTCTATCATTTCTTTCGTACAATCACTTGTTAGTTGTTCTATGTATAACGGTAACAAATCTTCTATAACATCACATGGTAATTTATTTTTCATTATTTAACAACTCCTCTCTTATTTTTTCTTTTCCTCTATAAAAAGTTATTCTAGCCCAATTTTCACTTCTATTCAGTATATCTCCTATTTCCTTAAATGAAAGCCCACCCCAAATTCTCAAATATAGAACTTCTCGATATGGTTCAGAACAATTATGTAGTATCTTAAGCATCTGCGTTCGCATTTCATTATCCAGAACTTCCTCTTCTGCAGATCGGACAGAACTATTATCACAAACCATTTCTTCCATTTGTGGATTTTTACGATAGTATGTATATAATTGATTTTTTGCAATTGCACATAGCCATGTAGAAATTTTACACTTCCCATCATATTTTGAAATACTTCGCACTGCTTGATAAAAAGTTTCCTGTGTCACTTCCTCGGCAATATGATAATCTTGCGTTTTAGAAAATATAAATCGAAATACGGTATCTGCATATTTCCGATAAATCTGCTCAATAGGTTCCATTTTTTCTCCTCCTTTCTTCATTCTATAAAATTAATGTATTTTGGCAAGAATTCGTTACAGATTTACTAAAAAAATATTTTAGGATAAAGAAAAACCCCAGAAACACAAGGTTTCTGAGGTTTTGTATACTTTTTGTATTCTCTTTTCGATAATCGAAATTAACGTTTTGAGAACT
>JAHHTN010000010.1 GCA_020024645.1 Faecalimonas sp.
GCGAGAAACAGTATTGTTAATTAATTTTCAAGATGCGAAACAATTACGTGAGATTAAAATGGTACTTCTTTCTATGAAAATCAAAATGAAAACGGTTGAGAAGAAGGATTATTTACAGAAAATTGGTTATTTAGCAGGTATGAAAGAGATAGAATCCACAGAAGAAGTATATGTGGGAGAAGACTTAGAAAAAGAAATGATGATTTTTTCTAACTTGCGAGAGGTGCAATTGGAGCAAATTTTATATCGTATGCGAAAAAATGGAATAAAAAAAGTAGACTATAAAGCAGTGCTTACAGATACAAATAAAGAGTGGACAATTCCTGAACTATATAAGGAACTTGCTGGAGAGCATGAAAAAATGCAAAAAAATAATGTACAACAATAACATTTTATATTATAATAGATAGGTGGCAAAGATACACTATATTATTTATAAAAAAGAAAAGGGATAAAAATGGAAAGAAAAGTAGGAACAATTTCAAGAGGAGTTCGTTGTCCAATCATTAGAGAAGGCGACAATTTAGCAGACATCGTGGTAAATAGCGTATTAGATGCGGCAAGCAGTGAAGGATTTGAATTAAGAGATAAAGATGTAATCTCACTTACAGAATCGATTGTTGCAAGAGCACAGGGTAATTACGCTCCAATTAGTGCAATTGCAAGTGATGTAAAAGCAAAATTAGGCGGAGAAACGATTGGAATTATTTTTCCGATTTTATCAAGAAATAGATTTTCTATCTGCTTAAAGGGAATGGCTATGGGAGCGAAAAAAGTTGTTCTTATGCTTAGTTACCCAAGTGATGAGGTTGGAAATGAACTTGTATCACTTGATAAATTAGATGAAGCAGGAATCAATCCATACAGTGATGTATTAACTTTAGAAAAATATAGAGAATTGTTTGGAGAGAACAAACATCAGTTTACAGGTGTAGATTATGTAGACTATTATGGAGAACTTATTCGTGAAGCAGGAGCAGAAGTAGAGATTATTTTTGCGAACAATCCAAAAGTTATCCTTGATTACACAAAGAATGTAATTCATTGTGACATCCATACAAGAGCAAGAACAAAACGAATCTTAAAAGCAAATGGAGCTGAAAGAGTATTTGGTATGGATGAAATTTTAAATGCATCTGTTGATGGAAGTGGTTTCAATGAAAAATATGGTTTATTAGGTTCTAATAAATCTACAGAAGAAAGTGTAAAACTTTTCCCAAGAGAATGCTTTGGATTAGTTGAAGAAATTCAGAAAAGCATTTTAGAAAAAACAGGAAAACATGTTGAAGTTATGGTTTACGGAGATGGTGCTTTCAAAGATCCTCAAGGAAAAATTTGGGAACTTGCGGATCCAGTTGTTTCTCCAGCATTTACAGAAGGACTTCGTGGAACACCAAATGAAGTGAAGTTGAAATATTTAGCAGATAATGATTTCAAAGATTTGAGTGGGGAAGCCTTAAAAGAAGCTATTTCTAAACGAATTAAAGAAAAAGATGATAATCTTGTAGGAAGCATGGTTTCTCAAGGAACGACACCTAGACAACTTACAGATTTGATTGGTTCTTTATGCGACCTTACAAGTGGTTCGGGAGATAAAGGTACTCCGGTTGTACTTGTACAGGGATATTTTGATAACTATACAAATTAATAGAAGAGCATAGTCTCAAGAAATTATGGCTCTAAGTCAATAGTTGGGGAAGGATTTTTTGAATCTCTCACCATTACTGGCTTAGAGCTATTTTATTATTTAGGCATTTTGTAGGACCATTTTTTAGATGAGAGTATTTTCCATTTTGATAAAAGATAGTATATTGAAGCATAATATAAACTATGTTATGATGACTTCAGATAGAATATAAAGCGGACAAGATAAATGATAAAGGAGGGTATGAGATGGTAAACGAGATAATGCAACATATTACAATGTATGATAAGGAAGTTGGACAGGCTATTCAAGCGGAATGTAATAGACAGCGTAGAAATTTGGAACTCATTGCGTCTGAAAATATTGTTTCTAAAGAAGTAATGATGACAATGGGAACAGTATTGACAAACAAATATGCGGAAGGTTACTCGGGGAAAAGATATTATGGTGGTTGTGAACAAGTAGATGTGATTGAGAATATTGCGATTGAACGTGCGAAGAAACTATTTGATTGTGACTATGCTAATGTACAACCTCATTCCGGAGCACAGGCAAACATGGCAGTTTTGATTGCAATGTTGAAACCAGAAGATACAGTTATGGGAATGCATCTAGAACATGGTGGACATTTGACTCATGGAAGTTCAGTGAATTTTTCGGGAATGTATTTTCATATTGTTCCATACGGAGTAAATGATCATGGATTTATTGATTATGATGAGGTGGAAAGACTTGCGTTAGAGGCAAAGCCAAAATTGATTATTGCTGGTGCAAGTGCTTATGCAAGGGAGATTGATTTTAAAAGATTTCGTGAGATTGCTGATAAAGTTGGTGCATACTTAATGGTAGATATGGCGCATATAGCTGGGCTTGTAGCAGTTGGATTACATCAAAGCCCTATGCCATATGCAGATGTAGTAACAACAACAACTCATAAGACTTTACGTGGACCAAGAGGTGGAATGATTTTAGCGAATAAAGATGCAGCAGAAAAGTTTTGTTTAAATAAGGCTATTTTCCCAGGAACGCAAGGTGGTCCTTTAGAACACGTTATTGCAGCTAAAGCAGTAGCATTTGGGGAAGCATTACAACCGGAATTTAAGAAATATCAAGAACAAGTAGTAAAAAATGCAAAGGTATTGTCAGAGGCGTTACAGAGAAAAGGTTTTGATATTTTGACAGGAGGAACAGATAATCACCTGATGTTACTCGATTTAAGAAATCTGGATTTATCTGGGAAAGAGTTACAGAGACGTTGTGATGAAGTGTATATTACGCTGAATAAGAATACAGTTCCAAATGATCCGAGAAGTCCTTTTGTCACTTCGGGAGTTCGTATTGGAACACCAGCAGTTACTTCTAGGGGAATGAAAGAAGATGACATGGAAAAAATTGCGGAACTAATATGGCTTACAGCTACAGATTTTGAAGAAAAAGCGGATGCAATTCGTAAAGAAGTAGAGAAACTTTGTGGGAAATATCCAATTTATGAATAAAAGTATAAGGGGGGATAGCAAATGCTATCCCCTCAATTCTTGTAAAAGCTTTATATCTTCTGGTTTGACTTTTAAATTAGATGAGTAAGATTTTCCGTCAGGTGTTGTAACAGTTATTTCAATTAAAGTCCCTTCCGAAAGAGTATTTTTTGAAACTGCTCTTAGAAAATGTGGAAATTTGGGGTGGTTTTCTGAAAATTTTTCCCATGCATTTTTATATTTTAAGAGTGACATTGGATTTATCATGTAAACATTCCTTTCGTAAAATTATAATAAAAGTGTTTTTAGTTTTTCGGAATCTATGTTATGATATAGGACGTTGCCAATCATAAGGTTAGGACCTTTTTTACATTGCTTCATGCAAGGTTTGGTAGTTAATTTATATCTTCCGTCTTTTGTTACTTGTCCGGGATGGATTTGCAAAAGTGCCTGAATTTCAGAAAGCAATTTATGTGCGTTTTTTGAAGAACAGGAAGCACCTGAACAGACAATAATCTCCGTCTGAAATGATTCATTAGTTAAACTTGGATACATGGAAATGATTTTATCAATAATGATTGTACTCATTCCCATAATTTCACTGATTCGTGTTTTCGCATCAGTTGGAATACAACCGAATATTTCTTGTGTTTCCTTTAAAAATTGTACAAGTGTTTCTTGATTGTTGGTTACTTGTAATGATTGATAATATCTTGCGGTTTCTTCAAATAGCAAGAGGTTATCTTCTATATTATTTGTCATAATTTACAATCCCTTCTAAAAGAATTTTAATCATAATGAATAATTATACTATGAGAAAAAAGTTTATGCAAGGAAAAAATATGAGAAAAGGAGAGTTGTTGAACATGAATAAACCTCAAAATGTAATGGGAACGAAACCAGTGCTTCCACTTTTGATGTCCATGGCTATTCCACCGATGGTGTCAATGTTGATTCAATCCATGTACAATGTTGTAGATAGTATTTTTGTTGCACAACTTGGGGAAGATGCTTTGACGGCAGTTTCTCTTGCTTTCCCACTTCAAAATCTTGTTCTATCTGTGGCAGTAGGAATGGGAATTGGATTGAATGCTGGAATAGCGAGAAATATTGGTGCAGGAAAACAAGATATGGTAGACAAAACTGCTACACATGGAATAGTTTTTACAGCGATTCATACGCTTATATTTATTTTAATCGGGTTGTTTGGAATCAAACCATTTTTCCGTTTTTTTACAGCGAATCCGACTGTTTTTCGATGGGGATGTCAGTATACGTATATTGTTATCTGTTTTTCCTTTGGATGTTTGTTCCATATCGCTATCGAAAAAATGTTTCAAGCAACTGGGAAAATGATTATGCCGATGATTATCCAAGCGATTGGAGCCATTATTAATATTATTTTAGATCCAATTTTAATTTTTGGATTATTTGGTTTTCCAGCATTAAAAATACAGGGTGCAGCAATTGCAACTGTTGTTGGACAAATATCTGCCTGTGTGTTATCTGTCATTGCCTTTTGTAAAAATAGTGGGGGGATTTATTTGAAATTTAAAGGGTTCAGATTTAATAGAGAGATTGCGAAGCAGTTATATATGGTAGCAATTCCATCTGGTATTATGACATCTATGCCGTCTATTCTTGTTGGTGTTTTAAATGGAATTATTTCAGCAGTATCTGGAACAGCAGTTGCAGTGCTAGGAATTTATTTCAAATTGCAAACATTTGTATATATGCCTGCCAATGGAGTAATTCAGGGAATGAGACCATTGATAAGTTACAATTATGGAGCAGGTTTCCACCATCGCTTAAGACAGGTAGTGAACGTAAGTGTTATGGTATCGGGAATGATTATGATATTTGGAACAATATTGTTTGTTGGTATTCCAGAACAGATTTTAACAATGTTTAATGCAAATGCAGAGATGATGAAAATGGGTGTAGAAACATTTCGTATTATTGGACTTGGATTTATTGTATCTGCAATTGGAACGGTGTATTCTGGTGTATTTGAATCATTGGGAAGAGGAATAGAATCATTACTGATTTCATTGCTTCGTCAATTGGTTATTATTGTACCATTATCCATAATTCTTTTAAAACCATTTGGTCTTGCAGGAGTATGGGCGACCTTCCCAATAGCAGAAACTATATCTGCAATGGTTGCTATTTTTTTATTAAAGCGAACAATGAAAAAAATGTCAATTAATTTTATAGATCAATCAGGAAAAAGTGGGACGTAGTTTAAAAACTATGCCCCATTTTAATTTATGGATTTTAAAAATATTTTTGCGCTATTATTTCTATAGGCATTTCTTTTCCAGTCCATAATTTAAAGGCTTCTGCGCCTTGAAATAATAACATAGAAAGACCATTGAGTGTGTGGCATCCACATTCTCTTGCTAAGCGAAGGAGTTTGGTTTCCCGTGGATTGTAGATAACATCAGAAACAATTAAATCCTTGTGGAATATTTTGCTGTCGGTAATAATGGAAGCATCCGTATGTGGCGCCATACCAACAGAAGTTCCATTTGTTAATAAAGTACTTTCGGAAATTTCCCGTTTGAGTATTCTTTCATCGGAATAGTCATATAAGTGAATTTGGCAATCAGATACTGTTTTTAATTTTTCAATTACATTTTCCATTCGAGTAAAAGAGGCGCTTCTATGATTGAAAATAGAAATTTCTCTTACACCGTCAAGGGCAGCTTGCACAAGTATAGCAGTAGATGCCCCACCTGCGCCTAGTAGTGTGATTTTTTTGCCAATAATCGTATGACCAGCTTTTTTTAATGCCCGCATATATCCAATACCATCTGTAGTATGTCCCGTAAGAACACCATTATCGTTTATGACTGTATTTACAGATCCACTGATTTTAGCGGCAGGAGATAATTTGTCGCATAATTTACACATTTCATTTTTATTTGGCATGGTTAGATTAAAACCTCGCACATTTAATGCGCGTAAACCATTGACGGCTGTTTCTAGCTTATCTGTGGTGACATCAAATGCGAGATAAATATAATTTAATCCTAATTGTCGAAAGGATTCGTTATGCATAAATGGTGAAATGCTATGAGCAACAGGGCTTCCAAGTAGACCTGTTAAAATAGTGTGTCCGTCAATTTCTCTATTCATTATAAAATCCTCCTATATTTTTATAGACTAAAACCCTTTTGAAAAGAAGTCAAGAAAATCCTTTTTGTAGAGGGGGAAAATGTGGTAATATAAATATAATTTAGTTATTTCGGAGGCACTATATGATGAATAGCGTGAGAGTAAGAAACATTGTTATAGGAGAGGGCAAACCTAAAATTGTCGTGCCAATTATAGCAAGAACGGAGATAGAAATAGAAGAGCAAATACAGAGGATTTTACAACGGAAAATCGATATATTAGAATGGCGTGGAGATTGGTTTGAAGGTATTTTTGATTGCAAAAGAGTAGAAGATATATTAAGAAAGATACGAAATTATGTAGGAGAAATTCCGATTCTCTTTACTTTTCGTACAGCTAAAGAAGGTGGAGAAAAGGATATTTCCAAAGAAGTATATAACGAAATAAATATAAATATAGCTAAGATGGAATTAGTAGATTTGATTGATGTAGAGGGATTTGCATTTGAAAATGCAGAGTGGCTTATAAAAGAATTAAAACAACAAAATTTAAAAGTAATTATCTCTCACCATGATTTTAAAAAGACTTTGTCAAAAAGTGAGATGATAGAAAAATTATGCAAAATGCAGGAGATGGGAGCAGATCTTGTTAAAATGGCAATGTTACCTAAATCGACTAAGGATGTATTAGAACTTCTAGAGGCAACAGAAGAAATGAACAGGTTATATGCAAAGCAGCCAGTTGTGACAATGTCTATGACAGAAAAGGGATTAATAAGTCGATTAGCAGGGGAATTTTTTGGTTCATCGTTGACATTTGGAGCGGTAGGAAAAATATCTGCACCTGGGCAAATAGATGTAGGAGAATTAGATTTTATATTGACAACAATACATAATCAGTTGAAATAGAAAAGGTGGGGTGAAAAAAATGGAAATGAATATTCAACTGGCAGAGAAAATGAGCCGAATATATATAGAAAAAGATTGCCGTCTAAACTTGGAAAGATATATTTCTTTAGATTGCAAGGTAATGATTATTACAGATGAAGGTGTACCAGAAAAATATCATGAGGAAGTTTTAAGACAATGTAAGGAAGGATATCTTTTTGTGGTAAAACAGGGGGAAGAATCAAAAAGTCTTGAGATTTATGAGCAGATTTTGCAGAAATTACTTGAATTAGATTTTTCAAGAAAAGATTTAGTAATAGCTCTTGGAGGCGGTGTGATTGGAGATTTGAGTGGATTTGTAGCGGGAACGTTTAAAAGGGGAATGAGATTTGCATCTATTCCAACAACAACACTTTCACAGATTGACTCTAGTATAGGTGGGAAAGTAGCTGTAAATATGGGGGAAGTAAAAAATGTAGTTGGTACATTTTATCATCCGGAAGCAGTATTAATTGATTTGAATACATTATCTACATTACCAAGAAGACATTATTATAATGGACTTGTTGAAGCTGTAAAGGCAGGATTAATTGGTGATGAAGATTTGTTTAAACTTTTTGAGAAGAGTGGGCATATAGAAGAAAATTTGGAAGAGATCATTGTTCGTGCTTTGCGAGTAAAGAAAAATGTAGTTGAAAAAGATGAGAAAGAAGAGAATTTACGTAAGATTTTAAATTTTGGTCATACAATTGGACATGCTATTGAAAGTATTTATCATTTGGAAGGTTATTATCATGGAGAATGTGTTGGGATTGGAATGATGATGATTTTGGAAAAAGAAGAAATTCGGGAACGACTTAGAAAGGTTTTGTGTAAATTGAATGTGCCTCTGTCTGCTAAATATGATGTGGAAGAAGTGATACATTTTATTAAAAAAGATAAAAAAGCAAATGGCAAATATGTTACTGTTGTGCAAGTAGATAAAGTGGGAGAGGCAAAACTTCTTCCAATAGAAATAGAAAGTTTAAGAGGAAATAAATTATGATTATTACATGTAGAAAAAATGCTCCACAGGAAGAAGTAGATAAGGTTGTTAAAAGTTTTGAAGAACAAGGGTTAGAAGTGAATTTTATTCAGGGTGCAAATTATAATGTTTTTGGCATTGTTGGAGATACAACTGTTGTGGACGAAAGGAAAATCCGTGCAAATACATGGATTGAAGATGTGACGAGAATAGGAGCACCTTATAAGAAAGTGAATCGTCTGTTCCATTTAGAAGATAGTGTGGTAGATGTGGCAGGAGTGAAAATTGGTGGAAAAGAAAAAGTGGTTGTTATAGGAGGACCATGTTCTGTAGAAGGAAAAGAAGAAATTTGTAATTTGGCAAAGAAAGTAAAAGAAGCGGGGGCAGATATGCTTAGAGGTGGAGCATATAAACCAAGAACATCACCATATGCGTTTCAAGGGCTTGGAACAGCAGGAATTGAAGCGATGGTTGAGGCTAGAAGGCAAACAGGGCTTCCAATTGTATCTGAAATTATGAGTACAGATAAGATTGATGAGTTTATAGAAAATGTAGATTTAATTCAGGTTGGCGCAAGAAATATGCAAAATTTTGATTTGCTTAAAGAGTTAGGAAAAATCCGTAAACCTATTTTATTAAAACGAGGATTGGCAAATACGATAGAAGAATGGCTTATGTCTGCGGAATATATTATGGCTGGAGGAAATAGTCAAGTTATTCTTTGTGAGAGAGGAATACGTACATTTGAAAAATATACAAGAAATACTTTGGATTTAAGTGTTGTGCCAATTATTAAACGAAAGAGTCATTTACCAATTATTATTGATCCGTCCCATGCTACAGGTGATTGGGAACTTGTAGAATCTATGAGCCTTGCAGCAGTAGCAGCGGGAGCTGATGGTTTAATTGTAGAAGTACACGATAATCCAGAATGTGCGTGGAGTGATGGAGCACAATCATTAAAACCAGAGAAATTTAAAGCGATGATTGATAAATGTAAAGTTGTAGCAGAGGTAATCGGTAGAAGTATGTAAGGAAAAGAGCAGGAACAACAGAGAGTTCTTGCTCTTCATATTATATGCAATCTGTTTTAAAAAGCTTATCAAATGTTTTTTCAACGAATAATTCATTGTTGAAATGTGGCACACTACTGAGAAAAAGAGGTGTGTAGTATGAATAAGAAAAGAAATTTACATTGGGTAAGTATAGGCATAATTTTAGTTTGTCTGGGGATTATTTTCTTTCGTTTTCAAGAAAAGTGGGAAACAAGAAAAGATTCGCAGAATGCTGCTGGTGATTTGAAAGTACATTTTATGAATATAGGGCAATCAGAATCGATTTTAATACAGTCAGGTGGAAAAAATCTGCTTATCGATGGTGGGACGAATTCTACAGGTGGAAAAGTTGTTGAATATCTTCGTCAGGAGGGGATAACTTATCTCGATTATGTTGTAGGTACTCATGGACATGAAGATCATATTGGTGGAATTGATGCTATTTTATATAATTTTCAAGTGGGGGAGTTGTTTTTGCCTAAGCAAACATATAGTACACACACATATAGAGATATTCTAGAAATAGCAAGAGTAAAACATATACCTATCATTGTGCCAAGGTGGAAAGAAATACGCATGCTTGGAAAGGCAAAAATGATGTTTTTATCACCTGAACCAAATAAAATTTATGAAGATATTAATGATTCGTCACTTGTTTTGCGGATAAGCAATGGGAAACATAGTTTTCTATTTTGTGGGGATATTAGCAAGAAAATGGAAAAAAGAATATTACGGACAGGTGCATATTTAAAGTCAGATGTTCTAAAATTAAATCATCATGGTAGCAATGATGCAAATTCTATGAATTTTTTAAAGAAAGTTTCGCCTAAATATGCTGTTGTTTGTTGTGCGAAGAAGAATGATTTTGGGCATCCTCATAAAACTGTGTTAAAACGTTTGCAAAAAAGAAAAATACAATTATTTCGAACAGATGAACAGGGCGAGATATTGTTTATAAGTGATGGGAAAATTTTAAGAAGTAGCGTAAAACCAATAAGATGAAATGAGTGATTTTCACAAAAGAAACATATTTTTTTGTTAATCTTAAAAAGACAATTCATGAGGAGAAAAGATTATGGAACGATTAAAGATATTAGTAGTAGATGATGAAAGTAGAATGAGAAAGTTGGTAAAGGACTTTTTGGAAAGAGACGGATTTACTGTACTTGAAGCGGGTGATGGTTTGGAGGCCATGGATATTTTTTATGAACATAAAGACATTGCACTGCTAATTTTGGACGTGATGATGCCTAAAATGGATGGTTGGCAGGTGTGCAGAGAAGTGCGTCAAATTTCTCAAGTTCCGATTATCATGTTGACAGCGAGAACAGATGAGCGAGATGAATTACAAGGATTTGAATTGGGGGTAGATGAGTATATTTCAAAACCATTTAGTCCGAAAATTTTGGTGGCAAGAGTGGAAGCAATTTTAAGAAGAACAAATGTGTTATTTGCAGAAGAATCTATTGATGCAGGTGGAATTGTGATAGATAAAACGGCACATCTTGTTACAATTAATAATCAACCAGTGGAATTAAGTTACAAGGAATTTGAATTATTGACATATTTTGCCGAAAATCAAGGGATCGCTCTTTCGAGAGAGAAAATCTTAAATAATGTATGGAATTATGATTATTTTGGTGATGCCAGAACCATTGATACACATGTGAAAAAGTTGAGAAATAAACTTGGAGATAAAGGTGATTATATTAAAACCATTTGGGGAATGGGTTATAAATTTGAGGTGTCATAATGAAATATTCAATTAAACGTCAGATGGCAACTGTATTTATAGGAATTGTTGTATTTATTCTTCTTGCTGTTTTTATTATGAATAGCAGATTTTTAGAAGAATATTATGTGCAAAATAAAATGCAGGTATTAACAAATATATATACATCGCTTGATAAATTTTTAGAAGAAGATGAGGAGATAGATGCAGAAAATTTGAATAAAACTTTGGGACCTTTGGTAGAAAAAAGTAACGTTTCTCTTATTGTAACAGATGCGACGGGGAGCATTAGGATTAAAATGAGAACAGATGCGGAAAATGAGTCGTTAAAAACTCGTTTGGTAGGGTATCGTTTTCACATTAATCAAAAAGAAAGCAAATTGTTGAAAGCAAAAGAAGGATATGAACTTAGAAAAGCAAAGGATCCACGCAATAAAATGGAATATTTAGAAATGTGGGGAGATTTTTCTAATGGATATGTCTTTTTGTTTAGAACTCCATTAGAAAGTATTCGAGAAAGTGTCTTAATTTTCAACCGTTTCCTTATGTGTATCGGAATTGGAGTTATTCTTGTAAGTATTTTGATTATATGGTATTTCTCAAAGAAGATTACTGATCCGATTTTAGAGTTGGCAATGATTTCAGAAAAAATGGCAGATTTAGATTTTGATGCGAAATATACAAGTGGAGGAAAAAATGAGATAGGAATCTTAGGTTGCAATTTTAATAAAATGTCGCAAAAATTAGAAACAACTATCTCTGAATTGAAAAGTGCAAATAACGAATTGCTGAAAGATATAGAGAGGAAAGAGCAGATTGAGACGATGCGCACAGAATTTTTAGGCAATGTTTCACACGAGTTAAAAACACCGATTGCTCTTATTCAAGGATATGCGGAAGGATTAAAAGAAGGGATTAGTGAGGATGCGGAAAGTCGCGAATTTTATTGTGATGTGATTATGGATGAAGCAAATAAAATGAATCAAATGGTAAGAAATCTTTTGACGTTAAACCAGTTAGAATTTGGTAAAGAGGAGATAACATTTGAGCGCCTTGATATTGTGAAGCTGGTTCAAGGAGTTATTCAATCGTGTGAGATTTTGATTCAACAGAAAAATGTCAAGATGAATTCTATTATGGAAGAATCGGTATATGTTTGGGCAGATGAGTTTAAGGTGGAACAGGTTATCCGAAATTATATCAGCAATGCCTTGAATCATGTGTCAGGAGAGAATATAATTGAAGTAAAGATTGTGAAGAAAACGGAAACAGTTAGAGTTTCTGTATTTAACACAGGATCTCCGATTCCAAAAGAAGATATAGGGCATATTTGGGATAAATTTTACAAAGTAGATAAGGCACGTACAAGAGAGTATGGAGGAAATGGTATCGGTCTTTCCATTGTGAAAGCAATTATGGAATCCTTCCATAAAGAATATGGTGTGAAAAATTATGATAACGGTGTAGAATTTTTTATGGAATTGGATTTAAAATAAGGAAATAAAAAAGGAGATACCAACATGGGAGCGATTAATAATGATTGGTTAGAGGCATTGAAAGAAGAGTTTAAAAAACCATATTATGCAAAATTGCATAAAAAAGTATTGGAAGAATATCAGACAAATCTTGTTTTCCCACCAGCGGATGATATTTTTAATGCATTTCATTTGACACC
The DNA here is from genome assembly GCA_020024645.1 of Faecalimonas sp. Classification (GTDB taxonomy): domain Bacteria; phylum Bacillota; class Clostridia; order Lachnospirales; family Lachnospiraceae; genus Faecalimonas. Next base: position 12,614 of record JAHHTN010000010.1, read on the forward strand.
ATTAAAGGACGTAAAAGTAGTTATATTGGGGCAAGATCCATATCACAATGTAAATCAAGCACATGGACTATGTTTTTCTGTGAAGCCGGAGGTGGACATTCCACCTTCGCTTGTAAATATTTATAAAGAGTTACATGATGATTTGGGGTGTGAGATTCCAAATCACGGCTATTTAACAAAATGGGCAAAACAAGGTGTACTTATGTTAAATACAGTGTTAACTGTTCGGGCTCATCAAGCGAATTCTCATAGAGGAATTGGATGGGAAGAGTTTACAGATGCTGCACTTCGTGCAGTTAATGCACAAGATAGGCCAATAGTATATATTTTATGGGGAAAACCTGCGCAAGCTAAGAAAACTATGTTGACAAATCCAAAACATTTGATTTTGGAAGCACCACATCCAAGTCCATTATCAGCATATCGCGGATTTTTTGGTAGTAAACCATTTAGTAAGACAAATGCATTTTTAAAAGAATATGGAGTTGAGCCAATTGATTGGCAGATAGATAATCAATAAGAGAGGTTTTTCCTCTCTTTTTTAGTTCTCTATTTTCTGTTTTCTATTGACAAATTGATAGAAATATGGTTATATGAACATATGAACAGTTATTCATATAAAAGGAGGTAAAATACAGTGAAAAAGCAGATAGAACAATGCAATTGCGAACATGAACATCATGAACATCATGAACATCATGAACACCATGAGTGCTGTTGTGGACATGAACATTATGAAGGTTGTTGTGGGCATGAACACCATCATGTTAAAGAAGAGAAAAAAGAATTAAAGAGTCATGCGAAAAAGGTAGTATATACAATAGAAAATATAGATTGTGCAAATTGTGCGAGTAAAATTGAAAAGAAAATCAATGCCTTACCAGAAGTAGAAGAAGCGATTTTAACTTTCGCAACAAAACAGTTGCAAGTGGCTTCAAATTCTAATGAAGATTTACTTCCACTATTGCAAGAAGTTTGTGATTCTGTGGAAGATGGAATTGTAATTACGCAAAAAAGTCAAAGCATTAAAGAACTGCGTGAAGCAAAAAAAGAAAGCAAAAAAAGTGAAATTATTAGTATTGGGATAGGTGCGCTTTTATTTGTGAGTGGAATGATTTTAAAAGAGAAAGTAGAAGTTCTCCCCTCCATTTTATTTATTCTTTCTTATCTTATACTTGGTGCGGAAATTGTTCTTGTTGCAGGAAAAAATATTTTAAAAGGAAGAGTGTTTGATGAAAACTTTTTAATGAGTATGGCAACTTTATCTGCCTTTGCTATAGGAGAATTTTCAGAAGCTGTTGGTGTTATGCTTTTTTATCGTATTGGAGAATTGTTTGAACAGATTGCAGTAGAACGAAGTCGTTCGCAAATTATGGAAGCAGTTGATTTACGACCAGAAGTTGTAAGTAGAGTGACGGGGGAAATAGTAGAAATAATTCCATCTGAGGAAGCAAAAGTAGGAGATATTGTACTTGTGCGTGCAGGTGATAGAATTCCGTTAGATAGCATTATTGTAGAAGGAAAGAGTCAAATAGATACTTCGGCAGTAACAGGAGAACCTGTTCCTGTTCAAGTAAAAGAAGGTGAAAGGGTGACTTCAGGATGTGTTAATTTAACTGGGATGTTGAAGGTGAGGGTGGAAAAGATTTTAGAAGATTCTATGGTCAGTAGAATTTTACATTCGGTAGAAAATGCGGCATCAAGTAAGCCTAAAATTGATCGTTTTATCACAAAATTTGCAAGGGTATATACACCATTTGTAGTTGCGCTTGCGTTGGCAACAGCAATTATTCCTTCCTTAATCACAGGAAATTGGGAACATTGGATTTATACAGCGATTACTTTTCTTGTTATTAGTTGCCCTTGTGCATTGGTTTTGAGTGTTCCGCTTGCGTTCTTTTCTGGAATAGGTGCTGGATCTAAAAAAGGAATTTTATTTAAGGGTGGTATAGCATTAGAGGGACTAAAAGATGTAAAACAGGTTGTTGTAGATAAAACAGGAACGATAACAGAAGGAAACTTTATATTACAAAAATGTGTTACTTTGGCTGGAACAGAGGAAGAATTACTTTATTTAGCAGGGAATTGTGAAATGATATCTACTCATCCAATTGGGAATAGTATCGTTATGGCAGGAAAAGAAAAAGGTTTACAGTTAGAACGTCCACAACAAGCTGAGGAAATTTCTGGAAAAGGTATTCGTGCTACGTTGAAAGAAGGGGAAGTCCTTTGTGGAAATCGTTCCTTGATGGAAGAAAATCAAATAGATTTACAGCAGTATGAAAAGAAATCCTATGGAACAGAAGTATTGGTTGCATTGAATGGAAAATTTATTGGTTATCTTGTGATTGCAGATACAATCAAAGAAGATGCCGTATCAGCTGTTCGCAAAATAAAAGAAGAAAAAATAGATATTACCATGCTGACAGGAGATACAAAGAAAAGTGCAGACACCATTGCAAAAAAAGTTGGAATTCAGGACGTTTACGCACAACTTCTTCCGCAAGATAAATTGGAAAAATTACAATATATTCGTAACGAAAAGGGAAGAGTTATGTTTGTTGGTGATGGTATCAATGATGCACCTGTTTTAGCAGGGGCAGACGTAGGAGCGGCAATGGGAAGTGGAGCGGATGTGGCTATTGAAGTAGCAGATGTTGTATTTATGAATTCATCTGTGGAAGCAATACCAACAGCAATTCGTATTGCAAAACAAACAGGGAAAATTGCTATGCAGAATGTGATTTTTGCTTTAACGATAAAAATACTTGTAATGGTACTTGGACTTTTGGGATTTGCAAATATGTGGTTAGCTGTTTTTGCAGATACAGGAGTAGCAATGCTTTGTGTATTAAATTCAATCCGAATTTTATATAACAAATTTGAGTTTTAATAGTGGAACCGATTAGATAAATAGAGAGTGTTGTACTAAATGCGATAAGCTCCCTTATAGGTGACAAGTTATTATGATTTTGCTTGTCTGCCTATGAGGGAGCTTATCATCGCTAAAGCGATAACATTGTTACAGATTAATGTTTCTTGCGAACTAATCCAATGACTCCAGTGCTGAGTGCAAGGAACAGGAGAGTAAGTGAGATTTTAGATGTATCTCCTGTTTTTATTGTTTGTGCAGGTTTTTTAATGGAAGTTTGCTGGCTTTGATTTTGTACAAAATTTTGCTCCTGTGGTTTTTGTGGTGTATTAGGAACAATAGGTTTTTGTGGCGTAGCAGGAGTTTCGACTTCTTCCCATTTTTGTTTTCCTTCTATTAAAATAGAAGTGTTTAAATCTTCTTGATAATTTGAGTCGTGTGACATTGAGTAGGCAGCATTATATGCAATAGTATTCACTTCATTAAGAATACTATCAGGGAGCAATGTGCTTAAATCAACCATATCTACAATATCACCGCCATTTTTAATCATTCCTGTAATAATGCCATACGCTAAGGATGTTGTTAGACTATTATTTCCTTTATCTAAAATTGTTGTTAAATCAATGTTGATTTTAGAAAGTACATTTTTTAGTACAGGCTGTGTTGATTTTATGCTTGTTGTTAAAATATTAGGAAGAAAATCTCCCTGCTGAATTTTCTGAATTGCGGCTTCTGCCCATGGTTCGCATACTTCGTTTCCAGCTAAGTGTAGTTGGTATACATAATTAACTAAATCGAAGATATTGTGTGTATCGTCTATTTTACTGTCTAAAATTTGATTTACCAATGTTTTTACAATAGAAAACAGAGAATCTTTGTCACCAAGAAGATGAGTATCTACATCTACAAATAATTGGTCGAGAAAGGCTATGAGTTTCTCATTAGAAATCAAAAGTTCGATTGTTGTGTCTCTTTGTTCTACTGTATTTGCAGCCAGTATCTCTTTTTCTAAAGAATTCTGTATTTCTTCAGGCAATGTTATGGAAAAAGTTTTTCCGTTTTCAAGAGGAATTTTCAATACATTGTCTTGTCCTTCGAAAACAGTTTTGGAATTATCTTGACTGATACGAATACATTTTTCGATTTTATCATAATAAATGCGGAAGTTAAAACCAGACGCACTGAGTGGTAAACCATTTTCCTTTTCTGTTGGTAATAGCTGTGTAAGCATTTCTACGAGAGCAGGACTTGTTTGTTCAGGAGTTACTTTTAGTAAATTTCCTACAAGTGCTTTACTTCCACCGTTTGTAAGAGAGGACTCTATCATAGGAGAAAGTAATCCTTCTGTAATCATTGTACAAATAACTTCATTGGATAATGTTAGTTTTTTTCCATATTCAGTTAGATTTTCAATTTTGTTGACATTTCCTGTATCAAAATCTTTGTAGGAAATAGTTCCTGGTGATTCCATTTTTGTTGTAAGTGTATTTCCGTCTTTTGTAGCATTCGTTCCACTTTGTACAGTGATACTGCGAAATAAAGAAGGATAAGTTACAAGTGAACCAGTTTCAATATCGTATAAAATATTTCCGTTTTTAGATGTATAAGAGGAAATGTCGTTTGCGTGCATATGACCAGTTAAAACATAACTGATTCCAGAGTCTGCGTATGCTTCACGGACTTCTTCCCAATTGTCAACAAGATAATCTGCCATTAATGTTTGTTCTTGATCGAAATGAGGAATAACCCCGTGGTGTTGTATAACCATGACAGTATCCCCTTTTGTTTTGGCTTTTTTAGCCTGTTCGGTTACCCAGTTCAAAAGTTTTGGACTAATTACACCGCCTGTTTCCTGTAAATCTTGTTTACTACTTGTTTGATCACTACTATATTTACCTGTATCAACGGCGATAAGTGTGTACCCTTCTGCTAGTTGAGTAACATAGGAAAGGCTTCCACCTTGGTTTCCGTTAGAATTGTATTGTACTGTGTTTTCGTTGTATCCAAACTCTTTGTAAATTTCCTTAAATTCCTCTACTGTTGTTCGATCAGCGTCTTGTGCTGTTTTAGAGGAAAAATCTTTCCCATGAGGATTATTGATATCGTGATTACCGTTGATAACGAAAAATTTGGTGTTTACACCTTTATTCTTTAATGTTTGTTTGGCTTCATTTAGTTTTTTGGCAACAGCTTCGTGATTTACTTGCTCTCCGTCTTTGGTTAAATCTCCGGAAATCATGACTACGTCAGGCTCATCTTGTATTAGTTGATTTAATGTGCTTGTTAATATGGCGTCGCTTTCTTTTAACATTTTTCGGTCTGAATTCATTGCCATTGTAAAGTCTTCACAGTTTTCATATAAATTTTTGGAAAAATAATGGGTGTCTGACATTACACCGATTTTTAAAGGTTCTTTTTTTTGCGGAGCAGCAGCTATAGCACAAAAAGGTGTGTTGCCAATAGCAATAGCACAGGCAAGAGTTGCAGCACCAATTTTCATTTTCATATTCATGTCTAAGTTCCTTTCTTTTACGTTTACATATTTACAAGCGGGATTATAACAGATTCTACTTGTTTTGGAAGAAAACTTACGTAAGTTTAACATAGTTTTACCAACCCTTTACATTTGTGAGAAAAACTTGACCGATAGGGGAAATCAGTTATAATAATGTTAGAGTGTTTAGAAAGGAAGTATTAAATGGGAAAAATAGAAGTAGAATGTTGTGATTCGACACATATTCATACAAAAGCCATTCATCAAGTAAAGGATCATATGCCGAAAGAGGAGATGCTGACTGATTTGGCAGATTTTTTTAAAGTATTTGGAGATACCACAAGAGTAAAAATTTTGTATGTATTATTGCAATCGGAAATGTGTGTGTGTGATTTGGCAGAAGTTTTACAGATGACACAGTCGGCTATCTCGCATCAACTTCGTGTATTAAAACAAGCGAAGTTAGTTAAGAATAGAAGAGATGGGAAAACTGTATTTTATTCTTTAGAGGATGGACACATCCAAACAATTTTAAATCAAGGAATGGAACATATTTCAGAATAAGGAGAAATAAAATGAAGAAGAAATTAACTGTACTTTTGTGCGTGACCTGCGTATTTTTATTGACCGGTTGTACTGGGAAAATAGATAAAGGAATAAAACAATTAGAGAAAAAGGAATACAAAGAAGCGGTAGAAAGTTTTGATAAAGCAATCGATGCAGGAGAAAAGGTTGCAGAGGCATATCATGGACAGGGGATTGCTTATTGGGAAATGAAAAAGTATGATGAAGCGAAGAAAGCAATGCTAAATTATTTAAAGGAGAATGGGAAGCCTACAGCAACAGTGTATCAGATTTTAGGCGATTCTGAAATGCAGTTAAAAAACTATGAGGAAGCTATTTTGTATTATTTAAAAGGAATGAGTTGTGAAGGACTTAATGAAAAACAGTTACAAGAAATGTCTTACAATGAAATTATAGCTTATGAAAAACTTCATGATTGGAATAGTGCAAAAGCAAAAATTTCAGCATATGTAGAGAGATATCCGGATGATAAGGAAGCAAAAAAAGAAGCAGAATTTTTGGAAACGAGATAGAAATATGGTAGAAATGATAGAATTATCAAAAAAAATTGAAAAAGTTATTTTAGTTGGAGTAAGTGTGGAAGAAAATGATGATATGGAAAAGTCTCTAGATGAGTTAGAAGAACTAGCAAGAACAGCAGGGGCAATTACAGTTGGACGAGTGATACAAAAGCGTGAACAAATTCATCCAGCTACTTATGTAGGAAAAGGGAAAATAGAAGAAATCAAAGAACTTTTATGGGAAACAGAAGCAACAGGCATTATCTGTGATGATGAGTTGTCTCCAGCACAACTTGGAAATTTGCAAGATGCATTAGACACAAAAGTGATGGATAGAACTCTTATTATTTTAGATATATTTGCAGAGAGAGCATCTACAAGTGAAGGTAAAATTCAAGTTGAACTTGCACAGTTAAAATATCGTCAATCAAGGCTTATTGGTTTGGGAAAATCGCTTTCAAGACTAGGTGGTGGAATTGGAACCAGAGGTCCAGGAGAGAAGAAACTGGAGATGGACAGGCGATTAATTAAAGGAAGAATTGCTCAGTTGAATAGAGAATTAAAAGAAGTGAAGCGCCACAGAGAGTTGACAAGAGAACAGAGAAATCGCAATCATTTACCAGTAATTGCTATTGTAGGATATACAAATGCAGGAAAATCTACTTTGTTAAACAAATTGACAGGAGCATCTGTACTTGAAGAAGACAAGCTTTTTGCAACATTAGACCCGACAACAAGAGGTTTAAAATTACAAAGTAAGCAAGAAATTTTATTGACAGATACAGTTGGATTTATTCGTAAACTTCCACATCATTTAATAGAGGCATTTAAAAGTACTTTGGAAGAAGCGAAGTTTGCAGATATTATTTTGCATGTTGTAGATGCATCGAATCCACAATTAGATGAGCAGATGCACATTGTGTATGAAACTTTGCAACAATTAGAAGTAGTAAATAAACCGATTATTACGGCATTTAATAAACAGGATAAGGCAGATGATGAAATGATAATAAGAGATTTTAAGGCTGATTATCTTGTGAAAATTTCTGCGAAGACAGGAATAGGTTTGGATATTTTATTAGAAACCATTGAGGAAGTATTGCGTCAGCAAAAGGTTATGGTAGAAAGAGTGTATCCATATGGAGAGGCAGGAAAAATACAGTTGATTAGAAAATATGGAGAACTTCTTGTGGAAGAATATAGGGAAGAGGGTATTTTTGTAAAAGCTTATGTTCCGGTGGAACTTTACGGAAAAATTCAATAAGAAAAGAAAGACGGAGAATTTCAGAGGAATTCTCCGTTCATTATATCATAGGAGAGAAAAATGAAGAAATATCAGATAACAGAGTGGTGTCATCAATTTATAAAAAATCATGTTGAAAACGGAGAAGTTTGTATTGATGCTACAGCAGGAAATGGAAATGATACGTTGCTTTTAGCAGAACTTGTAGGAGAAAATGGGAAAGTGTATGCTTTTGATATACAAGAACAGGCATTACAAAAGACAAAGGAAAGATTAGAAGAAAATGGATTGGAGGACCGTGTAGAACTTATTCTAGAAAGCCATGAAAAAATGGAACAATGGGTGAAAGAAACAGTGTCTTGCGTTGTATTTAATTTTGGTTATCTTCCTGGAGGAAATCACTTTCTTTCTACAAAGAAAGAGAGCAGTATAAAAGCCATAGAGGGTGGTTTGTCTTTGTTGAAAAAAGGTGGAATGATGAGTCTTTGTATTTACAGTGGAGGAGATAGCGGATTCAAAGAAAAGGAAGGAATTTTGCAGTATTTACATATGTTGGATAGTAAAAAATATCTTGTTATTGTTAGTCAGTATTATAATCGTCCAAACAATCCACCTATTCCAGCAATGATTATAAAATTATAGGAGGGGAAAAATGTCATTACAATTTATATTTGGTAGTTCGGGAGCAGGAAAATCTTACTATTTACAGAAATATATTGTAGAAAAATCGTTGAAACATCCTATGGAAAATTATTTTGTCATCGTTCCTGAGCAATTTACTATGCAGACACAGAAGGATTTGGTTATGGCGCATGAAAGAAAAGGAATCATGAATATTGATGTGTTGAGTTTTGGTCGACTTGCTCATCGTATTTTTGAAGAAGTAGGAGGAAATCAAAGAACTATTTTAGATGATACGGGGAAAAGTTTGATTTTGCGAAAAGTTGCTGGGGATAATGAAGACGAATTGAAAGTATTGCATGGAAATTTAAAAAAACACGGTTATATAGGAGAAATGAAATCGGTTCTTTCTGAATTTGCACAATACAATATCGATGGGGAAACATTGGATAAAATGATAGATTCGGTAGAAGAGGGGACGTATTTTCAATGGAAGTTAAAGGATATTGCTAAGGTTTATGAAATGTTTTCGAAATATCTTTCAGATAAGTATATTACAAACGAAGAACTTTTAGATGTATTTTGCAATGTGATTGAAAAATCAAAGATTTTAAAGGACAGTGTTATTGCATTCGATGGATTTACAGGATTTACACCAGTACAAGACAAGGTGATGAAAGAACTTCTTCGTGTTTGCAAAAAGGTAATTGTGACTGTGACAATAGATGAAAAAGAGAATCCGTATATATTTTCTCATCCATATCAGTTATTTGCTTTAAGTAAACGGATGGTGACTGGGTTAGTTACACTAGCGAAAGAGGAAAAGGTGAAAATAGAAGAGGCTATTTGTTTGCCACAAAATCCGGTATATCGTTTTCGGGAAAATCCACCAATGAGATTTTTGGAGAAAAATTTATTTCGTTATACGGCAGAAATTTTTCCAGAAAAACAGGAAAACATTTCTCTTCATTGTACAAAGATGCCGAAAGATGAAACAACCTTTGTTATGCAGGAAATACGTCATTTAGTTCGTGTGAAAGGGTATAGATATAGAGATATCGCAATAATTGCAGGAAATATTTCGACTTATGCGGACTATATGCAAAAAACAGCGAGAATGTATGATATTCCGCTTTTTATAGATTATAAGAGAAGCGTTTTATTAAATTCTTTTGTTGAATATATCAGAAGTCTTTTAACGATGGCAGAGAAAAATTTGACTTATGAAAGTGTATTTAGATTTCTAAGGACAGGACTTACTCAATTTTCAAGGGAAGAGATAGATATTGTAGAAAATTATGTCATTGCAATGGGGATAAAAGGATATAAAAAATGGAATGAGAACTGGGTGCGGACTTATAAAGGATTATCTGAGGAGAAACTGGGGAAAGTAAATGAAATTAGAAGTATATTTGTGGATAAGATACAAGAAGTGATGGGAGTGTTAAAGAAACGGAGAAAAACAGTTAAAGAGATTACTCTCGCTTTACATAACTTTTTTGTACAAGAAAAGTTGCAAGAAAAATTGATAAAATATGAAGAAAGATTTCAAGAAGAAAATAAGCCTACATTGGAGAAAGAGTACGCACAGATTTATCGGATTGTGATTGAAATATTTGATAAATTTATTGAACTTTTAGGCGATGAATATTTGTCATTAAAGGAATATTCGGAATTATTAGATGCTGGATTTGAAGAGGCTAAAGTTGGGGTTATTCCACCGGGGATTGATGAAGTTATTGTTGGAGATATGGAGAGAACAAGATTAAAAGAGGTAAAAGTTCTATTTTTTGTTGGAGCAAATGATGTCTTCATTCCTGGAACTCAAGTGGGAAGTGGACTTCTTTCTGAACAAGATAGAAAGATGTTTGAGGAACAGAAAATTCCTCTTGCTCCTAATGGAAAAGAGAAAATTTATATACAGAAATTTTATCTTTATATGAATCTAACGAAGCCGAGTGATAAAGTCTATATCTCTTACAGTAAAATTAGCGCGGAGGGTAAAGGAATTCGTCCGGCATATTTTTTGCAAGATTTAAAAAGGCTATATCCTGCGATAAAAATTCAGGATGAAGAAGAAAAGAAATTTACAGAGTTGGAGTTAACAAAAAAAGCCGGAATTTTTCATATTATTTCTGGTTTGCAGAGAAGAAGAGAAGAGATTACGGATGAATGGTTGGAATTATATACAGCTTATAGACGAGATGAAAAGTGGGAAAGTGTTATTGACAGTTTAATTGAAGCTGGTTTTTATAAAATGCCAGAAGATAGGATATCAAGGCAAATGGCCGAAAAACTCTATGGAGAAAAAATAGAAGGAAGTGTGACGAGATTAGAAAGATTTTCAGCTTGTGCATTTGCCCATTTTTTGTCATATGGCTTATGCTTGAAAGAGAGAAAAGAGTATCGATTTGAAGCAGTTGATTTGGGAAATGTTTTTCATCGAGCAATTGAAATATTTTCACGAAACCTTGTGAAAAGTGGATATACATGGACAACTCTTTCAGAAAAAAAAGCAGAAGAAATGATAGAAGAAAGTGTGGAAGAGAGTATTGTGGATTATGGAAATACAGTTCTGTATAGTTCTGCGAGAAATGAATATATCATTACTCGTATTAAACGAATGATGAAGAGGACTGTGTGGGCTTTATCAAAACAGTTGGAAAAAGGAGATTTTATTCCGAGTGGTTATGAAGTTTCTTTCGGAAAAGGGAAGATAGATCGAATTGATATTTATGAAACGGACTCTAAAGTGTATGTAAAAGTGATTGATTATAAAACGGGCACGAAAACATTTAGTCTTGCATCACTGTATCATGGATTGCAGTTGCAGTTGGCGATATATATGAATATGGCGGTAGAATTGGAGAGAAGAAAACAGCCGGAGAAAGAAATTGTTCCAGCCGGACTATTTTATTATCAAATGAAAGATCCGATTATAGATAAAGTAGATGAAGATAAGCGAGAGGAAACTATTTTATCTAAACTTCGATTGGATGGAATTGTAAATGCAAACGAAGATGTAATTAGTCATCTAGATAAGAATTTTAGTGGTAATTCTTTGGCAATTCCAGTTGGAAAAAATAAGAACGGAAGCCTTTCTAAAACATCAAAAGCGTTTTCGGAGAACGATTTTTCTGTTATTTCCAAATATGTAGATAAGGAAGTGAAAGAAATTGAAGGACGAATGCAAGATGGGGAGATACAAGTTGCTCCTTATGAGATGGGAACAAGTCGTGGATGTGATTTTTGTCAGTTTAAAGGGGTCTGCCATTTTGATGAAAAAATCGATGGTTGTGAGTATAGAAAACTTGGAAAATTAAGTGATGAAGAAGTATTGAGAAGAATGATGGAGGAATTGTAATTATGGGAGTGAATTGGACGCCAGAACAGAAAAAAGTTATTTCTTTGAGAAATAGAAATATTCTTGTTTCGGCTGCAGCTGGGTCGGGAAAAACAGCGGTCTTAGTGGAACGTATTATTACAATGTTGACAGAAGATGATCCACCATTAAATGTGGATGAACTTCTCAGTGTAACTTTTACGGAAGCGGCAGCAGCAGAAATGAAGGAAAGAATTTTATTAGCAATTGAAAAAAAATTGGAAGAAAATCCAAACAATATACATTTGCAGAAACAGTCTACTTTAATTCACAGTGCAATGATTACAACGATTCATAGTTTTTGTCTGTCGGTTATACGGGAATATTTTCATACAATAGATTTAGATCCAAGTTTTCGCATTGGAGAGGAAGGAGAATTAAAACTTTTACAAAAGGAAGTTTTGCAAGAGTTATTGGAAGAACAGTATATGGAGGCAGATGAGAAATTTCTTGATTTTGTGGAACGTTTTGCTACAGGAAAAGATGATAATAAATTGGAAGAACTTATTTTGCAATTATATATGTTTTCAGAAAGTTATCCAAATAGTGAAAAATGGCTTGATTCCTGTGTAGATACATATGATGTGCAAACATTGGAAGAATTTGCATGTACCGATTATTGTAAAAAAGCAATTGAAAATATAAGAAAATATGCAACTGATGCAATTGATTTACTAGAAGCGGGAGTTGTTGTATGTGAAGAGCCAGAAGGTCCTTATATGTATAAGGAAACATTAGAAAATGAAATAGAAGGGTGGAAAGCGTTTCTCAAATCGGATAACTTATTAGAGTTTTACGAGAAAAGAAAGTATCCTGAGGGGGAAAGATTAAAACCGAACAGAGATAAAACTGTGTCAGAGGAACTTTCTGTTTTTGTCAAAGGAATAAGAAAACAAACAAAAGAAATATTATCTGATCTTATCAAAACATATTTATTTCAACCGATTGAAGAGATGATAATAGATATGTCAAAGACAAAGAAAATGATAGAAGAATTAACTTTTCTTGTCAAAGAATTTTCCCGTTTATATACGGAGGAAAAACGGAAAAGAAATTTAATTGATTTTGGAGATATGGAACATTTAGCCTTGCAGATTCTTACAGTCGAGGAAGGAGATGTACTTTTGCCTTCTCCTGTGGCAAAAGAATATCAGAAAAGATTTAAAGAAATTATGATTGATGAATATCAGGATAGCAATCTGATTCAAGAGGCTATTCTTACAAGTGTATCTACAATGAGTTGTGGAAGAAACAATATTTTTATGGTTGGGGACGTTAAACAGAGTATTTATCGTTTCCGTTTGTCGCGCCCGGAATTATTCATGGAAAAATTCGATACGTATAATATAGAAGATAGTGATAAACAACGTATAGATTTACATAAAAATTTTCGAAGTAGAGGAGAAGTGTTAGATAGCACCAACTTTATTTTTGAACAGATTATGACAAAAGGGCTTGGAAAAGTAGAGTATGATGATAGAGCAGCTTTATATGTAGGAGCAGATTATAAAGAAAAAGAGGGAAATGAGACAGAAGTACTTATTGTTGACGTGGAAAAAGATGTGGAAAGTGAAGAACAGGCTGAAGAAACTGTAAGAGAACTTGAGGCGAGAGCAGTGTCAAGGAGAATTAAGGAGTTGATGGCAGAACATCAAGTACAGGATAAAGTGACAGGAGAATTGCGTCAGATATGCTATAAGGATATTGTTATATTGACTCGAAGTTTAAAAGGGTGGACGGATGTATTTGCAAAAATATTAAATCGTGAAGGAATTCCAACTTATACGGGAAGTAAAGAGGGATATTTTGAAACGCAGGAAATACAAACGATTCTTAATTATTTGCGTATCTTAGATAATCCAAATCAAGATATACCACTTGCTTCTGTTCTTACATCGAGAATAGGAAAGATTTCAGGGGAGGAATTGTCAGAAATTCGAATTTTAGATAAGGAAGTCTCTTTTTATTGCTGTGTCAAACGATATATAAAAGAAGGTGGTAATCTTCTATTAGTAAATCGTTTGAAAAAAATTTTTGAACAAATAGAATATTTTAGGGAAATGATACCGTATACAGCTATTCATGAATTGCTCTGGAGAGTAATTGAGGAAACTGGATATGGATATGAAATTGCAGTTATGGCTGGAGGAGAACAAAGAAAAGCAAATTTAGAAATGTTACTAGAAAAGGCGAAGGTATTTGAGGGAACAAGTTATAAAGGGCTGTTTAATTTTATTCGTTATATGGAACAGTTAAAAAAATATGATGTGGATTATGGTGAGGCAAATATTGCAGATGAACAGGCAGATGCGGTTCGTCTTATGAGTATACATAAAAGTAAAGGACTAGAATTTCCGATTGTGTTTGTAGCGGGAATGAATAAACGATTTAATAAACAAGATATTACTGGCGAAATCGTAACACACGCGGAATTTGGAATAGGTTTAGATAGAATTGATTTAGAAAAGCGTATGAAATCACCTACATTTTTGAAAAAAGTAATTCAAAGAGAAGTTATGTTAGAAAATATTGGGGAGGAACTGCGTATACTTTATGTAGCACTTACTAGAGCAAAAGAAAAGTTGATTATGACAGGAACTCTTTCGCAAATAGAGAAAAAGATGCAAGGATATGAGGCGTTGGAAAATAACAGGGAAAAACAGTTACCGTTTACGATGCTCTCAAAAGCAGCAAGTTATTTTGATTGGGTGCTTCCAGCTATTTTGCGATATCCAGAACATAAACGTGTGGGGAAAGTAAAGGTTATTGGTTTGGAAGAACTTGTGCAAAAGGAAGTGGAAGAAGAAATTGGTGCAACATATACGAAAGAAAAATTACAGAATTTGGATATGAATCAAATTTTTGTCCCAGAGTTTAAGGAAAAATTAGAAGAACAATTTGCTTATCAATATCCTTATGCAAATGAAAATCATTTGAAATTAAAGTTTACTGTATCTGAATTGAAAAAACGAAAAAACTTTCAGGAAGAAGAAGGAGAACTTCTTGTTAAAGAAGAGGAAGTTGTTCCGATTTTACCAAAAGTTTTGATGGAAGAAGAGGGAGTAAAGGGTGCTTTAAAAGGAACAACTTACCATAAAGTGCTAGAACTTTTGGATTTTTCAAAACAATATACATATGAAAGTATGGATATATATTTAGAAAATCTGGTAATAGAAGGAAGAATTTCAAAAGAAATGAAAGATTGTGTTCGTATTAAAGATTTACTTTGTTTTTTAGAAACGGATATTGCAAAGAGAATGAAAAAGTGTGAGGAAAAAGGAGAACTTTTCCGAGAACAACCTTTTGTTCTTGGTGTTTCGGCAAAAGAAATTTATCCAAAAGAAGAAACAGATGAAACCCTTCTTATTCAGGGAATTATTGATGTTTGGATGGAGGAAGAAGAGGGTCTTGTTGTAGTGGATTACAAAACGGATAGAGTAAAAAGTGTAGAAGAATTAAAAGAGAGATATGAAAGTCAGTTAAAATATTATGGGGAAGCATTGGAAAAACTTACGGGGAAAAAAGTAAAAGAAAAAATAATGTATTCCTTATTTTTACAGAGAGAAATATATGTTTAAAAATAATGCAATAAATCTTCATAATTTTTTAAATAATATTATATTGCACTACCATATTATATGATATATAATATGGTTATCCAAACAATATTATTTAAGAAAGGAAGTGGAAAAATGGTATTTAATACAGGAGCAGCACTTTTGGATGCGATTGTATTGTCAGTTGTTTCGCAGGAACAACAGGGAACGTATGGATACAAAATCACTCAGGATGTGCGCCAAGCATTGGAAGTTTCAGAATCTACTTTATATCCGGTACTTAGAAGGCTGCAGAAAGATGAATGTTTGGAAGTTTATGATATGCAGTTTGATGGGAGAAATCGAAGATACTATAAAGTGACAGAAAAAGGAATGGCACAGTTAAATCTGTATCGAATAGAATGGAAAAATTATTCAAAAAAGATCAGTGAGATGTTTGAGAGAGGTGTAGAAGTATGAATCGCATAGAGTTTATGGCGGAACTGGAAAGGCTGTTAAAAGCAATACCAGAAGAAGAGCGAAGAGAAGCAATACAATATTATGAAGATTATTTTGTGGATGCAGGAGTTGAAAATGAACAGCATATCATTACTGAATTGGAAAGTCCAGAAAAAGTTGCTCAGACAATAAAATCAGGACTTTGGGGGAAAGAAGAGGATAGTAGTGAATACAGAGAAACAGGATATACAGATATAAGGTTTGAGGAGAAGGAAACCCCAGCAAATAGAGAGAATAGAGAAGAAAGCAAACCGAAGAAAGACAATAGCCTGTTGAAAATTCTTCTCATTATCGCAATAGCAGTTTTTACTTTACCAATTGTATTCCCACTTGCAGTGGCAGGACTTGCAGTTATATTTGCAATAGCTGTTTCAGGATTTGCGCTTTTTGGAACGCTTGTTTTGTTGGCTGTTGTTGTAATGATTTGTGGATTTTATGTAACTATATGCGGAATATTGGAAATATTCCATTTCCCCGCTTTGGCACTTGTTGTTATAGGTGGAGGACTTTTGGCTTTCGTTGCAGGCCTTGTGGCAACAGTGTTAATGGTAAAAGTATGTATGATTGTATTCCCTATTTTATCTAGAGGCTTGGTAAACGTTTTCAGAAAATTTGTCAACAGAAAGGAGATTAAATAATGAAAGGAAAATGGAAAATATTTGCAATTATTTGTTCCATATTGGCAGGACTCGGAATTGTTTTATGTGTTGCAGGATTTTCCGTAGGAGTAACGGATGAAGATGTCAGAGGTGCATTGCATAGAGGAGTTGGATTTGTTCGTGGTATAGAGCATGCAGATATGCAGGAAACAAAAGAAATGAAATTGCCAAATACAAAAGGAATAGATGTAGAAGTCAACAAAATGTTGGTGGAAGTTATTGCTACAGACGATAAGACAATTCATATGGAAAATACTATCGCAGAAGGAGTCGGACTTGTGGTGAATGAAGATGAAGACTCGGTAGAAATTAAAATGACAGGAAATATAAATAAAGTGATTAATGGTGGAAAATTAATTCTTTATATTCCAAGAAATATACAATTGCCAGAAATAAATATTCGGGTTGGTAAAGGGAAGATAAATTTAAATGGAATACAGGCGAACGAATTAGATTTAGAAATGGTTCGTGGAAAAATCAATGCATCAGACTTTGTTGCAGAAGAGCTAAGTATTTCTTGTGGACAGAGTGCGGTAAATATAAACGGTATTGTGCAAAATGATGTGGACTTAGAGTGCGGAGCGGGCGAAATTAATTTTGAAACAAAGGGAACACAGACGGATTATAATTATGAAATCGAAGTGGGGGTAGGAGAAGTAAATCTTGACAAACAGAAATTTTCTGGAATAGCAGTAGAAAAACATATCGATAACTATGCTAAAAAAGAAATGGGGATTGCTTGTGGAGCAGGAAAAGTAAATGTTAGATTTATTCAGTAAAATAGGAGGTAAAGAGAATGAAAAAATTATATCGTTCATCAACAGATCAGAAAGTTTGTGGAGTGTGTGCAGGAGTAGCAGAATATTTTGATGTGGATCCTACAGTAGTACGGTTAGGAATGGTGTTAGCAGCTTGTTTTAGTTTTGGAGCAATGATATTTGGCTATTTTGTAGCAGCAGTTATAATGCCAGATAGGTAGAAAGTGTAAATTGGGGACGTAGCATTTTTCCAAAATGCTATGTCCCCAATTTGTATTAACTATGTCCCTAATTTCTATTGGAATAAAGATAAGACAACATAAAAAGTCTATTTTCCTGTATAACATAAGAATTATTGGAAAACCTTACTATATGAAGTGAAAGGGGAAAGTGTTATGGAAAAAAAAGAGAAATTGCCAATTGTGTTAAATGAAATTGAACCAAAAGACAAACTGAAATATGAAGTGGCAGAGGAATTGGGGCTTTTAGACAAAGTTCTATCGGAAGGATGGCGTTCGCTGACATCAAAAGAAACAGGGAGAATAGGTGGGTTAATTACTAAGAAAAAACGATTGCAGAAATAATCTGATAAGTTTGAAAGTATGAACAATTTGTAACGTGGGTTGAAAAATCACAATAAGTCTGTTATAATTTTTCAATTGAGGAAGATAACGGAGAGGGTTATGAAAAGTAGAGTAAATGTGTTAGAAATTGAATTGAATAACAATACGGCGAAAGAAGCCATGCAGAAGGTTATGGAATATATGCGAACTGAACCGATGAATATTGTTGAGTTTATCAGTGCAGACACGTTAGTGAAAAGCAAAGAAGACGAGATGCTTAAGGACAATATTGCACAGGCGGATTTAGTTCTTGCTGGAGAACAAGCAATATTGGAAGTGGCGGAGATTACAGAAGGAAAGAAATTACAAGAAGTAGGTTCGCATCTCTTTGTGAAAATGCTTTTACGTTATTTTCATAAAAATCATAATAGAGTTTTTATTTTGACAGAGTCGGAAGAAGAACAACAATATCTTATGGAATATTTGCAAGGAAATTATCGTGGAATTCAAATAGTAGGACAAGAAATTGTCCCTACAGATTCTTCAGCAGATGATATGATTTTAAATAGTGTAAATGGTGCAGAAGCAGACTGTGTATTGTCAATGATTTCATCTCCGTTTCAGGAGGCGTTTGCAGTGAGAAACCGAATTTTGTTAAACACACGTATATGGTTAGGGTTAGGGAAAAACACACCGCTTCCGCTTGGCAAGAAAAAAGGAAAGAAGCTGATAAGAGAGTTTATGATTAAACGTTTCCTAAAGCGTGAGGTAGAAAAAGAAAAGCAAAAAAGAGGAAATGTATAAATTCAAACTATTTCCTCTTTCTTTTTTTGGTTAATTGTATTAAAATGTAGAATGAATATACAGTTTTTTAATGGAGAAACTACTGTTAAAACTTAAAAGATAAGGAGCAAAAGTATGATATCAAATCAAATACTTCAGAACACAATTGAAGGATTGAAGGCGATTACAAGAATAGATTTATGTATTCTGGGAATAGACGGAAAAGTATTAGCAAGTACATTCGTAGAACAGGAAAATTATGAAAATTCGCTGGATTCTTTCGTAGAGTCACCGGCAGACAGTCAGGTTATTCAAGGATACCAGTTCTTTAAAATCTTTGATGAACACCAGTTAGAGTATGTATTGGTAGCAAATGGCAGTAGTGATGATGTTTACATGGTAGGTAAGATTGCAGCTTTTCAGATTCAAAATCTGTTAGTGGCATATAAGGAACGTTTTGATAAAGATAATTTTATTAAAAATTTATTGCTAGATAATCTTTTACTAGTGGATATTTATAATCGTGCAAAGAAGCTACATATTGAAACAGATGTAAGAAGAGTGATTTTCGTTGTTGAAACAGCTCGTGAGAAAGACACAGGCGCAATGGAACACATCCGCTCATTACTTGGTATGAAATCAAAAGATTTTGTAACTGCAGTTGATGAAAGAAACATCATCATTGTAAAAGAACTTGGTGTTAATGAAGGCTATCCAGAGATGGAAAAAGTAGCCAATGATATTTTAGAAATTTTAAAGACTGAGGGAGAAGAAGTCCATATTGCATATGGAACAATTGTAAATGATATTAAAGAAGTATCAAAATCATATAAAGAAGCAAAACTTGCGTTAGACGTAGGAAAAATTTTCTTTGATGAGAAAGATATTGTAGCGTATAGTACACTTGGTATAGGAAGATTAATTTATCAACTTCCTCTTCCACTTTGCAAAATGTTTATTCGAGAGATTTTTGAGGGGAAATCTCCAGATGAGTTTGACGAAGAAACGTTGACAACAATTAATAAATTTTTTGAAAATAGTTTAAATGTATCAGAGACATCAAGACAGTTATACATACACAGAAATACGCTTGTTTATAGATTAGACAAGTTACAGAAAAGTACAGGACTAGATTTGAGAGTGTTTGAAGATGCTATCACATTTAAAATTGCACTAATGGTTGTGAAATACATGAAGTATATGGAAACACTGGAGTATTAGTAGTTAATTTAGGAGGAACATATGATTGAATTAAAAGATGTCACAAAGGAATATTCCAAAGGTGTTGCAGCCTTAAATGGAATTAATTTGAAAATTGAACAGGGAGAGTTCGTATTTATTGTAGGTGACAGTGGTTCTGGAAAATCCACATTAATTCGTCTTTTGATGAAAGAATTAGACCCAACATCAGGTACAATCATTGTAAATGGAATCAACCTCAATAGAATGAAACATAGACATATTGCAAAATATAGAAGACATTTGGGCGTTGTATTTCAAGATTTCCGTTTGTTGAAGGACAGAAATATTTATGAAAATATTGCTTTTGCCCAACGAGTAATTGAAACTCCAACACGTGTGTTGAAACAAAAAGTTCCAGCAGCGCTTTCGCTTGTTGGTTTGGCGCAGAAGTATAAAGCTTATCCAAAACAATTATCAGGTGGAGAACAACAAAGAGTAGCTATTGCAAGAGCAGTCGTAAATGAACCAGCTATTTTACTTGCAGATGAGCCTACAGGAAACCTCGATCCGACAAATGCATGGGAAATTATGAAACTTCTTGAAGAGGCAAATGAAAGAGGTACTACAGTAATTGTAGTTACACATAATCACGAAATTGTAGCAGAAATGAAGAAACGTGTCATTACAATGCAAAAGGGAGTCATTGTCAGCGACGAGAAAGAGGGCGAGTAGAAAAATGAGAATAAGTACAGTAGGATATACAATGAAACAAGGGGTTAAAAATATTGGTAGGAATAAGATGTTTTCCCTTGCATCTATTGCAACAATGTCAGCTTGTATTTTTATGTTTGGATTGTTTTTCTCAATTATCGTAAACTTTCAGAACATTGTAAAAAGTGCTGAAGAAGGAGTTGCAATTACTGTGTTCTTTAATGAAGGAACAGAACAGAAAGACATTGATAAAATTGGAAAGTTAATTAAGGATAGAAAAGAAGTTGCTAGGGTAGAGTATACTTCTGGAGAACAGGCATGGGAAGATTACAAAAAGAAATATTTTGGAGATAAAGAATATCTTGCAGAAGGTTTTGCAGATAATCCACTTGTAAATTCAGATAACTATCAAGTATACATGAAGGATGTTTCGAAACAGAAAGATTTAGTAAAATATGTAAGTGGCCTTGAAGGAGTGCGTCAAGTAAATAAGTCAGATACAGTTGCCAAAACATTATCTGGAATTAATAAATTAATTTTATATGTATCAGGAGCAATCATTATTATTTTGCTTGCTGTTTCTATTTTCTTAATTAGTAATACAGTTACAATGGGTATCTCTATTAGGCGTGAAGAAATTGCAATTATGAAATATATAGGAGCGAAAGATGCTTTTGTCAGAATGCCATTTATTATAGAAGGGCTTTTGATTGGTTTTGTAGGAGCAATTATTCCACTTACAGCACTTTATTTTATGTATGAGAAAGCTGTAGGATATATTTTGATTAAATTTAAAATATTAAATAATCTTCTTACTTTCCTTCCGGTAACAGAAGTATATAAGACATTGCTTCCAATCGGAATTGCACTTGGAATCGGAATTGGTTTTGTAGGAAGTTTCTTAACAATTCGTAAACACTTAAAGGTATAATTTAAGAGGTAATAGAATGACAGGGAAAAAAGTAATCAGTTTAATTTTGGCGACAGTTTTTGTTGTGGGAAGTGTTTTTAGACCGGTTCAGGCAACTGGCATTCGTTCAACAGAGGAAAAAGGTCAACAATTAGAAAAACAAAAAAAACAGGCAGAAAAAGAACAGGTATCTTTGAGTGAACGTCTGAATAGTATTATAACAGAGATGGAAATAGCGCAGTCTAATGTAGAGAAAAAAGAAGATGAAATTGCATTGGCTGAAGATGAACTTGTACAGGCACAAATTAAAGAAAACAAGCAATATGAAAGTATGCTGATTCGTATTAAATATGTATATGAAAATGGTAATTCTAAAATAATGGAAATATTGTTTGAAGCAGAAAATATGGCAGATTTTCTTAATGATACAGAGTATGTAGAACAGGTTTCACAATATGATCGAAAGATGCTTGACCAATTTGCAAAATTAGTAAAAGAAGTAGAGAAAAAAGAAAAGACTTTAAAGAAAGAGAAAGAAAGTCTTGTTTCACTTCAAAAGAATTTAGAAGAAAAACAAAAAGAAGTACAAAATCTTCTCGCTACAAAAAAAGAAGAAATTGCAAAATTGGAAACGCAAATCGGTGAAAATACAAAAACATTGAATGATTTGATTGCGAAAGCAAAAGAAGCGGAAAGAAGGAAACAGGAGGCGGAGAATGCCAATAAGAGACCATCAGGAAATTCGGGAAATAAACCGTCAAGTCCTGTGATTACAGGTGGTACGGGATATTTATCGAACCCATGTCCAGCTGGACGAATTACAAGTGAGTTTGGACCGCGTAAGGCGCCGGTTCCAGGAGCAAGTACATTTCATGAAGGACGAGATTATGGTGCACCATCAGGAACTCCAATTTACGCAGCAGCAGAAGGAACTGTGATCCGTACGGGATATCAGGCTGTTCGTGGAAATTATGTTGTTATAAGACATCCAAATGGACTTACAACATGGTATCAACATTGTACAGACATTTTTGTTAGACAAGGACAGAAAGTTAGTAGGGGACAAAATATCGCTACGGTTGGAGCAACAGGACGAGTGAGTGGTCCACATTTACATTTTATAGTAGAAGAACCTAGTGGAAAATTGGTGGATCCAAGAAAATATTTGTAGATAGGACTCATATATGGGAGATAAAAAAAGATTTTTAAAGGGGGTGCTTTGTGGCACCCTTGTTACTTTAATTATTGTAGGAGCAGCGGGGCTGCATTGGAAAAACGCCGGAGATGAAACAACGATTGATAAAAAAACGGCAGATAAATTAGAAAAGATAAGATATCTTATTGATGAAACTTATTTAAAAGAAAATGAAATAAAAGATAAAGATTTAGAAGATTATTTACTTAAAGGTTATGTAAATGGTTTGAAAGATCCATATTCTGTATATTATAATGAAAAAGAAACAAAAGAATTGTATGAAACAACAGAAGGAGAATATAGTGGGATTGGGGCAGTTATGTCACAAAATCTTGAAACAGGAATCATTACAATGGTAAATGTATATAAAGATTCTCCGGCAGAAAAAGCGGGTTTCAAAAATAATGATATTCTTTATAAAGTAAATGGAAAAGATATTTCTACAGAAGATATTAATAAGGTTGTTAATAAAATCAAAGGAAAAGAAGGAACAAAAGTAACAATAACAGTTCTTCGAGATGGAAAAGAATTTGAAGCAACAGCAGTTCGTGAGAAACTGGAGGCACATACAGTTGAATATAATATGAAAGAAAATAGGATTGGTTATATTCGTGTGACTGAGTTTGATAAAGTTACATATACACAGTTTGTGGAAGCAATCACAGATTTGAAGAAACAGGGAATGAAGGGAATGATTGTTGACCTTCGTGGAAATCCCGGAGGAAATTTATCGACTGTATGTCAGATGCTAGATTATGTCTTGCCGAAAGGTTTGATTGTGTACACAGAGAATAAGGATGGCAAACGTGAAGTGATGACTTCAGATGAGGAACATAAATTAGAAATGCCAATGACTGTTCTTGTGGATGGCAGAAGTGCTAGTGCATCAGAGATTTTTGCGGGTGCAGTTCAAGACCATAAGGTAGGTACACTTGTTGGGACAACGACTTATGGCAAAGGTGTTGTACAACAGTTGTTTGATTTGAAAGATGGAACTTGTCTAAAATTGACTATCGCGGAATATTTTACTCCAAATGGAAGAAATATTCATGGAAAAGGGATTAAACCAGATGTAGAAGTAGAGTATAAATATGATAAGAATAATGCTGATGCAGATAATCAGTTAGATAAGGCAATAGAAGTATTAAAACAAAAAATTAAATAGTAATGGAAAGGAATGCAAATTTTTGCATTCCTTTTTTTGTTAGCCTATGGTAGAATAAAATTATATGTAATTTTGCAGAAAGGTTGTAAAATAATGAGAATATTAATTAAAAATGGTCATGTGTTAGATCCCAAAACACAGTATGATGAAGTTTCAGATGTGTTGATTGAAGGGGAACGAATTGTAAGAGTAGATAAGGGAATTGCTGATGATGTAGACAGAATAGTTGATGCGTCAGGATGTTATGTTATGCCGGGATTTATTGATTTACACGTTCATTTAAGAGATCCAGGGCTCGAATATAAAGAAACATTGCAAACTGGCGGAAAGGCAGGTGCAAGAGGAGGAGTCACTACTATCTGTGCAATGCCAAATACAAAGCCTGTCATAGATACAGGAGAAAAAGTAGAAGAGGTACATGGGCGTGCTAGAGTAGAATCACCTGTTAACGTTATCCAATTAGGTGCTATTACTGTAGGTCAAAAAGGGGAAGAATTGGCAGATATTGCAGGAATGGCTAAAGCAGGGTGTCATGCAATAAGTGAAGATGGGAAATCTGTCATGAACGCATCTTTATATCGTCAAGCAATGAAACAAGCGAAAGAAAGTAAAATTTCAATCTTTGCTCACTGTGAAGATATCACAATGGTAGAGGGCGGAGTGATGAATGCAGATGAGAAAGCGAAGAAATTAGGGCTTAAGGGAATTACGAATGCAGTAGAAGATGTAATTGTGGCAAGAGATATTTTACTAGCTAAAGAAACGGGAGTACAGTTACATTTATGTCATTGTTCTACAGCAGACAGTGTGAAAATGGTTGAAGAAGCAAAGAAAGAAGGACTTCCAGTGACAGCTGAAGTTTGCCCACATCATTTTATTTTAACAACAGATGATATACTTGAAGATAACGGGAATTATAAAATGAATCCTCCTCTTCGTAGTAAAGAAGATGTCGAAGCATTAAAGGAAGGGTTGAAAAACAATATTATGGACGTGATTGCCACGGACCATGCCCCACATTCTACAGAGGAAAAAAATAAATCTATGAAGGAAGCTATGTTTGGAATTGTTGGTTTAGAGACATCGGCAGCTCTTACTTATACAGAATTGGTAGACAAGGGCATTTTAACACCGATGCAGATGGCAGAAAAAATGAGTTATAATCCAGCAAAAGTACTAGGCATCGAGGAGGAAAAGGGGTCTATTTCAGAAGGAATGATTGCTGATATTGTTGTTTTTGATCCCAAACGAGAATATCAAATTGATGCAACCACATTCTTTTCAAAAGGGAAAAATACACCATTTGATAATTATCTGGTAAAAGGCGACGTGCGTTATACATTTGTCGACGGGAAAATAGTTTACGAAAATACAAGATATTAGGAGGAAGAAAAGATGATTAATAAATTAGTAGAAAATATTAAAAGAACAAAGGCACCGATTGTAGTAGGTTTAGATCCAATGTTAAACTACATTCCACAGCACATTCAAAAGAAAGCATTTGCAGAATTTGGTGAAACATTAGAAGGTGCAGGCGAAGCAATTTGGCAATTTAATAAAGAAATTATTGATAAGACATACGATTTAATTCCAGCAGTAAAACCACAGATTGCCATGTATGAACAGTTTGGTATTCCGGGACTTGTTGCATTTAAAAAGACAGTAGATTACTGTAAAGAAAAAGGACTAGTTGTGATTGGAGATATTAAAAGAGGGGATATCGGTTCTACTTCTTCAGCATATGCTGTAGGTCATCTTGGACGTGTGCAAATCGGGAGCAAAACTTATGTTCCGTTTGATGAAGATTTTGCCACAGTAAATCCATATTTAGGTTCAGATGGAATTAATCCATTTATTGATGTATGTAAAGAAGAAAATAAAGGATTGTTTATTTTAGTAAAAACATCTAATCCATCAAGTGGAGAATTTCAAGATAGACTTGTTGATGGAAGACCATTATATGAATTAGTTGGTGAAAAAGTGGCACAGTGGGGAGAAAACCATATGGGGGATGAATACAGTTATATTGGTGCTGTTGTTGGTGCAACTTATCCGGAAATGGGAAAAGTTCTTCGTAAAGTTATGCCAAAATCTTATATTCTTGTTCCTGGGTATGGAGCGCAAGGTGGACAAGGCAAAGACCTTGTACATTTCTTTAATGAAGATGGATTAGGAGCAATTGTAAATTCTTCAAGAGGAATTATTGCTGCCTATAAGCAAGAAGCATATGCAGAATTTGGAGAAAAACATTTTGCTGATGCATCAAGAAAAGCAGTTGAAACAATGATTGCTGATATCAATGGAGCATTGGAAAACAGATAAGGAGTAAGGGAGAATTGAAATGGAAAAGAGAGAAAAAGAAAGAGCAGTTGTTGTATCACAGGAACAGATAGCAACAGATATTTATAGTTTATGGCTTCGTGCAGATGCTGCCATTTCAGCAAAAGCAGGACAATTTATTTCCATGTATACAAATGATAGTGGGAAATTGCTTCCTCGGCCAATTAGTATCTGTGAAATCGACAAAGAAAATAAACAATTAAGAGTTGTTTATCGAGTCACAGGGAAAAAGACGGGAACAGAACAGTTTTCTAAGTTAGTAGAAGGAGATGAAATTGAAATTTTAGGTCCTCTTGGAAATGGTTTTCCTTTGAAAGATAAAAAGGCCTTTTTGATTGGAGGTGGGATTGGTATTCCGCCAATGCTTGAATTAGCAAAACAATTAAATGTAGAGAAACAAATTATTGTAGGCTATCGTGATGAGTTATTTTTGACAAAAGAACTTTCAGAAAATGGAAGTGTATATGTTGCGACAGAAGATGGAAGCGTAGGAACAAAAGGAAATGTGTTAGATGCTATCAAAGAAAAAGAATTGTCAGCAGATATTATTTATGCTTGTGGACCTACACCAATGCTTCGTGCATTAAAAGCATATGCAGAAGAAAATAATATTGAATGTTATATTTCTATGGAAGAAAAAATGGCTTGTGGAATTGGAGCTTGTCTTGCTTGCGTATGCAAATCTAAAGAGAAAGATCATCATACAAATGTGCATAACAAACGAATTTGCAAAGATGGACCAGTCTTTTTAGCAACGGAGGTGGATTTATAATGAACACAAAAATAAATATTGCAGGTGTAGAATGGAAAAATCCTGTAACAACAGCTTCTGGAACATTTGGTTCAGGTGCAGAATTTGCAGAGTTTGTTGATTTAAATAAAATTGGTGCAGTAACAACAAAAGGTGTAGCAAATGTTCCATGGGAAGGAAATCCAACACCTCGTATTGCAGAAACATATGGTGGGATGATGAATGCTGTAGGATTACAAAATCCAGGAATTGATATTTTTTGTGAAAGAGATATTCCTTTTTTGCGTCAGTATGACACAAAGATTATTGTAAATGTATGTGGAAGAACAACGGAAGACTACTGTGAAGTAGTTGAACGCCTATCGCATGAAGATGTAGATATGCTAGAAATTAATATTTCCTGTCCAAACGTAAAAGAAGGTGGAATTGCTTTTGGACAAAATCCAAAATCAGCAGAAGAAATCACAAAAGAAATTAAAAAATATGCAAAACAACCTGTGATTATGAAATTAAGCCCGAATGTAACTGATATTATAGAAATGGCAAAAGCAGTGGAAGCTGGAGGAGCTGATGCAGTTTCTTTGATTAATACATTGACAGGAATGAAAATCGATGTGCATAAGAGAGCGTTTGCACTTGCGAATAAAACAGGTGGAGTATCTGGTCCAGCAATTAAACCGATTGCAGTTCGTATGGTTTATCAAACAGCAAATGCAATCAAGCTTCCGATTATTGCAATGGGAGGAATTGCAACACCGGAAGATGCGATTGAATTTATTTTAGCCGGTGCAACAGCAGTTGCAGTTGGAACAGCTAATTTTATTAATCCGTCAGTTACTATGGAAATTGCAGAAGGAATAGAACAATATATGGAACGTTATCACTTTGAAAATATAAAGGATATGGTTGGATTAGTGAAATAAATGTGAACGGGGACGTAGTCAAATTGAAAAAGACTACGTCCCCGTTCACATTTATTTCACAAACTAAAGCGATTATGTAAAAAATATACCGAATAGAACTGAAAAAATACACGGAAGTTTCGGTAATTAAAAAAACCTAAGTCACAGACTGTAGAGGTTGGAGAAACTGTTAAATTTACAGTGGAGGCTGAAACAAATGATGATGGGAACCTGACATATCAGTGGCAAGTAAATAACGGTACGGATTGGCAGAATATTGAGGGAGCAACAATTTCAGTACAGTGGGATATATCTTCGTATAACGGAAATGTAGCAAACACATAAAATTGTCAGGAGAATTGGATTTAACTGATGGCATTGCAAATATAAAAGATTTGAAAGCAACTGTTGAGGTAACTATAAAAGAAGAACCTGCAAAACCGGAAGTTGACAAAGAGGCTACTGAGGGAGAGGTAGAACAGGCAATCAAAGATGTAGAGAAGGCAATGGAACGAAGGTGTCGAAAACTTCTGATGATTTCCATATTCTTCTTTGGTTAACAGGAGTGCTTGGAGCAATTAAAGTAATCAGTGGAAGAAGAAAATAAATATAGGATTTTCGTTTGAAAAATATAAAATATTAC
>JAHHTN010000100.1 GCA_020024645.1 Faecalimonas sp.
CCTTATGAAGTTTTCTTTGGTGTGGTGTTGCACTTGACTTGACAATTCAAGACCAAAAGGAATACCAAATAAGAAATACACGCAAGAATTTAAGAAACTGGTAGTGGAAACTATGAGGAAAGAAAAGCTCAGCTGCACAGAAATAGCTGAGAGATTTGGAATCGCCACAAGCGAGTGCAGGACTGGGAACGAATCTATCTGAGCGAAGGCCCAGAAGGCTTTGATATTGAGCAACGGGGTCGAGCATCTGCAGGCCGTTCTCATAAGATTTCCAAGGATGCAGAAGAAGATTTTATTGCAGAAAATCATCGTCTGTGTGCGGAGGTAGCCTACTTGAAAAATTTGCAAGTCTTAGTTTTGGAATGAAAGCGACACCAGCAGAAAAAACGCAGGTAGTCCAAAATCTAAGGTGAGAATTATCATTATCTCTTCTGCTTGTAATCGCTCAACTGCCTCGTGCAACCTTCTATTACCACCTAAAGCAAATGGAGAGTGTTGATAAATACGAGACAGCAAAAGCAGAATTATTTACCATGGAAACAGGGGTGGATATGGATAATCGCTGTATTACAGAAAAACTGCACCATCGAAAAATCCATCTGAATCACAAGACAGTTCAGCGGTTAATGAAGCTAATAGGGCTTGTTTGCCGTGTTCGTATGAAAAATATCGTTTTTACAAAGGCGAGGTCGGGAAGATTACCCCAATCTCCTGCAACGGGACTTTCATGCAGATAACCCAAACCAGAAGTGGGTTACGGATGTGACCAAATTCAGTTTGTTTGGAGAAAAACTATATCTTTCACCGATTCTTGATTTGTACAGCCATGACCTGGTCAGCTACACGATTTCGGACAGATCTATTCTCAGCATGGTGACCTCTATGTTGGACAAGGCGTTTGAACAAATACCCAATCAAACCAATTTGATTCTTCACTCAGACCAGGGCTGGCATTACCAGCACAAGCAATACCAATGAATGCTCAGAAACAAGGGTGTTCGGTAGAACATGAGCCGCAAGGGGAACTGTCTGGACAACGCTGTCATTGAAAACTTCTTCAGTCTACTGAAAAGCGAACTGCTTTACCTACAAGAATTTAAATCTATGGAACACCTCAAGGCAGAGTTGATTGAGTATTTAGATTACTACAATAACAAAAGAATTAAGGCAAAATTAAAGGGCTTGAACTGTTTTTTAAAATATTGTCTAACTTTTTGAGTCCACTTCATATCCTCCCTGCTGCTTTCTTATACTGTTCTTCTAATTATTCTAAATAAATCTGAATTAAACATTGAAAAAGCAGTCGAAATAAAGTATGATATATTTGCTTATTTGTATCTATTCAGACACCAATATTACATTATCCTAAAACATGTAAGAGGTTTCAACTATTAAGGTTCAATTTTTACTTATCCCATATGAAATCAATTTATTTTGCTTGGATATGCAAAGAAAGGATAAAACATGAATAGTGTAGAATTAAAAACCTTAAATGAATTGTCACAATTTTCTTTCTATATTCCTGCTTATCAGCGTGGCTATAGGTGGACAGAACAAGAAGTAAGAGATTTATTAAATGACATTAATGAATTTATACCTCGGGAAATCAAAGATACAGAAAATAAAACCTGGTATTGCTTGCAGCCTATAGTCGTTAAGCAGAGAGCAGAAAATGAGTATGAAGTTATAGATGGTCAGCAAAGACTGACTACGATATATTTAATGCTCTACTACTTAAACCAAGATTTCGTTGAGAAAAAAAGAGATAAAGTATTTACTATAAATTATCAAACTCGGGAAGATTCCAAGACTTTTTTACTGCATCCGGAAACCGAAAATAATAATTGCATAGATTTTTTCTATATTCACAATGCATATTTAGCTATCGAAAAATGGTTTGAGCAAAAGGAAGATGATTCCTTTTTTGATAAAAATGACTATCGTTCCAAACTGAAGTTCCACACAAAAGTTATTTGGTATAAAACGATAGAAGAAAATCCGATACAAGTATTTACACGGTTAAACATTGGCAAAATTAGTCTTACTAACGCAGAGCTAATTAAAGCTTTATTTCTGAATAGTTCTAATTTCAGGTCAACTAATGCAGAAAGAATGCGTTTACGACAAATTGAGATTGCAAATGAGTGGGACGGAATTGAAACCTCTTTTCAAAACAATAAATTTTGGTATTTTTTAAGTGATGATCAGAGAGAAGACAATAGAATAGAATATATTTTTAATTTGATGAATGATTCAGGGGATTACGACTCTTATTCTACATTCAGATTTTTTAATACCAAACTCTGCGGAAAAACCGAAGAGGATATGAATCAATATTGGGAAGCAATACAAGCATATTATCAGAGGTTTAACGAATGGTTTAGCGACAGAGAACTCTATCATAAAATAGGATTCATTCTTACGGCAAAAATCGCAAATGTTCGTGAATTGTATGATAAATCATCAGCGCTCAAAAAAAGCGAATTTCTCCTCTATATTGATTCAGTAATAAAACATCACTTTAGATATACAAACTTGTTTGACTTGGATTATGAAAATAAGAAAACGAAAAGTGTATTGCTCTTATATAATATACTAACCATGCTACAAAATGAGCATGATGCATCTTATTTCCCCTTTGATGACTATAAGTTAAATAAATGGAATATTGAACATATTGCTTCCCGTAAGGATTCTGACTCTATTCCACCAGCAAATAGAGAAGATTGGCTTTCTGATGTAAAATGCTATATCGATACAGAACAACCAGAAGGGCCGGAATTGATCGCTAAGATAGATGATATGATTTCTCGTAAATCATATGAAAATGATGATGATTTTTCACCACTATTTGAGACGGTAACAACACATTTTAACAAATACATGGATGCTTCTGACAGTATTGATGGGATCACGAATTTAGCATTATTAGACGAAAAGACCAATAAAGGATATAAAAACGCAGTCTTTCCTTTAAAAAGAAAGTTTATAATCGAGCTAGATAAATCAGGCGGATTTGTTCCTGTGTGTACGAAAAATGTTTTCTTGAAATATTTTAGCGATTATCCCCCTAAAATCTCATTTTGGACACAAGAAGACAGAGAAAAATACGAACAAGACTTAGTTCGTGTTTTAAGTGGTTACTTAGAGGTAGATAAATAATGAGTAATGATGTGTTTTCCTTTTATGAATTAGTGCAAAAATATACGGTCAAAATACCTATTATCCAACGAGACTATGCTCAAGGTAGAAGACAAAATTTGCAGATTTGCGAAAATTTTCTTAAAGCGTTAAAAGAGAGTATCCTCAGTAAAAATCAAATCAATTTGGATTTTATTTACGGAAATGTTGACGATGGCATTTTTTTACCGCTTGATGGGCAGCAAAGACTTACAACATTATTTCTCCTGCATTGGTATGCATATGTAAAAGAAGGAAAAGGTAATGAAGTAAGAACCGTATTAAAAAAATTCTCATATGAAACAAGACTTTCTTCTCGTCGCTTTTGTGAAGCACTATTAGATAACCCTATTTGTTCGGATTCTTCATACGAGTCTATTGGTGCACAAATTCAAGATTCAAAATGGTTTTATATTTCTTGGAAAAATGATTCTACAATAAGGTCGATGCTGAGATCGATAGATCTAATTCACGAAACCTTTAAAGATATAGATAATATTTGGGAATCATTAACCGATAAGAGAACGGTCGTATTTCACCTGCTCATACTTGAAGATTTTGGCTTATCTGATGACTTATATATTAAAATGAATGCTCGAGGTCGTTTGCTAACACCTTTTGAAAATTTCAAAGCCGAAATTCAAGACAAGTCTGATAAGGGAAATTGGGAAAACGACCAAGAAGAATTTTCAAAATTTTGCTACAAGATTGATGGAGACTGGACTCAGTTTTTGTGGGATGGTTTTAGAAAAAATAATTCTGTCGATAATGCCCACATGAACTTGATTACGACTATCGTTATGGCAAAACTTTCCACAGGGCAATTATTAAAAGGCTCTGAAAGAATTGACACCATACGGAAACTAAATGATAACAATTCAGACAGAGATTTAATCAGGTATATAGATCAAGATACCTTTGATTATATTTATAAAGTATATAATTTATACTGCAAACTTTTTAATACCCATGCTATCCCAACGTTAAATATAGTTTTATGGAGACATGAACCCGACCAATGCTTACTTAATCAGATTTTAGTCGGAATCAACACTTCATATACTCATAAAGTCTTGTTTTTTGCCCAGACTGAATATCTGCTGAAAAATACTGAAATTAGACAAGACAAGTTTGAAGAATGGATGAGGGTTATTAGAAATATTGTGTCCCGAGCTGACCTGACGGCAGATGGCAAGAGAAGCGATATTATTCGAAGCCCCGAAACATTTTATGGTGCCATCAATCTTATTAACGAATTAGCAAATGGTTGCACTGATATTTATTCTTATTTAAGTAGCAATACAATAGCCTCCTCTTTTGCTCGTGAACAAGTTAGAGAAGAAATACTTAAGGCTAAGATTCTTGAGCTACATCCAGAATATAAACAGCTTATATTCAAAACAGAAGATAATGAACTCTTAAGAGGAAGAATAACATTTGCTTTAGAGTGTGCTGGTTATAAAAGTAAAATCGAGCAAATTGATTTCAATCTATTATCTCAAGTCCAAACAGTATTTGATACATACTTTAATAAGGAATTAGATAGCGGAAATCTTGAGTTTGATAAACTTAGACGAGCGATGCTTACTATAAAAGTAAGAAATAAGTATTGTTATTATAATTATTGGTGGTCATTCTGGTATGCGGGAAATGCAGAAAAGAGAAAACTATTCCCGTTATTTAGAGAGATTGAATACTTTATTGGTTCAGATGAATTCAAACCTTATTTTAGGGAACTGATCAACCAGTTGCTAACAAAAAATTATGATGAAATCATTTCAAATTTCAGCAAACCTCAAGACATGGAAAATTGGCAGTATCGTCTTATAAAAGAAGCAGACTTACTATTTGATTGTAGCACAAAATACATTGCAATAACCGAAGATCATAAGTCTTGTTATTTGCTAAAAGGTAAGCGCCCATCAGATACTTCCGGCAGTAAACTTATTCAATAAGTAGTATGCAATTATGAAAAGCAGTGGGAAGGAATATCGACTCACGGCTTTCTCTCTATATCGATTAACAATTCTCCGAAATCGTCAGGATCAAACCTTATAGAATGTATTTTTAAAGAAGTGTAGAATTCGACAAATTGTATCTGCCAGAAAGTGAGGCTTTTTATGGTCTTGAATTGTCAAGTCAAGTGCAACACCACACCAAAGAAAACTTCATAAGG
>JAHHTN010000101.1 GCA_020024645.1 Faecalimonas sp.
TTTGCGTGAAGAGTATAAGGGACGATTAATTGATAAAATGAGGATTTCTAACGCGAAAGGTGAGGAATTATATTTGTTTGTGAAAAGAAAGATTATTGGAGAATAAGAAGACAAAAAGAATAGGGTTCTGTAAAAGGGGACAGGGTATTATATAATTGGGGACGTAGTGAAATGGGAAAATACTACGTCCCTGATTATTGATTATAAAAAATAAGATATTGGCTTGTAATTTGTTTATGGATGGGAGAGTGAATGAGAAATGCCTTTTATAGAAGAAATATATTCTGAAGGAGACATTCCCACAGCTTTTTTGAATTGCTTTGAAAAATATTGAAGGGAGCTGAAAGAAAGATGGTGTGCGACTTCGGTACAGTTCATTTTTTTGCTGCGAAGAAGTTCTTTTGCATAATCTATTTTTAATTTCTGAAAATATGACATAGGACTACAGTTGTATTGAGTGGTAAATATTGTGTGTAGGACAGAACGACTTATAGAAAATGTTTCACAAATGGAAGGAATAGTCAGGGCATCACAAATATGCCTTTTCATAAAGTCTGAAATTTCTTCCGGAAGATTATTTTTAACAGAAGAATGGGCGTGAGATGAAAAAACGGAATTTTCAAGATGGTTTCGTTTTAGTGTAATGAAAAGTAATTCCAAATAAAGTGAAATTAATTGTTGTGCTCCGAAAGGTGCATTTTCAGATAGTTTTACTTGTTCCACAGAAGGAATGTGTAGTGGTGAAGAAAAGGTGTTTTTGGCTTTTATAATTATTTTAGAAATGAGGGTTCGTTCCGCCAAAGTAAGTGTACAGTGGAAATTATGGAAAGATTTTATGGCAGGAGAATGACAATAAAAGGAAATAGCTACAAGGTTAGGAGATTTTTTGCTGACAGATTGAATGGCATGAAATTCGTTTGGTTTATGAAAAATAATATCGCCAACAGTTAGAGTATATTGTCGGTCATTAGCTTGTACAGAAACTTTCCCTTTGTCTACATATAAAAATTCCCAAAAATCATGAGATTCTCCAGAAAAAATAAAGTCGTTCATATATTCGAAATAGTGGATGGTTATAATCGATTCGATTAGAAATTCTTTTTTTAATTTTGTGCTGATATAAGTCATTGTATTGTCTCCTACATTTTTGAGTTTTTATTATTTTAACAGGGAGGAAAAAGATGAATAAAAAATTAAAAGTAGCTTTAGCAGGGATTGGTAGCAGAGGAAAAGATACATATGCACCGACAGCAGAATTATTTCCAGATAAAATGGAGATTGTAGCAATTGCAGATATTGATGATGAAAAGGTAAAAGAGGTGGCAAAAGAATGTAACAGGAAAGTTATTGTGTGTCATGTTCTTCGTTATACACCGATTTATTCTAAGTTGAAAGATATTCTGGATTGTGGAATTATTGGAGATGTTGTTTCGGTAATGTCCATTGAAAATGTAGGATACTGGCATCAAGCACATAGTTTTGTACGTGGAAATTGGAGAAATTCAGAAACAACATCTCCGATGATTTTGCAAAAATGTTGTCATGATATGGATTTGCTCCTTTGGCTTACTGGGAAAACTTGTGAATCTATTTCATCATTTGGTGATACATATTTGTTTCAGGAAGAATGTGCACCAAAGGGTGCAACGTTTCGTTGTATGGATGCAAGGCCAAAGAAACTTGTCCATATGATACTGAAAAATTTATTTAGAACATCATCGAATTGGTGCAAAAACAGGGTATAAAGATTGGTCGTTAGATGTGTTGACATTGCATCCAAGTGTAGAAACAATTTTAGAAGCAATCAAAACAGGTCCATATGGAAGGTGTGTATATCATTGTGATAACAATGTAGTAGACCATCAGGTTGTGAATATGAAAATGACAGATGGTACAACAATTAGCCATACAATGTGTGGATTTACTGCTACGGGAAGTCGCTATGCAAAATTTATGGGAACAAAAGGTGAAATTATTTCGGATATGACGGAAAATACAATTAAAATTACAGTGTTTGGAGAAAAAGATACAGAAGTTATTGATATCTCTAAAATTGCTTCAGATTTTTCTGGACACGGTGGTGGGGACAATCGAATGGTTGAAGAATTTTTAGATATGCTAATCAACGAAACAGAACCTACAAAACGGACAACTTCTTTGGAGGAATCGGTAGAGAGTCACTACTGTGCCCTGGCTGCAGAAGAGTCAAGAATAAACGGTGGAAAGGTCATTTCTTTAGATAAATATAGAAATGGGAAATAAATAGTTTTCTGTCGAAAAGACCTTGACGAACCTTGACAAACCGTATAAAATATATGTGCGATAGATTATCGTATTGCATTATGCTAATAATAAGAAGAGATCCTTTTTATTAAAAAATATTATGTAGGAGGTCGTAAAGACATGGCAAAATGGGTTTATATGTTCACTGAAGGTGACGCAACCATGAGAAACACTCTTGGCGGTAAAGGTGCTAACCTTGCTGAGATGACAAAATTAGGTCTTCCAGTACCACAAGGTTTCA
Source organism: Faecalimonas sp. (assembly GCA_020024645.1). Lineage (GTDB taxonomy): Bacteria > Bacillota > Clostridia > Lachnospirales > Lachnospiraceae > Faecalimonas. Next base: position 2,525 of record JAHHTN010000101.1, read on the forward strand.
CAATTACAACAGATGCTTGTACTCAGTACTATGAGGATGGAAGAAAAATTAACGATGAAATCATGGATCAAATCATGGAAGCAATCGTTAAAATGGAAGAAATCACAGGAAAGAAATTTGGAGATAAAGAAAATCCACTTCTTGTATCTGTTCGTTCAGGAGCAAGAGCTTCTATGCCAGGTATGATGGATACTATCTTAAACCTTGGTTTAAACGAAGAAGTTGTAGAAACTTTAGCTAAAGCTTCTAACAACGCACGTTGGGCTTGGGATTGCTACAGAAGATTTATCCAGATGTATTCTGATGTAGTTATGGAAGTAGGTAAAAAATACTTTGAAGAATTAATCGACAAGATGAAAGAAGATAGAGGGGTAACACAGGATGTTGACCTTACAGCAGAAGATCTTCATGAACTTGCAGAACAATTCAAAGCTGAATATAAAGAAAAAATTGGTGAAGATTTCCCTTCAGATCCAAAAGAACAATTAATGGGAGCTGTAAAAGCTGTATTCCGTTCTTGGGACAACCCACGTGCTAATGTTTACCGTCGTGACAACGATATCCCATATTCATGGGGAACAGCTGTTAACGTGCAGATGATGGCATTTGGTAATATGGGAGATGACTGTGGTACAGGTGTTGCATTTACTCGTGACCCAGCTACAGGAAATAATGGTTTATTTGGAGAATTCCTTACAAACGCTCAAGGTGAAGACGTTGTTGCTGGTGTTCGTACACCTATGCACATTTCAGAAATGGAACAGAAATTCCCTGAAGCATTTGTACAGTTCAAAGAAGTATGCCAGACTCTTGAAAAACATTACAGAGATATGCAAGATATGGAATTTACAGTAGAACACGGTAAACTTTATATGTTACAGACACGTAATGGTAAGAGAACAGCACAGGCTGCTTTAAAAATTGCTTGTGATTTAGTTGACGAAGGAATGAGAACAGAAGAAGAAGCTGTTGCTATGATTGATCCTCGTAACTTAGATACATTACTTCATCCACAGTTTGATGCTGAAGCATTAAAAGCTGCTACACCAATGGCAAAAGCACTTGGAGCATCTCCTGGGGCTGCTTGTGGTAAAGTTGTATTTACAGCTGATGACGCTAAAGAATGGGCTGCAAGAGGAGAAAAAGTTGTTCTTGTACGTCTTGAAACATCACCAGAAGATATTGAGGGTATGAAAGCTGCTCAAGGTATCTTAACAGTACGTGGTGGTATGACATCTCACGCTGCTGTAGTTGCTCGTGGTATGGGTACTTGCTGTGTATCTGGTTGTGGTGATATCACAATGGATGAAGCAAATAAGAAATTTACATTAGCTGGAAAAGAGTACCATGAAGGAGATTCTATCTCTCTTGACGGTTCAACAGGTAACATCTATGATGGAATCATTCCAACAGTAGATGCTACAATTGCTGGAGAATTCGGAAGAATCATGGGATGGGCTGATAAATATAGAACATTAAAAGTTAGAACAAATGCAGATACACCAGCAGATGCTAGAAAAGCTCGTGAACTTGGTGCAGAAGGTATCGGTCTTTGCCGTACAGAGCATATGTTCTTTGAAGGTGACAGAATTGATGCATTCCGTGAAATGATTTGTTCTGATACAGTAGAAGAAAGAGAAGCTGCTCTTGAAAAAATTCTTCCAGTACAACAAAATGACTTTGAAGGATTATTTGAAGCATTAGAAGGTAACCCAGTTACTATTCGTTTCTTAGATCCACCACTTCATGAGTTCGTACCAACAACAGAAGAAGATATCAAAAAACTTGCAGATACTCAAGGAAAAACAGTTGAGCAGATTAAAGCAATTATTGATTCTCTTCATGAATTTAACCCAATGATGGGTCACAGAGGACTTCGTCTTGCTGTAACTTATCCAGAAATCGCTAAAATGCAGACAAAAGCTGTTATCCGTGCAGCAATCAATGTTCAGAAAGCACATAGCGATTGGACAGTAAAACCAGAAATCATGATTCCATTATCATGTGATTCTAAAGAATTAAAATATGTTAAAGATATGGTAGTAGCAACAGCTGATGCTGAAATCGCTGCTGCAGGTGTTGAACTTGCATACGAAGTTGGTACTATGATTGAAATCCCAAGAGCTGCTCTTACAGCTGATGAGATTGCAAAACAGGCAGACTTCTTCTGCTTCGGTACAAACGATTTAACACAGATGACATATGGATTCTCTCGTGATGATGCTGGTAAGTTCTTAGATGCTTACTATGATGCAAAAATCTTCGAAAACGATCCATTTGCTAAATTAGACCAAATCGGTGTAGGTAAATTAATGGAAACAGCTATTAAATTAGGAAAACCTGTTAATCCAAACCTTCATGTAGGTATCTGTGGAGAACACGGTGGAGATCCAAGTTCTGTAGAATTCTGCCACAAAATTGGCTTAGACTATGTATCTTGCTCACCATTCCGTGTACCAATCGCAAGATTAGCTGCTGCTCAGGCTGCTATCAACCAGAAGTAATACACTGGGATAGAGAAGAGTTATATAATTTAATTCATGCGAAAGCGTGAAAGTGTCCAAACATAAAATGAGACCTTGAACTTTGAGAAATCAGAGATTCAAGGTCTTTTTTGGTTATAAATCTTGTATTTGTTGAAAAAATAAATACAAAATAATAGTTTTTTGTAAAAATAAAGAAAAAAATAAAAATAACTA
>JAHHTN010000102.1 GCA_020024645.1 Faecalimonas sp.
GTTTTTAATTTATCTTATAGTCATATTATTTGTCTTTTTTGATGCAAGTTTGTATAAAACTCCTATAGTAAAAATCACAGAAATTCGAACAGAAGAAAAGGAAAAAGAAGAGGGGACAAGAGGGGGAGAAGAAATACATTACAGACAATTTTTAAAAGGGATTGTTTTAAATGGAGAATATAAAAAAGAAAGAATACAATTGAAAAATGAATATGCTGAATCTGAAGTAACTTCTCAAAAGTATAAGAAATATGATAGAGTATTTGTAGAGATAAGAGAAAAATCAAATGCTTTATCGGGAAATATAAAAGGATTAAAGAGAGATACAGGGATTGCTGGACTACTTGGATTAATGATTTTATTATTGCTTATTGTAACAAAAAAACAGGGACTTATGACAATTTTCACAGTGGTTGTGAATAGTACTATTTACATGATTGGATTTGCATTTTTCCTAAATGGAAAAGATGTATTGAAAATATGTAATATTATGGTGCTTGCCTTCTCAATAGGAACGCTTCTTTTATTAAATGGAGTCAATAAAAGAACGCTGGCATCAATAATTTCTACACTCTGTGTCCTTGCGGTGATTATGGGACTTTTCCATCTTGTTATGAGTAATTTAGGAGAAACAGATTATGCATCTATGGAATATTTGGGGAGTTTAGAGAATCCGTCGGAATTGTTTGAAGCAGAAGTGATGCTTGCGGGATTAGGAGCGATTATGGATGTGACAGCAACTATTTCGGCAACATTAGGAGAGTTAGTAAGAAAAAGACCTTCGATCCGTTGGAAACAATTGTTTCGTTCTGGAAGAGAAGTTGGTTACGATATTATGGGCACAATGATTAGTGTTTTGTTATTTACTTTTGGGTGTGGACTGATTCCTACGTTTCTTATTAGAATGAATAATGAGATTTCATTTCTTACCATAGCTAAGTTAAATATTCCGTTTGAGATTTGTAGATTTCTTATAGAAAGTATAGGAATTGTTATTGCTATTCCAATTTCAATTTTTATATCTGTTTCTTTGTTGAAAATGAAAAGAAGAAGGGAGGCGATAGTGTGATAGGAATTTTAGCAACGACATTATTTGTTCTTATGCTTATCGTAGGAGGCGAGCGAGGAGTAACAGCTATAATGGCTCTTGCTGGAAATATTGTTGCGTTGACGTTTACTATTATTTTATTAGCAAGAGGATATTCCCCTTTTCTCGTTTTGTTTTTAGCAACGATTGCAATCAGTTGTATTTCCCTTTTTGGACAAAATGGAAAAAATGTAAAGACAAAGTCTGCATTTGTGTCTGTAATTATTGTGATGCTTTTGGTTACGACTTGTATTTATTTTGTTTTATGGAAATATAGAGGTGCTGGTTTAAATGAAATCCAATCTATACAAGAAGATGTTATGTATTATTATAATGTAAACATAGAAATTAGTATGATGCAAATAGCAGTTTCTGTCACAATATTAAGCGCATTGGGAGCTGCAATTGACACAGCTCTTTCTGTGACTTCGGCAGTACATGAAGTAGCGTTTCATAAAAAGAATCTAACACAGAAGGAACTTTTTCATTCTGGTATACAAGTAGGAAAAGAAATTATTGGAACAACCGTGAACACATTATTATTTGCATATCTCGGAGAGTCTCTTTTACTATTTGCTTATTTGAAAAGAGAAAAATTTCCTTTAGAATTGATTGTAAATTCCAAATTTTTGTTTCAGGAACTGTCTGTTATGCTGTTTGGAGCGATTACTTGTTTGCTTATTGTTCCAGTTTCTGCATATTTTGTTTCGCAGTATCTCGCTAATAAAGTTTAAAGGTTTCTTAAGATTGACGTATTTTCTTTATCCTGAGTAAAAAATTTGTTATAATAGAGAAATGTTAGGCGAATGTGAGGAGATATATGAGAAAGAGAATACAAAACTGTATTGAAAAAATACTGCCTGTGGATAGATTTTTGATACTTATTTTTGCTTTCACATTTAATAGTATAGTATATAGTGGATCAAGGATAATTGCAGGAGATTGGCATCATTATATATTGACAAGTCGTTTGGATGAAGAAATCCCGCTTATTCCCGAAAGTTTACTGATTTATTTTGGATGTTATATTTTTTGGGCAGTCAATTATATTCTTATTGCAAAACAAGATGAAGAAAAAGCATATCAGTTTTTTTTAGCGGATATGATTTCAAGAATTATTTGTTTTTTAATTTTTATTCTTTTTCCAACAACGAATATCCGTCCCGATATTGTGGGAGAGGGAATGTGGAATGAAGGAATGAGATTTTTGTATCAAATAGATGCAGCGGATAATTTACTTCCATCTATTCATTGTTTAGTGAGTTGGTTTTGTTATATTGGAATAAGAGGAGAAAAGAAAATTTCAAAATGGTATCAGTGGGCTTCGTGCACTATAGCGATTTTGGTATTTGTTTCTACTTTAACAACAAAGCAACATGTGATGATTGATGTGATTGCAGGCGTTATTATAGCTGAAGGAACATTATGGTTTACAAGACATACGAGATTATATATAAAATATATGTGCTTTTGGAAAGGAATGAGTGATAAAATTTTTAAAATGGGAGGAAAACGGGAATGAAAAATGTAAAAAAGAATATATTTAATCTTATCTTTCTATTTCTCGTATTCGGTTTAACCATTTATGGCGTGTTTAAAGGGGAAGATATTACGCAAGTAATTCGAGTGATTCAAAATGCACGATTTGAATTTATTCTTTTTGGTATAGTGTGTGTTGTAGTGTTTATTTTTGGAGAATCTATTATTATTTATTATTTGATGCATTCTTTGTCTATTCAACTAAAAAAATGGAAATGTTTCCTTTTTTCATCGGTAGGTTTCTTTTTTAGTTGCATCACACCATCTGCTAGTGGAGGACAACCAATGCAGATTTATTATATGAAAAAAGAAAAGATTCCAATACCAGTGTCCACATTAGTCTTGATGATTGTAACTATTACATATAAAATGGTACTTGTGCTTATTGGAATATTTCTGCTTTTGCTAGGGCGAGGATTTGTTAACAAATATTTAACTGGAATACTTCCTGTATTTTATTTGGGAGTAGGGTTAAACGTGATGTGCGTCACTTTAATGCTTATTCTTGTGTTTCATCCTATTCTTGCAAAAACAATTATGAAAAAGGGGCTTTGTTTGCTTGAAAAACTACATATTTTGAAACATAAAAAAGAACGTATGACACAATTGGAAAAATCTATGGATTTGTATAATGATACTGCTCAATATTTAAAAAGTCATACTGGGGTAATGGTAAACGTACTTGTAATTACATTTTTACAACGTATTGCATTGTTTTTAACAACATATTTTGTCTACTGTGCATTTGGGCTTTCTGGAAAACGTATTATTGATATTGTTTTATTGCAAGCGGTTATTTCGATAGCGGTAGATATGCTTCCACTTCCAGGAGGTATGGGGATTAGTGAAAAATTATTTTTGATTATTTTTGTTCCGATATTTAGTCCAGCATTTTTGCTGCCTGGAATGATTTTGAGCAGAGGTTTAGGCTATTATGCACAATTATTTATTAGTGCAATTATGACAGTTGTTGCACAATTTACATTAGGAAAAAGAAAAGAAATGATAGAGTGAAGAGGGAAGAATGATGATAGGATTTTATAACTATTCAGTAATTTTAACATATATCGGACTTATCTCATCCATTATTGGAATGATATTTACGATAAACGGACATTATAAACTAGCGATTTTTTGTTTGGCATTTTCTGGATTATGCGATATGTTTGATGGAAAAATTGCAAGAGCAATGAAAAATAGAACAGATGACGAAAAAAAATTTGGAATACAAATAGATTCGTTATGTGATGTGGTATGTTTTGGAGCGTTTCCGGTTATATTATGCTATTGCCTAGGATTAAAAGATATTTTCGGAATTATGATTTTAGCATTTTATGGCACTGCTTCCGTTATTCGTTTAGGATATTTTAATGTTATGGAAGAAAAGAGACAACAAGAAACTTCTGAAGCAAGAAAATACTATGAAGGGTTGCCAATAACGACAATGGCGATTATTTTGCCGATTATTTATTTGTTAAAACCTTGTATGGTAGAATATTTTGAACCAATATTACATATTGTTGTACTTGTTGTTGGATTTTTACTTATTTTGCGTTTTCAGTTAAAAAAACCGGGTAATAAAGTTTTGGCTGTTATTGTCGTTGTTGTGGCATTGGCCGTATTGAAAGTTACACATATTATTTAGTGGGGAATCAAATGCAATATAGAGATAGAGATGGAAATTTAAAAGGTAAGAATGATTTTCAAGATAAAATATTAAAAGGTTTATATGGAAGTACAGTTGGAAGAGTGCTTGTGAAGTGTTTAACAGTACCTTTTGTATCAAAATTTGGTGGGAAAATTTTAGATAGTTCTTTTTCGCGAGTGCTTATTTTTCCTTTTGTGAAATTAAACCATATTGATTTGTCCTTGTGCGAGAAAAGTAAGTTTGAATCATACAATGCTTTTTTTAAAAGGAAATTTAAAGCAGATGCAAGAAAAATTAATATGGATGAAAATATTTTTATTAGTCCATGTGATGCAAAACTTACGGTTTATCCAATAAGTAGTCAAAGCCGTTTTTATATCAAACATACTCCATATACTGTAGAAGAACTTTTGAAAAATACAGCATTAGCAAAAAGATATGAAGAAGGATATGCTTGGATTTTTCGTTTATCAGTGGAAGATTATCATCGGTACTGTTATGTGGCTGAAGGGAAAAAGTCAAAGAATATTAAGATACGTGGTGTCTTTCATACGGTGAATCCAGTAGCAAATGATGTGTATCCAATTTATAAAGAAAATACAAGAGAATATTCTTTGTTAAAAACAGAAAACTTTGGTACTATTTTGGTGATGGAAGTTGGGGCATTGTTAGTTGGGAAAATTGAAAACCATCATGAAGAAGGAGATGTACGAAGAGGGGAAGAAAAAGGGAACTTTGCTTTTGGGGGTTCAACAATCATATTGTTGACGCAAAAAGATAAAGTGAAAATTGATCAAGATATTTTGAAAAACACGGAATGTTCGTACGAAACAGTAGTTAAAATGGGAGAAAGAATAGGAGTGCGAAATGATGTATAAAGAAACAGCAAAAGAATTATTATCAT
>JAHHTN010000103.1 GCA_020024645.1 Faecalimonas sp.
GAAATAACTATTTTGTCTTTAGCCGATTCGTCTGGAATATATCCTAATCTTTCAATCAAAAATCCTGACACTGTATCATAATTTTCTGTTTGAAGATTTAAATTCATTTTATTATTCAAATCTTCCACTAACATTTTACCATCAACTAAATAATGATTTTTTTCTACTTCTATCACTTCAGGATGTACACAATCATTCTCTTCGTTGATATCCCCAACAATTTCTTCTACAAGATCTTCAATTGTAATAATCCCAGATAACCCTCCATACTCATCTAGTAAGAGAGCCATTCTCTTTTGATTTTTCTGCATCTCCATAAACAATTCATCTGCCGCCTTGCTATCTGGAACAAAGTAAGGTTTTTGTAAAAGGGCACGTATATCCTGCTTAGAGTTTCCTTTTTGCATTGCAATCATATAATCATTTATATGTAGAACCCCAATTATATTATCAATATTTTCCTCATAGATTGGAATTCTAGAATGTCTAGATTCTAATATCTCAACAACTTGCTCTTGAATAGATTCTTTAATATCAATTGCATATACTTCTCTTCTTGGAGTCATAATATCTCTTGCACATTTATCATCAAAAGAAAAGACTGATTTTAACATTTCACTTTCATGTTCTTCAATAACCCCTGTCATTCGACCTTTTTCAATTAAAGACTTAATTTCCTCTTCTGAAATATTTTCTTCTTCCTCCTCCGTTTTCATACCTATTAGTCTCATAAATCCATTTGTAGATACCGAAAGTAACGATATAAATGGAGATAGAATACTAGATATATAATATATCGGTTTCACTGTCAAAAAGCAAAATGCTTCCGCCTTTTGTAACGCAATTCGTTTAGGAACAAGTTCTCCAAAAACTAAATTGAAATACATTAATATAATTGTAACACCAAAAAAAGAGATTGTATCAGAATATGGTACTTGCAGCTGCTGCAACCATTCGCCCAATACTTTCGAAATTCCTGTTGCTGCTGACGCACTAGAAAAGAAACCTGCGCATGTAATAGCAACTTGAATTGTAGATAAAAATTTTGTAGAATCCGTAAATAATGACTGGATTAGTAACGCTTTCTTATTCCCTTCTTCAGCCAATCGGTGAATCTTGTTCTTATTCACTGAAACAACCGCTAATTCAGCTCCCGCAAAAAAAGCATTTACCAACGTTAGAATTACTAAGATAATTAATTGTGTAAAAATTTGTGTCCCGTCAGGGTCTGTGTCCATTAATCATTTCCTCCTAAAATAAATAAATTTTAAGATGGATTATAGCATTCTCATTAATAATATTCAATATATATTTTATAAATTTTATTTTTTCCTCGAAAATCGAAAATCACATTTATCACCACCTGCAGCTAGGGTAGATGTTCTCTCCAAACGCATCCCCATAACCTCTGCAAACATATAATCCAATCTACAAAGATATTTGGCAAATTGTGGACAACTTTCATCGTGACAAAGTTTACAAATCCCACATTCTAAATAATCATACCCCAAATCATATTCATCATTTCCAGGAAGTAATTCTACTACCCAGTCATTTTCATAGTGCCGTTCTTTAGTGCTCTCTGCCCACTTTTTTTGTTTTTCAATTCTCTTAGGAGCAAGATAGTGTTCTGCATCTCCCATAATGATGCAAAATATTCGACTATTACGCAATCCTTCAATTAAAATTGCAATATTTTCCTCCGGTGAAAGCTTATCCACCCGATTCATAGCAATAAACCATGCTGCTAATACATAAGCACTTAATAAAGTATTCTTTTTCCCAATATCTTTTGCATTAGACAAAATACGTTTATATTCTAACAAAATTTCTAGTCTGCATGGACGTGTCAACTTCTCTTTTCCTATCTGAAATAAAAATTTCCCCATAAGTTGTGTAGATAAATTTTGCTTCATTTACCTTTCCTCCTATATCTTTGAAATAAAAAAACACCGATGTGGTTAGTGCGAACTAACTTCATCATATCATATAAACACATATTTTTCAATTCAGTTTTTCTAACTCTGTTGATATTGTTATTCCAATTAGATGAATGATATACTATATCTCTATTCCCAGATATTCGATTTCACACTGTATACTGATACTGTTTTGATATTTGTCTTCTTTATATATTCTAAAATATCATCTCTCTGTCCAGAAATATAATATGCTTTTGTCTGCAACTTTTTAAGTGTTTTAGCATCTTCATAACACGCTTTTATTTCCTCAGTTCCCTCTGCCCAAACTGTAGAACGATATGGAAGGTCAAGCGAATTCCATATATCTGAATAGTTAACAAGATTTTTTAGATTTTCCACATAAACTTTCAAAAGTTTCTCCTCGTCCATCTTTTCTCTATCATCAGATGCTTCAAATATTGCTGTTCTCCAAAGATTTAATCCTCCTTGAAATCCCTTCTTGTTAGGATGATACACTTCAATCCAATCTAGACTAACTTTTTCATTTCTCAATTGTTCCACATCTCTTTCCATATTTTCTGAAATAGCAAGACTAATCTCTGCTGATTTTGGTAATTTTTCCATCTCTTGAATCAATTGTTCTATCTCTTCTTTTGTTTTAACATTCTCAAACTCACCTAATCTCGTGATCAGAAGCCTTTCTGGATCTTGCCAATTTTTATATTTTCCCTGTTCCAAATCCACCCACACATTTTCAACTCCAATTTCACGTTTTTTAAAATTATCTGTGGCAGAAATTCCCAATTTGTATCTTCCAAAACCTTTTTTCTTCACTTGAATATTATTGATTTCAACATATGGCCTAGTAACATCATAATAATCTCGCATAACAGAAAGAAACTTTTGATCCTTTTCTAACTTTTGAGGATTCAAATAAAAAGCATTCATGCAAGGGCTAATCAACAAAAATAGAATCACTAATACAGCCAAAATAGCTACTACTGTCTTCGCCGCAATTCTTCTTATTTTTCTATTGATATATCTCTCTATCTTTTTTTCAAAATCTATCTCTTGTTCTGGAACAGATTCTACAAGCATTTCTAATTCTTGATCAAGTGATTTTTCTGTTAAACTATTGTTATTTTTTTCAACCATTATAATTCCTCCTTTATTATTTGAAGTAACTGCTTCTTTGCTCGAGATCGAATCTGACGAACATTTTCTTTTGTCAGGCAATGTTCCTGCGCAATCTCTTCATCAGATAAATGAAAATACACACTCTCCATCAATATAACTTTTTGTTTTATAGGTAGTTTTTGTATCGCCAAAAATAGATTCCTTCGTTCCTCTTCTCGAATGATCTGTTCTAAAATTGCATCATCTTCACTTTTTTTCTCCAAAAATGGCTGTTCATCTCCTAATAGAGATTCCTTCTTCCGTTTTCTCAACATACTAATAAATTCATTTCTTAATACTTTAATTAGCCAAGTTTTTAAACTTCCTGTGTGTTCATATGAAAGAAAGGCTTTGACAAAAGTTTCCTGAAGAAGCTCCTCCGCATCTTGCACATTGTTCGTGAGAGAAAGTGCATACAAAAACATTGGTTTGTAATATAATTCATAAATCTGTTTCCATTCATTTTGCCCCATACACTTCCTCCTCTCAACTCCAAAATTTATACACCTTTTACTAATAAAACGTTTATACTAACATTTTGTGACAGTTTTTTATAAATTTATAAAAAATATATTTCTAATTATACAACAACATCCAAAGGGCTGTATATGCTCTTTGGATGCTATTCCTTTAACCTTATTTAACTCTATTTAAAAATCATTTTCGAAACACTGAACTGATTCCAATAACCGCACCATAAAATACTGCTGCAACTGGCCAAATAATCCATGTTTTTTCCCAATCTCTAGTAATAAAACTCCATCCTAAGTAGATTGCAGTCACGGTACACCAGTAAATTGTAGACAACACATCATTTTTCTCGTTTTCTTGTTTCTTTCTTCTTGTATAATCTCCCTCTTCTAAAAGTTTTTGAAAGCCACCATAGATTATTCCTGTAGAAACGATTAAGAATACTCCTACTGCAACTAAAATTAAGCAAAGGTCAACACCAATTATTACTAACATTTCTCCTTTACTCGATATTCCTAACACCATAATAGGAACTGCACTGAGAATACAAAGAACAATACCAATTGCAAGTTTTCGACTATGTGTGCCCTCATATTTGTATTTTTCTTTTTCCACCATTCCCCTTACACCATAAGCAAGTTCTATAGGTTCACGTTCAAGGTACTCATACATTCCCAACTTTCTTCCATAAGTTAGAAAAATAGCAACTGCCACTGCAACCATTACTAACAGTACTGTTACACCAACTCCCACTGCAAATGTTTCGGAAATGGCATATCCGCCCTCCTCATCTGATAATCCTGCAAGCCCAATCAAAAGCACTGGTGATAAAATACAAATGGATACGCCCAATGCAATTTTAGAAGTAACATTTTTCAAAAGATTCAAATATTCATTCGCAGTTTCTATAGACACTGTCTGTATATTTTCTTCTATACTATCTTCTAAACTGTTTTCTATTATAACTTCCTCCTCTTTTTCATCTCCAAAAGAGTCCTTTAAAAGATAATCTGTACTCACACCAAAAATATTGCTCATCTTAATGATCTTATCCAAATCTGGAATCGTCGATGCACTTTCCCATTTTGAAACAGCTTGCCTTGAAACTCCTAACTGATTTGAAAGTTCTTCTTGTGACCAACCATTCTTCTTTCGTAAATCTGCAATTTTATCTGCTAAAATCATGCTTCTCCCTCCTTCATACACTTCTTCTCTCTCTTAAGCATCTTAAACATAGCAAATTTAACGGTTGCAAACAAGCATTTACACCTTGAAATGTGTCAACCAACAGTTTACATTCTGTTTTTTATGACATTTTATCACTCTTTCAGTAAAATACGATTTCTCTCATACTTAATTATACCGTCTTTTTGCATTTTAGAAAGTTCATTGCACATAGCGCTACGATCGACATTTAAATAATCTGCCAACTGTTGACGATTATACGGAATGAAAAATAAATTACTTCCCTCATGCTTTGCACATTCTGAAAAATAAGACATCAATCTCCCTCTCACAGATTTAGAACTGGTATGTTGCATTCTTTGAGAAAG
>JAHHTN010000104.1 GCA_020024645.1 Faecalimonas sp.
GTTATACAATTATTACAGCACATATTATTAAGTAAATTATAACCGAGGTGGAAATATGGCATCAAGTAAAGAATATTTAGATTTTATTTTAGGGCAGCTATCTGAGTTAGAAGATATCACTTATCGAGCTATGATGGGAGAATTTATTATTTATTGTCGTGGCAAGATCATTGTAAAGGACATTTCTCGCTTTGCCAGAAATACCGTAGATCTTTTACAGAATGTTCGCAAGCTGAAAGCGTTAGGTATTGAAACCCAGTTCCTGACAGTAAATATGACAAGTATGGGAAACAGCGAGTTTGTTCTCACCATCTTTGGAGCATTGGCTCAGGAAGAAAGTGCGAATACATCTAAGCGAGTGAAATTTGGAAAGAAACTAAACGCAGAAAAAGGACGAGTTCCTAACATTGTGTACGGATACGATAAAACAATCGGAGATTATTTCAATCTTGAGATTAATAAAGAAGAATCGAAGATTGTAAAGCAAATTTATAAGTGATACACAGAAGAAGGATATGGTGCTGCCAAAATTTCAAATATGCTGAATGAAAAGGGATATCGAACAAAGAGAAACTGCAAATGGAGCTAGAATGCTATCTGCCGAATTTTGACCAATGAGATTTATACGGGAAAGATTATCAATGGAAAGCAGGAAATCAGCGATTTTCTGACTGGTCAGAGAAGAGAGAAGGATGAAACGGAATGGCTTGTTGTGGAACGTCCAGAGCTTCGTATTATTGAAGATGAGGTGTTTGAAAAAGCACAAGAAATTCTTCGTGGAAGAAACGATGTATTCAATTTGAATCATGAGAGGCAAAGCAACAAGTATTTGTTTTCTATATTGATTAAATGTAAAGAATGTGGCTGGTCTTTCCGAAGAACAGTTCGTACTTACAAAAATACGTATGTGCGTTGGGTTTGTTCCGGAAGAAATGGAAAAGGAGCAGATAGCTGTCCAAATAAAACTGCTGTAGATGAAGAAGAATTGATCCAGGTTTTACAGGAATATTTTAATCGTGTTCTTCAGCAAAAAAATAAAGTAATTGACTATGTTGTGAAAGAATTCCAAAGAGTGTACAAAGCAAAAGATGAAAATGCAGAGTACGAGAAGGAATTGAATTTGCAGATTGCCAGATTGCAGAGAATGCGACAGAAATATATGGATATGTATACCGATGATTTGATCTCCAGAGAAGAATTGAAGGATAAGTTAGGTGGTACTCGTCAAGAACTGGATCGTCTGGAAAATGAATTGAAAATGGTATCCAGTAATTTGACAAAAGGAGATCAGATGGAAAAAATCTTAAATGATACCTTTAAGCAGATTGAGGATATTACAGATGTTCATGAGATGACCAATGTACAGTTAAAGAGACTGATTAAGAAAATAGAAGTAGACAAAGATGGAAATGTAGATATTTACCTTCGTTTACTAGGTGATTTGGGATTAAATGAAAGCATTTTAGTGGGAGACGAATGTGAAAATAAAACAGCTCTAAATAGTAACGACCAAACATAAAGATGTAACGGAACGTTTGCAACAAATTAATCCCGCTCTAGCAGTTCAAGCTAGAAAAGTATTAGACACGAACAAATCAGAGAGACATATTCGAGGCGGTATGGCTACAAGAGAAAAATATTTACATCAACATTAAGAGGGAGAGCGGTGTGCTCTCCTTTTTTTACTACCATTTTTTCAAATTTGTATTATAATAAGAAAATGACAAAAAAGTTATAGAGTATTCATTTAGAAGAAAGGAATATTTAAATAGTAAGGAAAGTGTAAAAATGAGAATAAAAGAAAAAAAGGACAGAACAAATTATTTATTTGATAACAAAGCAATTGTGGCTTTAATCATTCCTTTAATTATTGAACAATTGTTAGCTGTATTGGTAGGTATGGCAGATTCAATTATGATTGCAAGTGTAGGAGAAGCTGCTGTATCAGGGGTGTCTCTTGTAGATAATGTAATGATTTTACTGATTAATTTATTTGGAGCACTTGCAACAGGCGGAGCAGTTGTTGCAGGACAATATTTGGGTAAAAAACAAGAGGAAGAAGCAGATAAGGCGTCAAACCAACTTGTGTGGTTTATTACGATTTGTGCAATAGGAATTACCATTCTTGTATATTTGGGGAAAACTTTTATTTTGAATGGTATATTTGGGGAAATCGAAGCTGATGTTATGCAACATGCGAATACATATCTTTTAATTGTAACAGCATCTATTCCATTTATTGCTCTATATAATGGAGGAGCAGCTATTTTTCGTACGATGGGAAATGCAAAAATTACAATGATTGTATCCTTAATTATGAATGCAATTAATGTGATTGGAAATGCGACTTTAATTTATGGATTTCACATGGGAGTGGAAGGGGTTGCGATTCCAACTTTTGCTTCTAGAATGGTGGCGGGGATTTTAATTGTCGTTCTCCTGTTTAATCCAAAGCAAGTATTGCATTTAGAAAAAACGATTAAATATCGTCCGGATTGGAAGATGATCAAGAAGATTTTAGGTATTGGTATTCCAAATGGATTGGAAAATAGTATGTTCCAACTTGGGAAAATATTGGTTTTAAGTTTGGTTTCCTCATTTGGTACGTATGCAATTGCCGCCAATGCAGTAAGCAATGCTATTGCCATGTTTCAAGTTTTGCCGGGTATGGCAATTTCACTAGCAGTGACAACTGTTATTTCAAGGTGTGTTGGAGCAAAAGATTATGAACAGGTTTCTTATTATACTAAAAAATTACTTAAGATTACATATGTTTGTATATTTGTAACAAATGCGATTATATATCTAGCGTTACCTGTAATTATGCAGATATATAATTTATCAGCAAAGACTTCGCAAGTGACAGAACAAATATTAATTTTTCATAGTATTAGCAGTATATTTATTTGGCCGATTGCTTTTACATTGCCTACAACTTTACGAGCATCAGGAGATGCAAAAACAAGTATGGTTATTTCTATTATTTCCATGTGGGTATTTCGTATAGGGTTTAGTTATTTGTTAGGAAAGTACTTAGATATGGGAGTATTTGGCGTGTGGGTTGCTATGGTTATCGATTGGATTTTCCGTGCAATTTTATTTGTGGGCAGATATATTGGAGGAAAATGGAAAGAAATCCGCACTGTTTAAGGAAATATGTAAAAGTCTACTTGTAAAAGAATGAAAGTTAGCATATAATTAATATTCAATGAAATACGAATGTGGAGGAGGAAATCTTTTGAATAACGAAACAGTTATCGTCCTTGATTTTGGCGGACAATACAACCAATTAATTGCAAGACGTGTTAGGGAATGTAACGTATATTGTGAAGTACACCCATATACACTTAGTTTAGAAAAGATAAAAGAAATGAATCCAAAGGGAATCATTTTTACTGGAGGTCCAAATAGCGTTTATGATGAGGAATCTCCAAGATATGAGAGAGCCATTTTAGAACTTGGTATTCCAGTTCTTGGTATTTGTTATGGTTCACAGTTAATGGCATATTTATTAGATGGGAAAGTGGCAACAGCGCCAGTAAGTGAATATGGAAAGACAGAAGTAGAAGTAGATTCTTCTTCAAAATTATTTGATAGAGTACAGAAATCTACAATCTGTTGGATGAGTCATACAGATTACATTGCAGCAGCACCAGAGGGATTTAAGATCACAGCAACAACACCTGTTTGTCCAGTAGCGGCAATGGAAAATGAAGAAAAGAAATTATATGCAGTACAATTTCATCCAGAAGTATTGCATACACAAGAAGGATCAAAAATGTTGCACAATTTCCTTTACAATGTATGTGAATGTACAGGAGATTGGAAAATGGATTCGTTTGTGGAAAAATCGATCGAAGCTATTCGTGAAAAAGTTGGTAATGGAAAAGTACTATGTGCATTATCAGGTGGAGTTGATTCCTCTGTAGCAGCCGTAATGCTTTCTAAAGCAGTAGGAAAACAGTTGACTTGTGTATTTGTAGATCATGGATTACTTCGTAAAAATGAAGGCGATGAAGTAGAAACTGTATTTGGTCCTAATGGAAATTATGATTTGAACTTTATTCGTGTAAATGCGCAGGAAAGATTTTATAATAAATTAGCTGGAAAAACAGAACCAGAAGAAAAACGTAAAATCATCGGAGAAGAATTTATTCGTGTATTTGAAGAAGAAGCAAAAAAAATTGGAGCTGTAGATTTCTTAGTACAGGGAACAATTTATCCTGATGTAATCGAAAGTGGATTAGGAAAATCAGCAGTTATTAAGAGTCACCATAATGTAGGTGGACTTCCAGAATGTGTTGATTTTAAAGAAATTATTGAACCACTTCGTGATTTGTTTAAAGATGAAGTGCGTAAAGCAGGACTTGAACTTGGTATTCCTGAGTATTTAGTATTTAGACAACCATTCCCAGGACCAGGACTTGCAGTTCGTATTATCGGTGAAGTAACAGCAGAAAAAGTAAAAATTGTACAAGAAGCAGATGCGATTTACCGTGAAGAAATTGAAAAAGCAGGTCTTTCACGAAATATTGGACAGTATTTTGCTGCATTGACAAATATGCGTTCAGTAGGTGTTATGGGAGATTTCAGAACTTATGATTATGCTGTAGCACTTCGTGCTGTATTGACAAGTGATTTTATGACAGCAGAGGCAGCAGAAATTCCTTGGGAAGTTCTTAGCAAAGTAACAACAAGAATTGTAAATGAAGTAAAACATGTAAATAGAGTAATGTATGATTGTACAGGAAAACCACCTGCAACGATTGAGTTTGAATA
>JAHHTN010000105.1 GCA_020024645.1 Faecalimonas sp.
GAAGAGAAAATATACTTTCAAGAAAAAAGATCAAAACAAGAAATTTGGGAAAAACTTGTACAGAAAATTAGACTGGATGAAAAATGTAAAAAGATGTATTTCAGACTCCTACCGGAACAGTTGAAAAAACTAATCCCTAATATAAGCAGCTTACCAGAATATGATTTGATATATTATGTAAATCTATTAAGAAGCTTTGAGCGTGCAAGATATTTGTATCAAAGCAACCAAAAAACAGAAGCAGAGATACATTGTTATAATGCAACTGACGAACCAGTTGAACAATTAGAACGGTGGGAGTTGTATGCAAAAAAAATAGAAAAAATAAATGTGAAAGGAGATCATATTTCTATCTTTTTTGATGAAAATGTCAAAGAATTTGCGGATGAAATAAATAAGAGGATTAGAAATATATAGAAAATGGAAACACTCAAAGATTTATTGGAATACTTAAAAAGATATAATGATTCTATTGCAATCCAGCAATATGAAAATCGGAAATTAGTAAAGTACACATACTTACAATTGTATGAAAATGTTAAAAGAATGCAATCTTATTATATGGACATAGGAGTAAGGGGAATAAATGTTGCAATTATTGCTGAGGATTCGTTTGAATGGATTGTACATTATTTGGCATTAGTAACGGCAGGAGCAGTCGTTGTTGCAATCGATAAAGAACTTCCTTGTGAAAATATAGAAATTCTTTTAAAAAAAAGCAATAGCCGATATGTAGTGCTGTCGGAGAAATTACATATTGATATTAAACAGGAAGGCATATCAGTTATTCCGATAGGAGTATTAGGAGAAATTACTTATTCAGAGGAGAAAGATATATCATTGAAAAGCGATGATGAAGCAATGATTGTTTTTACATCTGGCACAACTGGAGAGGCAAAAGGTGTTGTTCTAACACACAAAAATTTGTTATCAGTCATAAGAAATGCAAGAGAAAATATTCCGGTTAAGGGTAATACTTTTTCTGTTTTACCATTTAATCATACCTATGGATTAGTGTGTAATATTTTTATAATACTTGAAATGGGTGGTATGATAACCATCAATGATAAATTAAAATATTTTAGAAAAAATTTAAAAGAGGTTGCACCAGATGTAATGTTTATGGCACCTGCTATTATTGAAAAGTTATATTCAGAAATCGAAAGACGGTTGAAAGAAAATAGAAAAGAAAAAATTTTTAATTTTGCAATTAGTAGCAGTGAATTATTGAGAAAAATCGGAATCGATATGAGAAGATATTTTTTCAAAAATATATTGTCAGAATTAGGAGGAAATTTAAATTTAATTATAACAGGAGGAGCAAATTTACAAATAAAGCAAGCAGAATTTTTTGAACGAATAGGAATAACTGTATTAAATGGCTATGGAATTACAGAATGCTCACCGTTAATTAGTATTAATCCTATTGCAAAAATTAAAAATGAGTCTGTTGGTATTCCTTTATCCTATTGTAGAGTAAAAATCGAAAAGAGGGATAATGAAAAATTTGGTGAAATTTTAGTAAATGGAACAAATGTTATGAAAGGATATTTCCAAGATGATGTGGCAACAAAGAAGGCTATTGAAGATGGATGGTATAAAACAGGCGATTTGGGATATATAGATGATGAAGGATATATATACATAACTGGCAGAATAAAAAATGTTATTATCTTGAGTAATGGGAAAAACGTGTATCCAGAGGAGATAGAACAACTTTTGATAACAAGTAAATATATAGAAGAAGTAGTCGTTAAAGAGAAAGATGACAAAATTGTCGCAGAAATATATCCTAAGTATAGTGAATTACAGGAAAAACCATTAGAATCTATTATAGAAATAATAGAAAGAGAAGTTGATATATTCAATAAAGAAAAATTACCTTCGTTTGAGCGAATCAATCAAATTATTTGTAGAACAGACCCTTTTGAAAAAACTTCTGTAGGTAAAATTAAAAGATGGTAAACAAATAATAAAAACATGAATTAGGAGGAATTATATGGGAAATTTAGAAAACATAATTTGTAAGTATGTTACAGATACAAGTATTGAGTTATCAGATAATACAAACTTAATGCGTGACTTGGAACTAAGTTCTTTGGATTTTGCGGATATACTATGTGATATTGAAGATTATTATGGCATAGAGGTAAACGAAAAAGATATTAATAATATCATGACTATAGGAGAAATAAAAAGTTATATAGAAGGTAAAGTATAATAGATGAATATATATCTTATTGCGACAGGGGACTTGTTACATAGAAATGATTTATTGTTACAATGTGTAAAAGATTATTGTGAACAAGAAGGGATACTTTATACAGGAGAAGTACAGTTTTATAGAACAGTGTATGGTAAGCCAATGGTGACAAATCCTGAACTAAATATTTCAATCAGTCATTGCGAAAAAATATGGGTATGTGCGGTTGGTTTATGCCCGGTAGGCATAGATATTGAGAAGATTCGTCCTATAGATATTGAAAAGATTGCGTCACATTTTTTTTCTGAAAATGAGCAAGAAAATCTTCAAAAGCTTGCTAGTGATGGGAGAGAAAAATTGTTCTATAAAACTTGGACGCTTAAAGAATGCTATAGCAAATTGAAAGGGCTGGGAATGAGAATGAAATTTTCTGATATTGATACATTACAAATGGAGAAAAAATTTTTTTCTGAAAGCATAGAGATAACTTCAGGTTATTTGTTAAGTGTAATGAGTTACAGTAATATTTCATATAAAGTTATATATGGAGGTGAGGATAGTAATGGGAAAATTTATAAAAGAAAATAAAATAAGTAGTGATAAATATAGAGTCTTTTGCTTTCCTTATGCTGGTGGAGCTGCATCGGTATATTCATCATGGGAAGGCATAGTTAAAGGAAGAATTTATACAATTCAATTACCCGGAAGAGAAAATAGAATACAAGAAAAATTGTATACAAATATGGAAGGATTAGTGGAAGACTTATATGGAGAAATTAAGGAGTATATAGATGTTCCATATTGTTTTTTTGGACATAGTTTAGGTGGAAAAATAGCCTATGAACTCATAAGAAAAATACAAGAAGAAAAGGGAAAATCACCTGAGTTTTTGTGTGTATCTGCATGCGGCGTGCCTAGTATAAAAGAAAATACCAATATTCATACATTATCAGATGATGAGTTAATTAAAGTATTACCACAATATACAAATATACCGCTTCATATACTAAGAAATAAAAATTTAATGGAATTATTTTTGCCACGTATTAGAGCTGATTTTAAAATTAGTGAAGAATATTATCGAGAGGAAGAAGTTAACTTAAATATTCCGATAATTGCCATAGGAGGAAAGTATGATAAACAAGTAAATTTACAAAGTATACGAGCATGGAATAGATATACAGAAAAATTCGAGTTACATTTATTAGAAAGAGACCACATGTATTTAGAAGAGGAAAAAGATATGATTGTGGATATTATTGAAAGAACATTCGTTAAAATTGTTGGAAATTAAAATGAAATATTTGAAAAGCAGAACTTGTTCTTTTCTATGAGAAAATTTGTATACTATATCTATGGTTTATAATAGTCTTCATCAATACTCACAAAAAAGAAATCATTTAATATAGACCTGATAGTTATTTGAATTATCAGGTCTATATTGCCATTTTAAAAGTTACAAAGTAATATTTTTATAGTAAATAAGGAATTGTTAAAGTTAATGGAAACGGAGCCATGATATTTGCTTGCTACTTGTTTTACAGAGTATATGCCATATCCATGATTAGTTGGATCTGATTTTGAAGAAACTAATTCCCCTGATTGATTGAGTATGAGTTTATGGTTATAGGAATTTATACATGTTATAATTAAGGTTTCTTTTTCATAACGAGCAAGTAGTTTAATAGTATTAGATGAACTTGGATGTTGCAATACAGCCTCAATGGCATTGTCTATGATATTGCCAAAAAGAATCCCTAAATCTGCAGCTTGAAATGGAAGAATTGGGGGGACACTCACATCTATAAATAGATCTATAAAAGTTTTGTCTTGGATGGCAGCAAACTTACTATTTATAAGAGAGTCTAGGACAAAATTTCCTGTCTTTGATATGGCAGTATCATCTACAATAGGGATTAGATTTAAACTATTCATATATTCTTTTGCTTTTTCATATTGGGATTCGTTCAATAGTTTCGCAAGTATGGAGTAATGGTGTTTAAAATCATGGCGTATCTTTCTAAATGCAGAATACATTTGCTCACGTTCAATATTAGATTTTTCAAAGGCTTTTAATTGTTGCATATATATTGTATTTTGATGTTTTGTTTCAAATTCTTTGGAAAGAAGAAGGTATACTTTAAAAATTACTAAATTCATAACTAAAATAATCAAAAAACTAATTATAGAAATGCCAAATGCAGTTTTTTGATTTGATTGCCCGCATAAACAAAAAATGTTATACATTATATAAAGACTGCCGGCTGGAATAAAAGTTATTAGTAT
>JAHHTN010000106.1 GCA_020024645.1 Faecalimonas sp.
TGCCCGCAATACTCTTTATCTGGTGAATTGGCCGGAAGGTCAGACAGAGTGAAAGTCAGAAGTGGAAAGAAACAAAAAAACCTCAACTTTTTTATCTATTTTAATAAAATTTAGTTATCTGCTCTTACTCATTTTAGTGCTATTTAAAAATTAATGAGAATCACAAAATAACAAGCAGGGTGCTATTAATGGCACCCTGTTTTAGATTGTAAAAAATATAGTTAAAGGTATTGTTTTCACTAAAATATGTTTCTATAATCATTTCCTTATTATCTATCATTTATAAAAAATTCTATTAATCATTCTAGATGATTGGACCCCGTTGTCTAAACTTTAATCCTATAGTATAATTTAAATATGATTGTAACTATAACATAAAAAGAATGATATAGGATAAGGAAGTGAAATCATGATAGATTTAAAAGGCATGATTAGTATACAACTACTAAAAAAAGAAGCATTTTGTGGAAGCGATGGGGAAATGCGTTACCGATTGTATAAAGAAGAAGTAGAGGAGGAAACAAAACTTGCAGCAGCATATTGGTTTACCCCATATTGTTGGCAAGTAACACCAAAAGAAGATAAAATAGTACAATATTTTGAATTTAATACAGAAGGAATATGTCAGGCAATAGAATGGCTGAATGGTATTTCTGAGGAAAGGAAGCAAGATGAGCAAGAAAAAGATTCGAATAATTAAGAAAAACGATGAGTTTTCCATGGAATATCAGATTGGAGATGTTTTTGAGATAGATAGTACTTGGTACGGAGGAGTAAACGTACGAGGAGTGTCAGGAGTTCCTGTATCGCTTGATCAAGATGAATATGAAGAAGTGAACGAAAGAGAAAGTAGACCGATTGATGAATATTCTTATCGATTAGGAGCGATAGATTGTCTTTGTGAAATGGTGGCAGAAGGTGAAAAAAATCATGTTGTTAGTCGTAAATTTGACACCAAAGAAGAGCGAGATTATTATGAGGAAGAAGTAAAGAAAATTTGTAAAAAATACGGTGTTTTATATGAGAAAAAAGAGGAACATTTTTATATGTTTTCCACTGATAGAGAAAATCAAAAATAATAAGAGGTAAACAATGAAAGAACAGGAAAAACAACATAAAAGACGTGTAAGATATAAGGGGACACATCCAAGAAATTATAAAGAAAGATATAAAGAATTACATCCAGAAAAATATCCAGAAACAATAGAGAAGGTGATTCGTAAAGGAAGTACTCCTGTAGGAATGCATATTTCTATTTGCGTGAAAGAAATCTTAGATTTTTTACAGATTCAGCCAGGACAGAAAGGTTTAGATGCCACACTTGGTTATGGTGGACATACAAAGGAAATGCTTAAATGTTTAAATGGAGAAGGGCATTTATATGCTTTAGATGTCGATACAGTAGAATCGGCTAAGACAAAAGAAAGATTACAGAATTTAGGATATGGCGAAGATATTTTGACGATTAAAAATATTAATTTTAGAGATATAGACAAGGTGTGCGAAGAAGTTGGCAAATTCGATTTTGTTTTAGCAGATTTAGGAGTTTCTTCAATGCAGATTGATAATCCAGAGAGAGGATTTACATACAAAAAAGAAGGACCATTAGATTTACGTTTAAATCAGAAAAAGGGAACGTCAGCAGCAGAACGACTAAAAGAAGTGACGCAAGAAGAATTGGAAGGTATGTTGGTAGAAAATGCAGATGAGCCTTATGCACATGAAATTGCAGAGAAAGTAATTGCAAAATTAAGACGGGGTGAATCGATTGATACAACGACAAAATTACAGCAGATTATTGAAGAAGCATTAGAATTTATCCCATTGAAAGAACGAAAAGAGGCGGTGAAAAAGTCTTGTCAAAGAACATTTCAAGCTTTACGTATCGATGTGAATAGTGAATTTGAAGTGTTATATGAATTTATGGAGAAACTTCCTAATGTATTGAATGAGGGTGGAAGAGTAGCTATTTTAACATTTCATTCGGGAGAGGATCGAATTGTAAAACGTGCTTTTAAAGAATTGAAAAGAGCAGGTGTTTACAGTGACGTTGCAAATGATGTGATTCGTCCTTCAGTAGAGGAGTGTAATTATAATAGCCGTGCAAGGTCAACAAAAATGAGATGGGCGATTAAAGCTTAAAAGTGTATATGAAGAGGGTTATATGGAATTTGAAGAGTTGAGAAAAGAACATAAAATATTTGCTTATCACATAAGTCCAAGTTATGGAGTAGAGGGAGATGAAGGTGGATTTTCAATAGAAATATATGGGAATGGAAACTTAAGATATTGTACATATAAATTGTTTGAAGAAATTGATACGCTAGAGATGTTTAAGCTTACGAAAGAGCAGGTATATCAGTTGTTTAAGATTATACAGGAAAATGAAAAGAAATTGGAAGGTATACCAACATATCTTGAAGATGGTAAAGAACATAAAAATTGCAATGAATTTGAGTTTTTAGGTTGTGGAAAGGTTTATACAGGAGATATTACAAAAACTTTTTTGCCGTTGGAGAGATTGAAAAATAAGGAGTATTATAAAATTTATAAGGAAACGATGAAGTGGAATAATCTTTTATATGATATTTTTGAGAAAGTATCTGTTTGTTTAAAAAAGGCGGGAATTTTTCTCACGTTCGAAAATTGTGAGTTAAGTGAAGATTGTAAAATAAGAGTAACATGGAAATGATGTAGGAGGAATATATGAAATTTATTCACTTGTCAGATTTACATATTGGAAAAAGAGTTAACGAATTTTCCATGATAGAAGAACAAAGATATATTTTGCAGCAAGTTATTGAGGTTGTCAGAGAAGAGAAACCAGATGGCATTTTTCTTGCTGGTGATATTTATGATAAACCGATCCCTTCTGCAGAGGCTGTGCAAGTGTTTGATGCGTTTTTAAATGGACTTGCAAGGGAAAATGTTCCTGTATTTATTATAAGTGGAAATCATGATTCTCCAGAACGACTTGCTTTTGGGGGCAAATTACTAAAGAGTGCAGGAATATATGTTTCACCTATTTTTCAGGAAATTCCAAGTCCAATTACTTTATATGATGCGTATGGGGAAGTAAATATATATTTACTTCCATTTATTAAGCCTGCATATGTAAAACAGGTTTTACCAGAAAGTCCCATAGAAACTTATCAGGAGGCTGTACAGGCAGTTATTGAACAAATGGATATTGATGAGAAAAAAAGAAATGTAATTTTAGCACATCAGTTTGTGGCAGGGGCATTCAGATGCGATTCGGAAGAAATCTCGGTAGGTGGAGTGGATAATGTGGATGTATCTGTTTTTACTCCATTTGATTATGTGGCTCTTGGACATCTGCATGGAAAACAGAGTGTAGGAAGAGAAGAAGTACGTTATTGTGGAACATTATTAAAGTATTCTTTTTCTGAGAGTAAACAGGAAAAAACGATTACCATTGTGGAGATGAAAAAAAAAGGACAGATAAATATTCGGGAAATTTCTGTGGTTCCTAAACATGATATGCGAGAAATTAAAGGAACGTATGATGAAATTACAGCACTAGAATTTTATCGAGAGAGTAAAACAGATGATTATTTGCATATTACACTTACAGATGAAGAAGATATATTAGATGCAGTAAACCGGCTTCGAGTGATTTATCCTAATATTATGAAAATGGATTATGATAATACAAGGACAAGAAATAAGCAGTATGTGGGAGAAATTGATCAAGTAGAAAAGAAGACGCCATCTGAATTATTTGGGGAACTTTATCTATTACAAAATAATCAAGAAATGTCTGCAGAGCAGAATGACTTTTTACAACGTCTGATTGAAAAAATTTGGGAGGAATAGCATATGAAACCATTACAATTGAAAATATCTGCATTTGGACCATATGCCGATGAAATCCATATTGACTTTACGCTTTTAGGAGAAAAAGGATTATATTTAATTACAGGTGATACTGGGGCTGGAAAAACAACAATTTTTGATGCTATAACATTTGCGTTGTATGGCGAGGCAAGTGGGAACAATCGTGATCCGAATATGCTTAGAAGTCAGTATGCTGATGCCGGAACGGCAACTTTTGTTGAAATGCATTTTTTATATCGACAGCAAAAGTATGTGATTAGAAGAAACCCAGAATATATAAGACCAGTTAAAAAAGGTAATGGTACAACAACTGAAAAAGCAGATGCGATACTTACTTTTCCAGATGGAAGAATTGTGACGAAAACGAAAGAAGTAACGAAAGAGGTTACGGAATTGATTGGTCTTGATCGAAATCAGTTTACGCAGATTGCCATGATTGCACAAGGAGATTTTTTGAAATTACTTTTTGCAAAGACGGAAGAAAGAAGTAAAATATTTCGAGAAATTTTTGATACAAAAAAATATCAGATTTTACAGGATAAACTTAAATTAGAAAAGAATGCATTAGATAAAGAATATCAGAATGTTTCTAGGAGCATACGTCAATAT
>JAHHTN010000107.1 GCA_020024645.1 Faecalimonas sp.
AAATATAATTGTGAATGTGACATGATTATGGAAAGCTATGAGATTTTATTCTCTAAGTCTCAGGGCTTTATTGCAATAATATAATCAAGAATCAATGACATTTGATGTTGTTTATAAGATAATACGAAAAAATAGGGTTCTAAAAGTAAAAGAGAAAATCTAATTATATAGTGAGAAAACACTTGTTTGGGTTCGTGCAATATGATATGATATAAATCACGGAAATTTCGAGCATGGAGGAAGAATAATGGCAATTTGTTATGACAAATTATGGAAATTACTAATAGATAAAAAAATGAACCGTACAGAACTAAAAGAAGCATCAGGAATTAGTTTTAATGTCTTGGCTCGATTAGGGAAAAATGAACCTGTTTCGTTTGAATCAATAGAAAAAATATGCTTCACACTGAATTGCAATATAGAAGATGTTGTAGAAATACAAAAAGAAGAAATAGTGCCAACTGATGACAATTCATTTTCTACAATCGAACTGTTCGCTGGAGCTGGAGGGTTGGCTCTAGGAATAGAAAAAGCAGGATTTAATACATTAGGATTAATCGAATTTGATAAGGATGCTGCAGCTTCTTTAAAAATTAATAGACCAAATTGGAGGGTTATTCATGATGATATCGCTAATATATCCTGTTTAAATTTAGAAGAGTATTTTGGAATAAAAAAAGGTGAATTAGATCTTCTGTCAGGAGGAGCACCTTGTCAGGCATTTTCTTATGCCGGAAAAAGATTGGGATTAGAAGATGCAAGAGGAACGCTCTTTTATCATTATGCTATGTTTTTACAAAAACTACAGCCTAAAATGTTCTTGTTTGAAAATGTCAGAGGGTTATTGACACATGATAAAGGAAGAACATATGCAACAATTATCAATATTTTTGAACAGGCTGGTTACATGATACAAAAGAAGGTTTTAAATGCATGGGATTTTGGTGTTCCACAGAAAAGAGAAAGACTAATTACTATTGGAATAAGAAATGATTTAGTCGAGAAAACTTCATTTTCATTTCCGAAAGAGCATGAATATAAACCTGTTTTAAGAGATGTTTTACTTGATTGTCCTAAAGGATCAGGAGTTCCTTATGGAGAAAATAAAAGAAAAATATTTGAATTAGTTCCACCTGGGGGATATTGGAGAGATATTGATCCGGAGATTGCAAAAGCATATATGAAAAGTTGCTGGGATATGGAAGGTGGAAGAACAGGAATTCTTAGGAGAATGAGCCTAGATGAACCATCATTGACAGTGTTGACTTCACCGTCCCAAAAGCAAACAGAAAGATGTCATCCATTGGAAGCAAGACCGTTTACGGTACGTGAGAATGCAAGATGTCAAACATTTCCAGATGAATGGGAGTTTTGTGGGAGCGTGCAATCTCAGTATAAACAGGTTGGAAACGCTGTTCCTGTCAACTTAGCATATGAAATTGGGTTAGAGATACATAAATCATTAGAGGAGGTAAAATAAATGGCGTGGAATTTAGATTTTATATCAGAAGAAGATTTTAAGAAACATGTGCGTGCAACAATTATGAAATATGGAGAAAAGCTAGAATCATATGATTTGAAGCGGTTCAACAGTAATTTGATTGATCCAATCAAGCTGATTTTTGATAAATCGGTGTATCGTACAAGTTGGGAAGAAATTGTAAATAATGAGATTTTTCGGCAGAGAGACAAGTCCAATAATAATGATATAGGATATTTTCATCAGAATATTTTTTCTTATTTTAGAGGTTGTGAGGTTCCGCAGGCAGGTTGGGATGTTATTTACAGAAATTCAGATGGAATACAAATGCCGGATGGAGATATTGTACATACCATATATGTGGAAATGAAGAATAAACACAACACTATGAATTCCGCATCTTCTGCAAAAACATATATAAAAATGCAGGGGCAGATTCTAGAAGATGATGATTGTGCATGTCTATTAGTTGAAGCTATTGCAAAAAAATCACAGAATATAAAGTGGTCAACAAAAGTTGATGGTAAAAATGTGCAACATAGATTGATTCGTCGTGTGAGCATGGATCAGTTTTATGCTATTCTCACTGGTGAAGAAGATGCATTTTATAAGATGTGTATGGTATTACCAGGAGTTATTAATGAAGTCGTAAATGAAGAAGGTAGTGTTAAAGTACCACATGATACTGTTATTGATGAATTAAGAAAAGTGGCATCATTATATAGTGATGAACATAATGAGTTGTCTATGGCAATGGCGGTATATATGCTTGGATTTAATACATATATGGGATTTGGTGATAAAATTTGCGGTGAATTAGGGGAAGAAAAAGACGGAATGCTTAAACGAATTTATGAGTATGCAAAAAGAATAAAATAGATTTTGTGATTATAGTCGAGACAAGGAGAATTTGTAATGTTATGTAAAGTTGTTTACTTTGATGAGGATTCTGTCACAGATTTTGTACAGATAGTTGCAGGAGGGCAATTAGAAAAAACTACAGAATTGCTCAATCAAAGTCAAGATAAAGGTGAAGCTGACATAAGTACAAAAGCTAGAATTGGATTGAGTGGAGTTTTTAAAGCTTTAGTGGGGATAGAAGGTTCCGCATCTATAGGAGCGTCAATGGGAGCTTCTTTCAACTCCAATGAAATGGTAAAAAATATAGTGAAAAATACAATATTAACAGATTTTATAGATTTAGTAAGTGAATATTCACAAGGAAAATCAAAACGAAAAGAGAAAAATATAATCAAAAAATTTTCAGGATATACGATTAGTACACCTAAGGATTCATTGTCTTTTGTTGCATTGATTTCACCATATTTATCAATGCTTAAAAGTGGATCATTAGTAGAGGCTGGTGAATTTAATATTGCAATGGATAAACTTGATAATACAATGAAAAATGCTAAAGGATATTATGAGTTTTTAGGAGAGAAAAATGATAATAAAGTAATTTTCAGATTTAATATTAAAGCTTTTAAAAATAATTATAAGGCATCAGATCTATTGAAAATGGACATGTCTGTGTATGGTATAAAGGTAGGGAAAAGTAGTCTGGCAAAATTAAATTTTAATGGCGAATTTGAATTAGATCAAAGTACTACCTCGAAAGATAACCCAGAATATACGAAGGAAGAAGAACAAAATTTTCCAGAAGAATACTATAAAGAATTGGATGTGTATGATGTTTTATTAGCAGGTGTTGAGATAAATGATTGATAAGATTATAATTTTTTACGGATCTAGAAGAGATTTTGAAAATGTTGTTGAACAAGAAACTGAAAACTTTGAAGAAGTAATTCCGTTTATGGAATTGATTCAACATTACAATGCAAGGCTAAGACCAAACGAATCAGGGGTAGGTGAAGATGGACTATATCATAGAATAGAAGTTGAAGCCTGTGTTGTACGTGCAGACGATTATGCTTCAGTTTTAGAACATGTTTTATCAAACTTTAGTAATATAGTAAGTGTGAATCATGATATAGGAGTTTTATTAGTTCAAAATCCACCAAAAAGAGTGCGAGTTTCCTTAGAAACTTATTATGATAATATTCAATATTTATATTCTGAGTATCCCATCGTAAATAGGAATATGCTGAAAAAAGTATATGAAGATCTTTGTGAAAACGTATTAGGACAAAAATCATGTAAAAAACAAATTATGAGTGGGTTATATCGGTTAACGGCAAAAAAGACAGAGAAACCAGTTGTTCTAATGTTATATGGTCCGTCAGGAGTAGGAAAAACAGAGTCCGCTAAAAGTATAAGTAGAAGTTTAGGTGGAAATCTTCTTAGAATACAATTTTCAATGATGCAGACAGAGGAAGCTTATAACTATGTTTTTGGTGCAGGACACGCAAAGGGGAGTCTTGCAAAAGATATGTTAGGAAGAGAATCGAATGTCATACTAATTGATGAATTTGATAAAGTAAATCCACTTTTTTACAACGCATTTTATGAAGTGTTTGATGAAGGCAAATATGTGGATTCAAATTATTGTGTAGACTTAAGTAATAGCATATTTTTGTGTACATGTAACTTTGGAAGCGAGGAAGAAATAAAAAGGGTGTTAGGACCAGCTATGTATTCAAGAATAGGATGTTGCATTAAATTTGAAGAATTGGAACGACAACACAAAGAAGATATTATTAGAGAATGGTATAATAAGATTATTTCGGAATTAGAATCAGATGAAAGAATAGTTATTGGAGAAACAGATATATTAGAATGGTTTTTAAAAAATGTGGATAGATACGATAATATTCGTTTGCTTAAAACAAAATTGGAAAATGCT
>JAHHTN010000108.1 GCA_020024645.1 Faecalimonas sp.
AGGAAAAGAGCCAGTTTCTTACCTTTTGCTAAACAAAATAGGAGCGCCATCATCGAATATCGTCCGATGATGGCGCTCCCTCTTTTTTGTTGGAAAGGTACGACGACTTGACGATTTTTAAAACAACACAAATGTGTGTCATAAGTCCAGAGAGTGGTTACTGATAAAAGAAAAATGCTATATGTTACTACGAGTTTTTACCCTAACAGCAAGCTTTCTACGACTATAAAATACTTCGGAAGAAATTATATAGTAAATACATACAATAAATTGAAAAAGTATTATGAATTTTTTGATAAATAGAGTATAATTACTACAATGTACACTATGATGGGGGAAATCACAATGGATATTAAACAAGAACTCCAACGCATTTCTGAATACCAAAATGCGTTGCTTCCTCGACATGAGAAAAAAAGTGAACAAGGAATTAATACGATTGTTGATGTTGCTTTTACGACATATCAATGCAAAACCTATGATTTTTCAAAGTATGACAGTATTTGCTTGAATCAAGCGGGTAAACTTCGAAAAGTTAAAATGTATCAACCATTTTCTCCCGAAGAATTACTTTGCATCTATTTGAAACGTTTATTAGACAGAAAGTTTCATATATCTTATCCCAATCGCAATGCGTATATGCGCTCTCTGTTTAACACTACTTGCGCATTAAAAGATATGTCCGATTATACCATCTTCAAATTTGATTTCGAGGATTTTTTTAATTCGATATCTAGCGTTTATGTCTATAAAAAGTATATGCAGAACAAATCCTTCGAAAGATATCAATCAGAACTGTTAGAGAATTTTGTGATTTCCTCACAATACGCGTATGCTGGTTTAAATACATCAAATATTATCTGTGAAATTGTCGCAAAGCAATTTGATCAACTATTATCTCAGAGATTATCGCAATATGGCGTAATCTTATATAGACGATATATCGACGATGGAATTATAATTTTCAATTCTTTTGTTGATAAAGTTGAGTGTATGGACATTATTAATGATGTAATCAAAGAAATCTTTTTTGATTCGAATTATACAGATGCTCTCCCATGTAAAACTTGTCTCAATGTGACCAAAACAAAATATATCGCAAGAAGACTGTTAACAGCTGGCGGCAAACCGCAAGAATTTGACTTTTTAGGCTATCAATTCGAACTAACACTTAAGCAAACAGACAAAACAGAAAAAACTGTTTTTCAATACGGAATTACACAGCAAAAAATTGAAAAGTACTCTCGGCGCATTAATAGTATTGTCAAAGACTATGCTACCTCCCAAGAAAAAGACATGCAATTAATGAGACATCAAATTAAAGCATTTACCCATCGGACGGTATACAGAGTAAACCGTTATAAAAATGTGATATGGAAGAGCAAAGGTTTCATTTCGAACTATTGTGAGCTTAGATACCGAATGGATGAACTAACTCCTGCAACCAAGAAATTCTTGAAAACTGCAGTTTTTAAAGCATTTTCCAATAACGGCATTAAATTACCGTATTTTCTTCGTTGTTCGCAAGATGAATCAATCTATTCGCTGTATAATAACATGAAAAACTATAGAACTCTTTTATTTGTAGAGTCGATAGGAATTGGATACTCTACTTTGGAAAAGATGTGTGGGCAAGTTGGCATCAGCACAAATCCCATAAAGGATTATGATGGCTTAGTTAGAGATTATTTAATAACAGTTAAGATTGGTCATTAATAAGAAAAAGAGGCCTCCAGTTTCCTGGTGACCTCTTAATCCGAGTCTAAAAATGTATATAGTCTCTATACGCAGTCATTGGACGAACCTTAAAATGATTGCATCGCTGATGTGTGCAATTCTTACGAACTGCTGTAAGGCAGTACTTCCTTACAAATATATAGTACTCTAGTATTGGAGAAATTGCAATGAGTAAATCAACAAACGGTATAGAAAGAAACAAATTAGATTATCTTTTAACAGATATAATGCCTGTAGAGGTTTCTGAGTTATTCTCTTTTGGAAAATTTTACGAATATTTGCTCTCTCACCAATTAGAACTGAACGATATTATTGACGAAATGCGTCAGAAAAAAGCTTCTAATTCAGGAATCCCATTTATGGGTGACTGGGGAAATTGGGCCTCAGTTCCTTTGAAATACGAAATTATGAAAGGCACACAAGCAACGAGAGAGTTGAATTTAGTACAACCGCTGGCAGCGATGGAGATCTATTTCTTCATAGAATGCTACCAGAAAGAAGTCCTTGATATATTAGATGAAAATGCATGTTTTTCTCTCCGATACCACAGGAAAAATTCTGATTTATATTATAAGCGTAAAATTAAACATATTGCAGATTATTTTGAAAAGACATCCAAGAAAATCGATCGGGGCGTGCTTCAACAAACCGGTGCATATTTTAAGATTGGAAAATTTAATTCTGTAGCATCATTCACAAACTCACGCCTGTGGCGACAGTGCAACTTTAAATATCGCAATTTTGCAAAAGCTGACTTTAAATCTTGTTTTAACAGCATTTATACACATGCGTATAAGTGGTGCATCGAAAGAAACACCACTGATTCAAAGGCGGCCAATAATGCAAATCTATACATTGTAATTGATCGAGTTTTACAAAATATAAACGCTCGTTCTTCAAACGGAGTTATTGTTGGACCCGAATTTTCACGTATGATTGCGGAAATTTTGCTACAGCATATCGATATAGATGTAAAAAATATGCTTATAATCAAAAATATGATTTCAGGAAAAGATTATAGAATCTTTCGTTATGTAGATGATATTTATATTTTCGCAAACAGCCAGGAGCATATTGATATTATCATAAAGACTATCGAAACTGCTGCACAATCTTATTTACTTCGGTTAAATGATCTGAAATATTTTAAGACGGAGACACCAGTAGTATTGAATACATGGCTCGGGAAAACGCGAGAACTGGCAGATCAGATTGCAAATCTGTTTTACAGCAAACATGAATTGCATGATATAGAAGGTGATAAACATCTTCTAAAAAGTGGATATATACCTTTAGACAGAATTAAGGATCAATTTATTTACCTCATAAATGAATACCCTAATGAAAAAAGATATATCGTTTCGTTTATGCTTAGTACTCTTTTGAATAATATCAGTAATAAGAAGGATGGGTGTAATATATTTGCGCCTAATAAATATGGGCGAGCATTTGTACTCATGGATCTGGCCATGTACATCTATTCATTCTGTCCATGTTTTGAACATACTCAAAGAGTGATATCCATGCTGGTATATATGGATGACGAGTTGCATTTTGCAAGTGAAGAGAATACCCACAAGAAACTTACTAATCTTTTAAGAAGATATGCTTTTATATTTGAGAGGGGAAATATAAACGATCTTTGTAACTGGTTTCTGTTCTTTTACGATTACAAAATATCACTTCCTTGTAGAACAGAATGCATAATTGAAGATAAACTAGTTGCAGAAGATAATCCGATTTTGTGGGCCAATTACTTGATTTATAGCAGATATTTTGAAAGATACCACACTACTATATGTTCTAAGATTGAACAACTGATTGAGCATAAAATTGACCAAATGCCTAGAACAGAAGTTTTTCTTCAGAAAGAGTTTTGGTATATACTGGTGTTTATTAATTGTCCTTATATTACTCCCACCTTAAAAACAAAGCTTACAAAAATAGTGTCATCAGAAATCACACCAACGCCAAAATCTCTTTCAGAGAAAACTGTAAATCTAATTTGCCAATTTATGCTTCAACCAGCCTCAAATCTATTCTTCTACTGGGGATATTATCATTTTAATACAAGTAAACAACTAACATTTAGAACATATCAAAGGACGCTGTTTAAGCAATATAAAAATAAGAACGCTATTGAATTATACGGGAGTTTGGATACTTAAAGAGGTTATTCTTATTTTTCATAACAGTTCTAAATTTAAAAGTTGAAATTTGGTCAAAAGTATGTAGATTTTCACTACACCTCTGTCCAATTACGGGTTAAGAGAAATAGTAAATCTTTCTTTTAGAAGTCTTATTGCAATTGCAATTCCAATTCCTTTTCTCGTTTTTGGGGGTGGATTAGCAGTTCGACTACATTCTGCCGGAGGGTATCGTATTCTCGCTCCTCCCTCTGTGCTTTTATGTATTCTGATTGCAGAGCAATTTTGCGGGCGGTCAATTCTTCCATTTGACTTTGCAATTTATCATCGGAGGG
>JAHHTN010000109.1 GCA_020024645.1 Faecalimonas sp.
TGTAAAAAATTTTTCTTCTAATAGACTTATCGCATATTCCTCCTCCGTAAATTCCTTTTCAATACAAGAAAATAATTCCTCTATTTCTAGAATCCTAGGAAAAACATTTATTAATTTTCGTTCTTCATTCCATTTCATTTTTCTACCTCATCACTATTTATTGTGTTTCTAAATTATGTTATCACAATATATAGTTGTTTTCAACCTTGTTTTTCAAACAAAAAAACTCAAAAACTAACACATAAGTTATGCTATATGTTCAGATTCTGAGTTTCTCATGTTCTATTTACTTTGCATTTACATTACTTTTTAAACATTTTTTACTTCCAACATATAAAGTTCATGTAGAGCTCGCGTTGCGCAAATATATTTTCCTTGTTTTCCTTTTTCTTCATTCCAACTAGAAGAAATCCCAAATACGCAATCAAATTCTAATCCTTTAGCCATATAAAACGTCGTAACAATTACATTCTTTTCAAAACGCATACTATCTCTATCTAAATAAGAAGCCTGCATCCCTTTTTCTATGAATGCTTGGTAAAATTGCCATGCTTCCTTTTCTGTCAGCGTAATAATTGCTATTGTTTCATATTTTTCCTTTATTTCACTTATCTTATTCGCCACAAAATGAATTACTTCCTTTTCTGTAACTATTTTTTCTTCAACTTCTTTTCCATGTCGATCAAATAATTGCATGTCTGTATTTCCAGAAATAGCATTTGCATACCGAGCAATCTCTACTGTATTCCGATAGCTTTTATTCATAACAATTTTCCGCAAGTCTTTACCTAAAATTTTAAATAAAAACGTCATCACATCTCGTTCCGTCGTGTCAATTGTCTGTGCCTTATCGCCCAAAATTGTCATTCTACACGAAAATAAATAAGATAAAATGACATATTGTAAATAAGAATAATCTTGCATTTCATCAATAACTAAATGTTTGATTTGCTTATGTTTCTTTCCACCTTCTAAACGATATTTTAGATATAACATTGGGAAAACATCTTCATATTCCAATTTTCTTTTCTCATAAGATACCTCTGGAAGTAATGGATATTCCATTTCTTGTAGAAGCCAATTATAAATGATATAAATATCTCTTGTAACATACATTTTCGTAAATTTAGTTGAGAAATATTCTTTTTCTTCCTCGGACAAATCTCCCCCTCGCAAAGTTTCCCATGCATCTATGAAATATTCCATCACTTCATTCATACGAGATAAAATAGGTATATCCTGGAATTTGTTGTAAAACAAATCAATAATTTCTTGCTCCGAAAATTTCATTCCTTTAAATTCTACCTCTGTAAAATCCATTAATTCGTCTTCTAATTGCGTCAAAAATCCTTCCACAAAACCAACAAATTGTGCTGATTGCTTTATTTTATATCTTTCTTCCTGCGCTTTATCATTTTCGCACAACTGACGTTCTATCTGATGATATCTATCTTCACAATCCGAAACAATATGTCTCAATTCTTTGTAAGCAAATAAATCAAAGCTCATTTCTTGGATATTTTCCTCATTTAATTCAGGTAAAATATGTGATATATAATCAGCAAAAACACCGTTTGGCGATAAAATTAGCACATTAGTTGAACGTAATTTTTTTCTATCATGATAAAGCAAATACGCTATTCTATGCAATGCCACTGAAGTTTTCCCACTTCCAGCTACCCCTTGAATAACAAGTATTTTATCACTTGTGTTTCGAATAATTTCATTCTGTTCCTTTTGAATAGTTCTTACAATATTTTTTAACTGTACATCACCATTGCTGCCTAATTCCTGTTTTAAAATGTCATCATCAATTTTCATATCACTTTCAAAACCATACACCATTTCCCCAGATTTAATCTTATACTGCCATTTTGCAAGAATTTCCCCTTCCAATACACCAGCTGGGGCTTGATAACAAGCATTCCCCTTATCATAATCATAAAAAAGGCTACTCACAGGAGCTCTCCAATCATAAATTAATGGTGTTTCCCCAGTACTCTCTGCAAAATTCCCAATACCAATATAAAAATTTTCTGCATCTTCCTCATCTTCATATTGAAAATCAACCCTTGCAAAAAATGGGGATTCTTTCATTTTTTCAAACCGATATTTTAACTGTAATTTTTCTTGATTGGCATCTACTTGGCGAAAAAGCGCTTGTTGATTATCGTAATTTTCATAACCATATTCGTCCATTTCTGTATAATTTTCCCAATAATAGGTGTGCATATCTTCAATTTCTTTCTGCCCTTTTTCAATCCCATCTTCCAATTTTCTAATACGTACATCTAATTTTTCTGTAATTTCCTTTAAAAAAATTGCTCCATCTAACTTTTCCAATTATTTTTTCTGCTCCTTTATTTGTTCTGCCAAGTCATTTAGATAAACCCAACGCTCCATTTTTTCTTCCAACATTACCTCTTTTTCCTCTTTCTCCTTTGTAAGTTCAGAAAGTTTAAGCGAGTTTGTTGCATTTTTCATTATATCACTATCTATCTGTTCCAATTTCTTTTCTAGTTTTGCAATATCATCATCTATTGTTTCGTATTCTCGTTGCTCTTTATACGAAAATTTCAACTTTTTCTCTCTATTTTGTTTCCAATCATTTTTAGCTAATACTTTTTTCTCTTTCACCTCAACAGATTCTTTCATTCTTTTTTGTTTTGCTTCTATATAATCCGTATATCCCCCTTCATACTGCTGCAAATGCCCATCACCATCGAACTCGAAAATACGATCAACCACATTATCAAGAAAATATCTGTCATGGGAAACTGTAATCACAATTCCTTGAAATGAATTAAGATAATCTTCTAAAATTGTCATTGTTGGAATATCAATATCATTATTCGCCTCATCAAAAATAAGTACATTCGGTGCTCCTTGTAAAATACTGAGAAGATATAGTCGTTTTTTCTCTCCACCAGACAATTTTTCTATCGGAGCATACTGCATATCTGCCGTAAACAAAAAACGCTCCAACATTTGCGATGCTGTAATTTTCCCATCTCTTGTAGGTATATATTCCGCAATATCTTTTAAATAATCAATCACTTTTTGTTTTGTGTCCATATCAGGTACTTCTTGCGCAAAATATCCTATTTTAATTGTTTCTCCAATTTCAACCTCTCCTTTATCCGCTTTCACTATACCTGCAATAATTTTGAGAAGAGTGGATTTTCCACAACCATTTGGACCAACAATACCAATATTCTGATTTTTCAAGGCAATATAACTAAAATCATCAATCAGTTTTTTATCTCCATAACTTTTACTTATATGATGTAATTCTATTGTTTTTTTACCCATTCTTGTTTCTACCGAATCAATTTGAGCCACCTTTTCCTGTACAGGTGCTTTTTGTTCTTTCAACGTCTCCAAACGCTCTAACCTAGCTTTCTGCTTTGTTGTTCTTGCTCTGCACCCTCTTTTTGCCCATTCTACCTCTATACGAAGAATGCTCTGTCTTTTTCTTTCAGAAGCATTTTCCATGTCCTCTCTCTGTGCCTTCAATTCCAAAAACTGAGAATAATTTGCTTCATAACCATATAACTTTCCTCTACTAATTTCCAAAATTTTATTTGTTACTTTATCTAAAAAATACCTATCATGTGTTACCATAATGACAACACCTTTATATTTTTGCAAATATTCTTCCAACCATTCGATCATCTCACTATCTAAGTGGTTTGTAGGCTCATCAAGTAGGAGTATCTCAAACGAAGAAGTTAATGTCTTTGCTAAAGCGACCTTTTTCTTCTGTCCTCCTGAAAGATATTCGATCTTTTGTTCAAAGTCAGTAATTCCAAGTTTCGTCAATGCACTTTTCACTTCACTTTTCGCCGTCCAATCATTTTCTCCAATACCTTCATTCGCATAGGAAAGTACCGTTGCATCTTTCTGGAACACTGGAGATTGTGGTAAATACGCAATACGTATACCATTTTGTTTTACAATTTGCCCTTCATCTGTCTCCTCTTCACCTGCAATTATTTTTAACAATGTTGTCTTGCCCGTTCCATTAATTCCAATAACACCTATTTTTTCCCCTTCTTGTATGCCATAAGAAACATCATCAAAAATAATCTTTTCTCCAAATATTTTACTGATATGTTCTATATTTAATATGTTCATTTATCTTTAACTCCTGTTTTTCTTTGTTTTCTTATTTATCTATAGGAATTTTCATTATAACACAAAAAAGAATCCTGTAC
>JAHHTN010000011.1 GCA_020024645.1 Faecalimonas sp.
GTATTATATACAATGACTCCATCATCTTCACTTTGAAGTAATATACTTTCTGCATTATTACTCAATGTTATATCAGAAAAATCTTTTGTGTCAGATGATAAAAAATCAGATAATGTATTCTTTATAGATTCTTTAAAAGAATATACTTCCGAAAAACTTGAATCTGTGAAATTATTTGTAAAAGATTGCACAGTTATGCCGAGAGAATTCTGTTGTTCATCTGTTAATTTTTTTACTGTATTTTCATTTGTAGAATTTTCTGTATTTTGATCAGCAAATTTTTCGGAAGAAATAGCACATATACTTGCCCCTTTTTTAACTTTCTGATTTTCTGTAGAAGAATATTTTATATATCCATCTTTCTCAGCTAAAACCACTTTTTCTTCTCGAATAGCCATTCCTGTATAATTTTTATCATTCAAGACTCTTCCCATATGCACCTCGTATGATGATATTTTATTTCTCGTTGCAAAAGAAATAATAAGAATAATTAGGTAAACAAATAAAGCGCCAAATAGTACGATACCTACGTTGATTTTCCATTTTTTTCGATAAACTAGTATTTTTTTATTCTCTGACAAATCAAAAGCCTCCCGTTTACAGACTGTTCAATGCAGCTCCGTTTAAATAATTATAAAATTTCCCTTGATAATAGCCATTTTCGTTCATATAAGCAAGTGTCTCGTCTTGCAGTTTCCACCAACTTGTATTCCAATTAGAAAATACTGCATCTTTTTCAGGAACACGACTAAATAAACGTTCAACAATAATATCAGGGCTTAAATATGCCAAAAATACTGCAAGCCGCTCAATGTATTCTTCTTTTGAGCATAGTTTAATTGTACCATGTTCATAAGCCTCACACAATGGTGTGTTTTTAGGAATGTAAAGTGAATGCAATTTTACAATATCTATTTTTAGAGCGGAAACTACTTTAGCTGTTTCAATTGTATCACGCAAAGTGTCATGTGGAAGATTTAAAATTAAATGTGTACAAATAGAAAAACCATATTTTTGGATCCTTTTTACAGCATCTATATACTCGGCAATTCCATGACCTCTTGAAATAAAATCGAGTGTATGATAGTTTACTGTTTGTAATCCCAATTCTAAATGAATAGAAATATGATAAGTTTCTTCTACTTTTTTTAAAAAATGTAAATATTCTTCTCTCACACAATCTGGCCTCGTAGAAATAGAAATTTCTACAATATCTGAAATCTTAACGGCCTCTAAAATATATTTTTTAAATATTTCTAGTGGCATATACGTATTTGTATAATTTTGAAAGTATGCAATAAATTTTTTTGCATGATATCTTCCTGCAATATATTCTTTTGTTTTGTTCAATTGTTCTGTAACAGAAACGGTTGACCGCATTGCTTCAAAACCGGTTCCTACATCTGCACAAAAACTACACCCATGCCCATTTACTCTATTTGGACAAGTAAGGGGCAGATTAATTGGGAGTTTATATACTTTTTCTCCATATTTTTCTTTTAAATAGTCAGAATATTTATTATATAAATTTTTTTCGTTCATTATTGAATCCTCTATGTATAAATTATAATTTTCTGCACATATTACTCATATCATGAATAAGGGGGAATTTACATGAAATGGTTTGATAATACCGCACTTACATTAGTTATCGTAGGTGCAATCAACTGGCTTTTAATCGGAATTTTTCAGTTTGATCTTGTTGCGTTCTTATTTGGAGAACTATCATTCCTATCAAGAGCAGTCTATACGATTATTGGACTTTGCGGATTATACTTAATCAGTTTATATGGACGGATTAAAGAAATATAGGAATAAAACAAAGGGAGGTATTTTCCTCCCTTTAATTATTCTGAAACTGCATTAAGCATTTTATTCATATTCTCATATACGAGGGATTTTGTTTCTGCTCCCATAACAATTGAAACATAAGAATCTCCTTGTTCATTTTCAGAAAGCAAAACTAAACATCTTTTTGCTTCTCCCGTATTCCCGGTTTTTCCTCCAATTATATTCATATGTTCAGGTTTTTCGGCTTTATCTAAACCATAAAGATTTGTTGTTTCTAATGGTAATGTACGAGTTGTTCCATCTTTACTAACAACAGACATATCATGTTTTGTTTCTGATACAATCTTGATAAATTCATCATATTGAATGCATTGATTAAAAATAAGATATAAATCATATGCCGTCGTATAGTGATTATCATCATGTAAACCATGTGGATTAACAAAATGTGTATGAGTAGCACCTATATCATATGCCTCTTTATTCATCAACTTAGCAAAATTTTCTACATTTCCTGAAATATGTTCTGCAATAGCTACAGCGGCATCATTTCCAGAAGGAATAAGTAACCCATATAATAATTCTCTTAAAGTAACTTTATCACCAGCTTTAATTCCACACAAAGAGGCAACAGGTGGAAATGTAGTTGCGGTTTTTGAAACAGTAACTACATCATCTAAATTTCCATATTTTAAAGCAACTAAGGCAGTTAATATCTTTGTTGTACTTGCTGGGTAAATTTTTTGATAAATATTTTTTCCATATACAACTTTTTTATCATGAAGGCTAAATAATCCAGCAGCACTTAATGTTGCATCTGTATTAACTGATTTATATGGAATTTCTTCTTTAGAAGTTACGCAAAGTTTCTTAGCAATTCCATCGGCTTTATAAACTGTCTTTTCATATTGTTTGTTTTCATATGTTGAAAGATTGCTTTCAGAAGAACTACAACCGATAAAAAGTGAAGAACATAAAACCCCACATAAAATTATTTTGATATATTTATCTATACATTTCACGCCAATCCAAATCTCCTCGTTCTATTGCTAAAATCAGAATTTCCGCAGTAGCAACATTTGTTGCAATTGGAATATTATGCATATCACATAAACGCACAACATCATTTACATCTGGTTCATGTGGTTTTACATTCATTGGGTCACGAAGAAAAATCAAAGCATCAATATCATTCTGTGCAATCTGTGCACCTAATTGCTGCATTCCTCCTAATGGTCCTGCAAGATATTTTGTAATATTCAAAATCGTGACATCTTCAATCAAACGTCCTGTTGTGCCAGTTGCAAATAAATTATGTTTCTTTAAAATACCACGATATGCAATACAAAAATTCTGCATCAGAGCTTTCTTTGCATCGTGCGCGATTAATCCAATATTCATTTGTAAATCACTCCTAACTAATATTTTTTCGGTTGTAAACCAACATTCAGCACTAATCCTATTCCAATAAAGAAAGTTACAAGAGAAGTTAATCCGTAACTAACAAAGGGTAAAGGAATACCTGTATTCGGGAAAATTCTTGTTGCCACACTAATATTTATAAAAGTTTGTATTCCTATTAGTGCGGCTATTCCTCCACAAATAATTTGCCCTGCTAGATTTTGTGCTTTCGTACCTATTATTATACATTGTATTACGATTAATAACAACAAAATTATTGTGATACAACAACCAACAAACCCCAATTCTTCTCCAATTATAGCAAAAATAAAGTCTGTTTGTGGCTCAGAAATAAAATTACCATTTTTTACAGAAGCTGTTCCTTTATTGTTTAGACCTTTTCCAGTTGCTTGACCAGAACCAATTGCCATAAGAGAATTAATCTGTTGATAAGCTTCTTGATCAGCATATTTATCTGGTTCCAACCATGAAAGAATACGCTTCTGCTGGTACGGTTTAAGCAACTTTTGATTAGGTTGCACCGCAATCATCAAAAAAATGACAACTAAAGGAACCGCAATTAGAAGTACATTTCGAATGAACTTGTAACTTAATCCCCCGATAAACATTAACGTACAAAAAAGTGCCGCAACACAAATCGTATTTGATAAATTAGGCTGAACTACAATCAGAACAA
Source organism: Faecalimonas sp. (assembly GCA_020024645.1). Taxonomy (GTDB): domain Bacteria; phylum Bacillota; class Clostridia; order Lachnospirales; family Lachnospiraceae; genus Faecalimonas. The sequence continues at coordinate 3,890 of JAHHTN010000011.1, forward strand.
GTGAAGGTAAAATTAAAAGTATAGCTTTAATAATATTTTTCGGTTCATTTAAATCTTCTTCATGATCCATCAAAAATTTTGCAAAAAAGATAATCATAAAAATTTTGGTTAAATCAGAAGGTTGCACACTGATAACTTTTAAGTCGATCCATCTCTGTGCTCCATTTACTTCTTTACCAATCAATTTTACAAGAACTAATAACCCCACATTAATAGCATACATAATCCATGAAAAATTCAAAAGCCAATTGTAATCTATTAATGCAACAATAAGCATGGCAATAACGCCTAAAATGACCCCCATAATTTGTTTTCCTTGATAACTTGGCTTAGCACTTCCTACAACCAGTATTCCTATCGTAGAGATTGCCAAGACAAGTACAATCAAAGAAATTTTTAAGTTTTTAAGTTGATAGTTTTTAATTAATTTCACTGTTTATCCTCCAGTCAATTACACTCTCCAGCTAATCTAATTGAAATATTAGATTTCGTAATCTCAACATCAAATATTTCTGGAGATACTTCTATGTACTTTGAAACTGTTAAATATAATTCATTTCGCAATTTCTCGAATGTATCGGGTGTACAATTTACTCTGTCTGAAATCAAAAGTACTTTTAATCTATCTTTTGCAATAACAACAGAATTGTTCTTCTGTCCTGATTCAAATACATTCATTGGCCTAACCTCCTAATTTTTTTGAAAGAGATTAGCAAACTTTTTAAAAAATCCCCTATGCTCATCTAACTCTAATAGTGGAACCTCTTCACCTAAAATACGGTGACAAATATTTTCGTAGGCTCGTCCCGAAAGATTTTCACATCCAACAACCACTTCTCCTTGGTTTGTGCTAATAACAATATTTTCATCATCAGGAATAGCTCCCAGCAGATGAATTGCAAGTATTTCAGTCACATCATCAATCGACATCATATCTCCTCTTTTGACCATGTCAATGCGGATGCGATTGATAATTAATTCTATTTTTTTTATTTGGTTTTGTTCTAACAAACCAATGATACGATCTGCATCTCGAATAGCAGATACTTCTGGTGTTGTAACTACAATTGCTCTATCTGCTCCTGCAATTGCATTTTGAAATCCTTGCTCAATTCCAGCAGGGCAGTCGAGTAAAATAAACTCAAAGTCTTCTTTCAATTCTGCAGTTAATTTTTTCATCTGCTCTGGAGAAATTGCGGTCTTATCTTTCGTCTGTGCCGATGGGAGAAGATATAACTCCTCATATCGCTTGTCTTTAATTAAAGCTTGTTTTAACCGACAATTCCCTTCAATCACATCTACAAGATTATAAACAATACGATTTTCCAAACCCATAACAACATCTAAATTTCTTAGCCCTAAATCTGTATCAATAACAACTACTTTTTTACCTAATTTTGCAAGTCCAACACCAATATTAGCGGTACTTGTTGTTTTTCCAACACCGCCTTTTCCAGATGTTACTACAATAATTTCGCCCATTTTAAATCCTCCTGTATGTAAGCCTCATCATCAAATATCGATTGAAATGTTATATTTTTCCCATTTTGTATTGCTATTTGAGGCATCATAGACATATACTCATTTTTAGTTATCATACTCTGTTGTACTGCCAAATTTCCAATTTTTAATTGATTCGGCTGCATAGAAAGAGAAAAAACAAAAGAATTTTGTTTGCCAGTAATCCCAGCATAAGCATTTCCTTTTAATTTTCCAAGTACAACAATATTCCCTTTGGTAGCTATTGTTGCTCCTGCATCCACATCACCTAAAAGGATAATGCTTTTTTCTGATTCTAATACTTGTTTTTTGTGTAGGCTACCCTTACAAAATAAACCTTCTTTTAGTTCTTTTTCTACAAAACTTTCTTCTACACATCTTTTGTACATTTGCTCGCGTTTTTTATCGTTGTCTATTATACATACAATTTCAATTTGAGCTGTTTTAGAAATCATCTCGATTAATTGATGTTCTTCATCTTTTGTGAGAATACGCCCTTCAAATGAAACAGCTAATTTTGCATGATGAAAAAAATTAACTGTATCACTGAAAATTCTACTAACTTCATCCAGAAGTTCTTTGAAATTTACCTTTGGATGAAGTTGAATTAAGAGGCCGTACTTATTACTTTTAATTGTAACTAAGCGATTCATTTTATTCTCACCCCTTTTTACTTAATCACCTACTGTTGCAGATGTTACAGAAGATGCTCCATTATGAATAATTTCAGAACTATTTGCTAGGTTAAAATAATACCTTACAATATCTCGTCCAATTTCAGCAGCAAATGCTGATTTATGACCATTTGCTATACGGATAGCAACACTAATTTGTGGTGCGTCACTTGGTGCAAATCCCACAAATAAAGCATGGTCTGGATGTAATTTACTCTGTTGAGCAGTACCTGTTTTACCAGACATGTTAAAATTGGATTTTTTCAAAGATTTGAAAACGCTACTTGAAGATACCATATTTTCCATACCTTGATGAACAAGATTCCATGTTGTCTTTGAAACATCTTTTATTTCATTATTTACCTTTGGTTTGTACTCTTTTACCACTTTTTTATCTACAGTTTCAACTTTGTTTAATAAAGTCAAATCATATACAGTACCTCTATTTGCTACAGCTGACACGTAACGCGAAAGTTGTGTGACAGTATAGTTATTTGTACCTTGACCGAAGGCAGAACGCACTGCATCTTCAGTAGAAATAGTAGATGAAGATTCTGGAATTTCAACACCTGATTTTTGATCTAATGCAAACATTTTTGCGTATTTTGTTAAAATTTCAGTTCCTTTTTTACTCGAATAATTACCTTTTTCATCCATACTCATTCGGTATGCCATTTCACTAAAAAATACGTTACATGAATGAGAAATAGCTCCTGTAATATTTAATCCACCATGAGCCCCTGGATAAATCCAACATTTTGGGCTCGGTGTGATTTTTGTAAATTTACCTGTACAAGTAAAAGTTGTTCCTCCTGTAATTACTCCCTCCGTCAACCCTGCAACAGCAGAAATTGGTTTAAATGTAGAACCAGGAGCTGTTGTCTCTTGAGTTGCATTATTATAAAGAGGTCGCGATAATCCAGTAACTAACTCATTGTAGTATTCTGAATCCATTGTGTTTGCAAGACGATTATTATCATATCCCGGATAAGAAACACAAGCTAACACTGCTCCTGTATTTACATCTGTAACAACTGCAGAAGCTGTACAAGGTTCAAGCCCTAATTGTCCTGGAGTAATTTCTAATGATTTAATCTTCCCGCGAAGAAAATCATATGCATTTATTGTTCCTGCATTCAAAGCACTTACCTGCTTTTCATCATATTTCAAAACACCTTGCTCATATAGCATTAAGCAGATTTCTTTGCCTGTAATCGTTCCATCTTTAATCATATATTTGTAGATTAATTTATCAAACCCTATATTAGATGACAAATATTCTTTAACAAAAGAAAGTATTCCTTTATACACTTCATTTGCATCAGAATAATCTCCTTTTCCTTCAATATAATCTTGGAGTTTTGAAGTATCTATCCAGTTTTTTGAGATTGCATACTGGAGATATTCCTTCAGACTAATAGAGTCCTCTTCTTTCCACGCCTTATATGTTTTATCATTTGTATCTATCTTATCTTTTACCAAAATTCCAGAATTTTTCGTCAAGACATCATTAGCAACATAACTCATATATGCCTGCATTTCTTTTGAAAGACTTTTGTATGGTTTTGCTGATGAAGAATCCAACTCATCCACAATCCGATTCAACATAACATCTTTTCTCTTTAAAAATTTTTGATAAACGGCTGTTTCTCTTGTTTTTGCATCTTTATCTGAAAAGTGTTTGATATTTAAAATATTATTAGCAAAAAATGAATTTAAAACGTCATCAAACGGAATCACTTTTACATCTTGCGTTCCTGGACGTTTTTCAAAATTCATTGTATTTCTCATATTCGCAAGAATAATACCTGCTAATTGTTCTTCTAAAATTTTATAAGTAGCAATTTGTAAATTTTTATCGATGGTTAGGTATAAATTATTTCCAGCTTCTGCTTTTGTCGTCTTATCTCTTTCAATAATTTTCCCTACATTATTTACATAAAGAACTTCTTTACCATTTTTCCCTTGTAAAATTGAATCCATAGATTGCTCTAATCCAGCTTTTCCTATGATATCTGTTTTAGAATACTTTTTCCCATCTGCTTTAAAATTTTCATATTCTTCCGTAGAAATTTTCCCTGTATATCCTAAGATAGAAGCAAAATATTTGCTATTTGGATAAGAACGAAGAGAATCTTCTTGAATGTCTACTCCTTGTAATCCATCTAAGTTTTCCATAATTGCCGCTACTGTTTCATTACTAACATCGGACGCAATTGTGGTAGGAATGTATTTTTGGAAACTATTCAATCCCATTGCATATCGGACATTAATCAGTTTAAGAATCATTTCCTTGTCGTATTTTTTCCTATCTATACCATAACCATATTGTTTATTATCGCAAAGATATTCAATAATATCTCTAGGATTGGAGGCTTTTTGTTCTTTCGACAAGCTATCCACTTTCGCTTCTCCATATACATCTGCAATAAATCTCATTCTAGCGGTTCCTTCTTGATGAAGAAAACTATATTCATTATTTTCATCTAAAACAATTCCAAAATCATTAATAATTGAATCGCCATTCTTTTCAATAATTTCAATTACTTTCTCAATTGTTTGATTGATTTTCTTATTTTTTTCTTTTTTATCCTCATAAGTACCATTATCTTCAATAGTTACTGTATATGCCAACTTATTTTCAGCTAATACTTGACCGTTTCGATCATAAATAATTCCTCTTGTACCTTGCACTTCTCTTGTTTTTTGTATCTGTAATTTGTAATTATCCAAATAATTTTGTCCATTTACAATTTGCAAACTGAAACATCTTTGAATCAGAATGCCAAACAAAACAAAACATACGATAACTACAACAAACAGTCTAGATTTTAATATTTCACTAATTGCTTCTTTTATACGATTAAACAAATTTACTTGCACTCCTTTTCTCTTCGGTTTCAAGTTTTCGATTAATGTGTAAAATAATTTGATATAATACTAAAGTTACTAAAATAGTATACATTAATTCCGGCATAATAATATGCAATAAATAATAAATAAAATCAAATTTGCTTCTCATCAAATAAACACATATATAAATAACCAAACCATATAACAATTCGCTTCCTGCAATCAATGCTAGCGGAAGTTTAATATCTTCGTCATAAAACAAACGTTTAAAAAATCCGTTTGCATAACCGATTAGCGTATAAATCAAAGCATAAAAACCAATTACACCTTGTAATCCGAAAAAAACATCCACCATTAATCCACATATGAATCCTACAACCATCCCTTCATTCTTTCCTCTCATAAAGCCAAAAGAGGAAACGATAATAACAAGAAGATTTGGTGTAACACCTGCTAGCGAAATACTTGGAAATACTGTTGTTTCAAGTAAAAAACAAACTATAATGATGAAAAAAGTTATTAATTTTCTTTTTATCTTCATTAGATTTTTCTCCTTATTTTTTTTTCTGGACTAAATCTTTCTTTGTAGAAGTAATAACAAGTACTTCTTGAAGTTTCTTAAAATCTACAACAGGCGTAATATAACCCGAACGTGTTAAATTGTTATCATCCACATTGATTTCACTGATATAACCAATAAGAATACCTTGCACATATTTCGAACTGATTTGTGAAGTCACGATTTGTTCACCTTCTTTTACTTTGGTAGCGTTATTAGCAAGTTGCTCAAAACGAATTCTACCATCTGAAAGTAATTTTAAATCTCCACGTACAACACAAGTATCTGATGTAGATAATACCATACCGCTTACATTACTTTGATCATCAATAATCGCCCTTACTTCCGAAGAATGTGGTCCTACTTTTGTTACAATACCTACAAGACCTGTACCTGCTATAACATTCATATCTACTTTGATTCCATCCTCACTCCCTTTATCGATAGTAAAAGTACTGAACCAATTACTTCCATTATTTCCAATAACACGAGCTCCAACCTTTTCATAATCAGAATATGTTTGATCTAATTTATACAATTCTCGTAATCTTTCTAATTCATATTTATCCTGTTGTAAACGATTGTTAGAAATTGTCAAAGAATCTACTTTCTTTTTTAACGACTTATTTTCTGCCTTAACATCTTGCAATGTATCAAAATTTTCTGTCAAATCACTCAAATACATTCCAACCCTATTGATTCCTTTTTGCATAGGTACAACTGTATAATCAGCAACTGCCTTAAAAGGCCCCGATGCTTTCTCTGAAACTAAAGACAATCCTATAAAAATAATACAGATTGTTGTAATAATTAATAGCCAATATTTACTTGGTACTGATAGTTGATTTTTTCCTTTCATATTATCTCATCCACCTAAAATTTTCATCAAGCATTGAATATGCTAGTTTTTGTAACTTTTTTGATAAAATTATTTTTTTCAATCCACTAACTGCACTCAGTTCTGGATTTTTTGCTAATGTTACCTTTAATCCTGTTGCTCCTTCTATATATGTTGAAAGCCCTCTCAAATTTGCTAGTCCTCCTGTCATATAGATCCCGTTTTTCTTTACTTCTGTCAATACTTCTGGAGGAGTTCTTTCAATTAAAGATTTTATAGAACGACAGATTTCTTCAAGGGATTCCTTTATAGCTGCTCTTACAAGACTAATAGAAATATCATATTGTGTCGGAACACCGGAAATTAAATTTCTTCCAGCAACAGAAAGGGTATGGTCACTTGAATTATCAAAAATGCCAAATTCTTTTCTGAGCGTTTCAGCGGTTAACCTTCCAATAAGAAAATCATGATTATGTCGAACCCGATTAACAATCGCCTCATCCAATGTTACCCCACCTACTTTAACTATTCTATTTAAAACAAGCCCTCCATAAGATAAAACGGATAGTTCTGTGATTTCTCCTCCAAAATTAGCAACGAAAAGTCCTTTTTCATTTTGCACATCCAAACCAATTCCAACCGCATCTGCGATTCCGCGTTCTACAATATTAACTTCTTTTGCTTTTGCTGTCGAGTGAATAACCAAATCAAAAAAAGCACGTTTTTGCACTTCAGTGACATCTGTGGGGACAGCAATCATATATTTGGAACCACGAGCAAATCGCTTTCCATTTTTTAATAGATTTTGCAATAGATATTGCAAGTCATTAAAATGAGAAATTTCGCCTTCTTTCATTGGAAAAACAATTTCTATATTGTCAGGTGCTTTCTCATACATTTCGTATGCTTCATCACCTACAGAAAAAATTCTATTCTCATTTTCAATGGCAATCGCATTCTTTTCTGTCCAAATTACATCCTTTTTTTTGTCATATACTTTAATCTCATATGTTCCAAGATCTAATCCATATATATTCCCTAACATTCTATTTCCTCTCAATAGATTATATCAGATCCTGCTCTGCCAAACTGATATAACATTTGTTTCCAATAATAATATGATCAAGCAATTCAATTCCAATTAATTTTCCTGCTTCTTTTATCCTTTTTGTAATTAAAATATCTTCTTTACTTGGAGTCGGATCACCACTTGGATGATTATGCAACAATATAATAGATACAGCATTTTTTTGTAGAGCCTCAATAAATAATTCGCGTGGAGATACTAAAGATGCGTTTACCGTTCCCTTTGAAATATTGGTTTCTCCTATTAATCTCGCTTTTGTATTTAACATGAGAAGCTTCATATGTTCCTGCTGCTGATGTCGCAGGTCTTCCATATAATATTCTGCAATCTTTGCGGCAGATGAAAAATCAAGACCTTTGATTGCGGAGGCTTTGGAAAGTCTTTTGCTTAATTCCACAATGCAAACTATCTGAAGTGCTTTTACACGTCCTATTCCGTGAATTTTCTTAAGTTGCGTCAAAGAGTATTGATGTAAATTAACAAGCCCACCTTTTTGATTCGAAGGATATAAAATACGTCTTGCTAATTCAATAGAATTGCAATTAATTGCTCCATTTCTTAACAAAACAGCTAAAAGTTCAATATCTGTCAAACTATTTACACCTAAGCGTTCACATTTTTCATATGGGCGCTCCTCTTCTATCATATCTTTAATTTTCTTTGTTTGACTCATTTTCATTATAGACTCATTACGACACAAGATTTATTTTAGCATACTTTAAAATCAGTGTATACACTAAACAAATTAATTTTTTCTGAAGAAAAGCGAATTTAGTCGAATGCTCGATAAATCTTTGCAATTTCTTCAGCTACTTTTAAACCATCCATCGCCGCAGAAGTAATTCCACCAGCATAACCAGCACCTTCTCCGCATGGGTAAAGTCCCTTAATTTCGCTCATCAAGCCTTCTCCTCTTTTTATTCTTACTGGAGAAGAGGTTCTACTTTCAACGCCCGAAAGCAATGTATCTTCTTGCGAAAATCCTCGAATTTTGTTGTTAAATTTTTTCATTCCTTCCTCAATAGACTTTGAAATTTCTTTCGGAAAAATAGATCTAACATTGGCAAATGCATATTCCCCTTTCATTGCTGGTGTTACCTTACCAAAATGAGACGAAACTTTATTTTCACAAAAATCACCATATCGTTGTACAGGAATTTTCCCTCCTGCCAATTGATATGCCTTTTCTTCTAATATTCTTTGAAATTCTACTCCTGAAAGTGCATTCGTTCCACCATAATCTTCTGGTGTTACTGTAACAATAATTGCACTATTTGCATTTTTCCCGTTTCTACTATGATAACTCATTCCATTAATTGCTAAACGTTTTTCTTCGGAAGATGCGTTGACTACATACCCTCCAGGACACATGCAAAACGAATACACTCCTCGTCCGTTTGGTAATTGTTCAGCCACTTTATAAGATGCAGCAGAAAGTAACGGTTCTTCTTCTACACCATATTGAGAAAAATTAATCATAGATTGTAAATGTTCTACACGTACACCTATTGCAAAGGATTTTGCCTCCATTGGTACATGTTTTTTATACAACAGCTCAAAAGTATCTCTTGCACTATGTCCTATTGCAAAAACAACTGTTTCGCATGGTATTTTTTCTTCTCCATTGATAATTAATTGTGTTATTTTCTGGTCTTCTATACAAATATCCGTTACTTGGCTGTGAAAATGTACTTCTCCTCCATTATTGATAATGGATTGACGCATCTTTTTTACTACTTTCGCAAGAATATCTGTCCCTATATGAGGTTTATTTGTATAACAAATATCTTCCGGTGCTCCATTTTCCACAAAAATCTCTAAAACTTTTTGATTTCTTCCAAAAGAATCTTTTACAAGTGTATTTAATTTCCCATCAGAAAATGTTCCAGCACCACCTTCACCAAACTGTACGTTGGAATTTAAATCTAAATTCCCCGTCTGCCAAAACTTCTCTACGTCCTTTACTCTTTCATCTACTGCTGCGCCTCTTTCTAGCAAAAGCGGTTTATATCCATGTTTAGCAAGTATATAAGCACAAAAAAGTCCTGCTGGTCCACTCCCTACAATAATTGTCCGATATTGCATAGGATTTTTTCCAGTTGGTGAAAAATGATATTTGACAGAAGGCGAAAACACAATCTGATTATTTTGGGATTTATGTAAAACACTTTTTTCATTGGAAACAGTTACATCTACGGTATATGTATAAAAAATTTTCGGCTTTTTTCTTGCATCAATAGATTGTTTAATAATTTTTATCTCTTTTATCTCACCTATGGATATTCGTAACATTTTTCCGATTTTTTTCTTCAATTCTTCTTGTGTATGTGTAATCGGTAATTTTATTTGATGAATTCTAATCATATTTTTTCCCTCTCGCAGCATTTTCTCCAGCTATATAACCTGTGGTCCATGCCCACTGCAAATTATAGCCACCACAAATTCCATCTACATCCAAAAGTTCGCCTGTGATATAGAGTCCTTTTTCATACAAAGATTCCATTGTTCCTAAATCTATCTCGTTTAATCGAACACCACCAGCACAAACTTGTGCTTGTTCAAAGGAGTTTGTTTTTGTGATTTCTATTTCAAATCCTTTACATTTATCAATTAAACGCTCTAATCGTTCTTTCTCTACTTCCGAAATCAATGTTCTTTCTCTTACGCCAGATGCTCTAAGTAAAATCGGTATCAACTTTTTATTAACTAATCCTACAAGGAATTCTCCAGCTTTCTTTTCATTATTTTGCTCTATTCTATTTTTAAAAAAGTTCGTTAATGCTTCTTTTGAAAATTCTGGGAAAAAATCTAAAATTACTTTAGGGGTTTTCTTTTCATAAAGTGCAATAGCGGCAAATCGACTCATTTGAAAAACAGGTATTCCCGATATACCATAATCCGTAAATTGTATTTCTCCTATATCTTCTCCTAATAATTTTTCATCAACATAAAGAGAAATTTGGGCATCTGAGCGTACACCAGAAATTTGTTTAAAAAAATTTCCGTTTCCATGCAATTGCACTAATGCCGGAACAACAGGAGAAATAGTGTGTCCAAATACTTTTGCAAGACTATATCCACTCCCATCAGAACCAAGAGAGGTTGTTGCTTTTCCGCCTGTCGCTAAAATAACAGAATCCGCGACATAATTTCCTGTAGAAGAAGTAATTTTAAATTGTTTTCTCTTTGTTATTGCTGTAACGTGACTATCACATACTATTTCTACATTCTGTCGTTTCAGTTCCATGTTAAGTACATCTACAATCGCAGATGCTTGATTAGATTTAGGATAATAATAGCCATTTCTATCTTTTGGAAGAACACCAAGAGTAGAGAAAAAATCAAGTGTGTCTTTTGTACCAAATCTTTTTAATACAGAACTTATTCCCTTTATATTTTCTCCACGGAAACATTCTCTGTTCATATATGCATTTGTAAAGTTACATCTGCCATTTCCAGTTGCCAGTATTTTCTTCCCAATTTTTTCTTTATGTTCTAAAATAGTAACATCTGCTCCATTTCTAGCCGCTATAATGCTTGCCATCAAACCAGATGCTCCTCCTCCAATAACAACGATTTTTTTACTGTTTCCCATAATATCCTTTCGTTTCACTAAGACAATTTCACAAGACCAGCCTGCACTAATTTTTCTAAGCTCATTAAAATTCCTAATTTTGCATGTGTCCATGTAAGTCCACCTTGGAAATATACTGCATACGGCGGTTTAATTGGTCCATCTGCACTTAATTCAATAGAGGATCCCTGTACAAACGCTCCAGCAGCCATGATTACATCACTATCATATCCTGGCATTGCCCATGGCTCAGGAGTAACATAACTATCTACTGGTGCTGCTGCCTGAATTCCTTGACAGAATGCAATTACTCCTTCCGGAGTTCCAAATTCAACCGCTTGAATAATATCATGACGACTTTCATTTCCATTTGGAATGACTGGAAATCCTAATTGTTCATAAATATTAGAAGCAAAGATAGCTCCTTTTAACGCACCACTTACCACCGTAGGTGCTAAAAATAGTCCTTGATAAAAGGATTGCATAACACCAAGAGACGCTCCTACTTCCTTTCCTAAACCTGGAGAGGTTAAACGATAGGCACAATTTTCAATACACTCATTTTTTCCGGCAATATATCCTCCTATTGGAGCTAGACCTCCTCCTGGATTTTTAATAAGAGAACCTACAACCATATCCGCCCCAACATCACTTGGTTCTATTGTCTCTACAAATTCTCCATAACAATTATCTACCATACAAATTACATCTGGTTTGATTTTCTTTACAAAGGAAATTAATTCTCCAATTTGTGTAACCGAAAAACTCGGTCTAGTTTGGTAGCCTTTAGAACGTTGAATTGTAATTAACTTTGTTTTTTCAGTAATTGCCTTTTTTATATTTTCATAGTCAAATGTACCATTCGGAAGCAAATCTACTTGTCGATAAGGAATTCCATATTCTGCAAGGGAACCTTTTGATTCACGAATTCCAATCACTTCCTCAAGCGTATCATAAGGCTTGCCCGCTGGTGATAGAAGTTCATCTCCTGGTCGTAGATTTGCACTTAACGCAAGTGCAAGTGCATGTGTACCACAAGTAATTTGAGGCCTTACTAAAGCTGCTTCTGTATGAAATACACTTGCATAAACTTCTTCAAGTGTATCTCGTCCTAAATCATTGTATCCATACCCACTGGCATAATTAAAGCAAGCCTCACTTACCCTTCTTTCCTGCATCGCCTGAATTACTTTTAATTGATTAAATTCAGCAACCTCATCCACCTTTTGAAATCGCTCTTTTAAATTTTGTTCTATTTTTTCCCCGAAGGTATATACTTCTTCTGAGATTCCTAATTGTTTATATTGTTCTTTTGTTTCTAGCATGAAAATGTAATCCTTTCTTTTATCTTTTCAAGGAGAAATTCTAATATTTTCTCCTCACTATAATTAAATTGATTTTTATTTACCCATATAATATCTTTTTCTCGCTTAAACCATGTAAGTTGCCGTTTTGCAAAATGTCTTGTATCACGTTTCAAAATATAAATTGCTTCTTCTAAAGAATGAATACCATTTAAATAGTCTAAAATCTCTTTATAACCAAGACCTTGCATAGACGTCATATCACGAGTATACCCCTTTTCTTTTAATGTCCTTACTTCATCAACAAGACCTTCTTTTAGCATATGATCAATTCGCAATTCAATACGCCCATATAAATGTTCTCTTGTGTCATTTAATACAAAATAACAAAATTGATATGGAGACTCTTTTGCTCTTTCTCTTTCATTATGTTCAGATATTTTTTGACCCGTCTGTTTGAAAAATTCTAACGCTCTTATTACACGTTTCACATTATTTTCATGAATCATTTGAGCGGATTTCTCGTCCACATTTTCAAGCATTTTATGGAGATACTCTGCTCCTTTTATATTAGCAATTTCTTCTAATTCTTTTCTGTATGTGACGTCTTCTTTGTTTTCTGTGAAATCAATATCATATAGAAGCGCTTGAATATAAAATCCTGTCCCCCCTACAAGAATAGGAATTTTCCCTTTTTCATAAATTTCTTCCATTGCTTCTTTTGCTAATTGCTGAAATTTCACTACATGAAACTCTTCATCTGGTTCTAACACATCAATCAAATAATGCTTTACACCTTGCATTTCTTTTTTCGTAATTTTGGCTGAACCAATATCCATATGTCTATAAACTTGCATAGAATCTGCAGAAATAATTTCTCCACTAATTGCTTTTGCTAAATCAATAGATGCTTTTGTTTTTCCAACAGCAGTAGGTCCTGTTAAAATAATTAATGGCTTTTTATTCATTCTAAACAATCCTCTTAAATTTTTTTTCTAATTCTCTTTTTGTCATTGCAATAATGGTTGGTCTTCCATGTGGACAATGATATGGATTCTCTAATTCTAAAAGTTCTCCAATCAAGGCATCCACCTCAGCTGCAGACAATTTTGTATTTCCTTTTACTGCTGCCTTACACGACATAGACGCAATTTTTTCTCCGATTATATCCGGTGCTTCTGCAGAAGTAATATCATCAGAAAGTTGATCAAGCATTTCCACTAATAATTCTTTTTTTGCAATGCTAAACAAATTATCCGGAACAGCCCTAACTGCAAATGAATCCCCACCAAAATCTTCTATTTCAAATCCAATTTTTGTAAATAAATCCATATGTTCCGTCAATAATCGTGTTTCTTGCATAGAAAGATTTAAAATAATCGGTGGGCTTAAATACTGGGAGGTAAATGTTCTATTTTTCATACCTTGCAATGTTTTTTCATATAACACTCTCTCATGGGCTGCATGTTGATCAATAATATACAATTGCTCTTTAAACTCTACAAGCCAATACGTATCAAACACCTGACCAATCACTGTATATTCTTGCGACGCTTTCTTTGTCAATAGCTTCTCATCAAAAAAATTCAATTGTTCTATCTTTGGGTTTTCCTGTATATCTAATTTGGGTTTTTGTACTGTTGTAGAAACAAACTGTTCTTCCCGCGCTTTATTCTTATTATACGTAACCGCTTCTTTAATCCTGTCAATTTGCATATTTCCACGATGCAGTTCCTTTGTATCTTTTACTTCAGCTTGTGAGGCCTGACGATGATAAGATTCCACTCGTTCTTTCATTTTTCTCATGAAATATGCTTCATCATGCTTTTCAGGTGTTTTTGTTTCTACTATAGCTTTTTCCTCAACAGTTTTTGGTAATTCTACTCTAGGAATTAATTCTGGCTCTATAAGCGTCTTTTTTACTACTTGATAAGCGAAATTATATATTTCTTGTTGATGACTAAAACGAAGTTCCATTTTTGTTGGATGTACATTTACATCAATCTCATTTCCATCTATCCAAAAATGAAGTACCGTAAAAGGATACCTGTGTTGCATAGTAAAATCTTTATATCCATCCTCAATCGCTTTCGCAATAATATTGCTTTTTACATATCTACCATTAATATAATAATTTTCATAATTTCTATTTCCTCTAGAAATCATAGGTTTTCCAATATATCCGCTTACCCCTAAGTTTCCTTCGCTATAATCAACTTCTAATAAATTATTAGCAATATCCCTGCCAAACACATGATAGATTACATCTTTTACATTTCCATTTCCAGACGTATGAAATTTACTTTGTCCATTATTAATAAATTGAATAGACACTTCTGGATGAGATAGGGCAAGACGTATCATCAATTCATTTACATGACTCGCTTCTGTCATAGGGGTTTTTAAAAATTTGCGACGAGCAGGCGTATTATAAAAAATCTGATTCACAAGAAACGTTGTTCCTTCTGGTGCTCCTATTTCTTCAAAACCTTTTTCCACACCACCCTCAATTGTGTACTTCACTCCAAAATCGCTTTCTTTTGTTTTTGTAATTACTTCCACTTGCGAAATTGCTGAAATACTCGAAAGAGCCTCTCCTCTAAATCCAAGTGAAGTAACTGTTGCCAAGTCTTTTTCAGAACGTATTTTACTCGTAGAATGCCGTAAAAAAGCAAGGGAAACCTCTTCTTTTGGAATCCCACATCCATTATCCGTTATTCTAATAAAAGAGATGCCTCCTTCACGTATTTCAACAGTAACGGAGGTCGCCTTTGCATCGATTGCATTTTCTACTAATTCTTTTACAATGGAAGCCGGTCGCTCAATCACTTCTCCTGCAGCTATTTTATCAATTGTAATTTGATCCAACACCTGAATATTTGGCATATTTTTTCCCCTTTTCTTTTACCATCTGTTTTTCAATTTGTTCTGCAAACGATAAATCGTATTCAGCGCATCCATTGGTGTCATACGACTTACATCTAATTCTTCTAATTCTTTTAAGACATCATCATCTTTCACTGTATCAAACAAAGACATTTGTGCCAAATCTACTTCATCATATTTCTTTTGCTTTGTTCTTGTTTTTGATTCTTGATTTTGTATTTTTATATCTTTTACTTTTGTTGTAATATCAGCTTCACTCAATTCACTAACTATTTCTTTTGCTCTTGAAATAACAGTTTCTGGTACCCCTGCTAATTTCGCAACCTGTATTCCATAACTTTTATCCGCTCCACCTTTTACGATCTTTCTAAGGAAAACAATATCATCACCCTTTTCTTTTACAGCAATACAATAGTTATTTACACTATCAATTTTACCTTCCAATTCTGTTAGTTCATGATAATGCGTTGCAAATAATGTTTTTGCACCAAGCAATTTTGCATTACTAATATGTTCTACAACCGCCCACGCAATACTTAACCCATCAAATGTACTCGTTCCACGACCAATTTCATCTAAAATAAGCAAACTTTTATTGGTCGCATTTCGCAAGATATTGGCAACTTCTGTCATTTCCACCATAAATGTACTCTGTCCAGATGCCAAGTCGTCCGAGGCCCCAACTCGTGTGAAAATTCGATCAACAATACCAATATTAGCACTTTCAGCAGGTACATATGTTCCAATTTGTGCCATAAGAACAATAAGTGCCGTTTGTCGCATATATGTTGATTTCCCGGCCATGTTCGGTCCTGTAATAATGGAAAGTCTATTTTTTCTATCGTCTAACAATGTATCATTTGCAATAAACATATCGTTTGGAATCATTTTTTCTACCACAGGATGTCTTCCGTTTTTAATATCAATAATTCCTTTCTCGTTAATCTTTGGACGCACATAATTATTTCTTTCTGCTACAAGTCCCAATGAAGCAAACACATCTATTTTGGCAATTGCCTTGGCTGTTTTTTGTATACGAACTACTTCAGTTGCAATTTGATCGCGAATTCTACAGTAAATCTCATATTCTAGTGCATATAACTTATCTTCCGCCCCTAAAATAGTGTCTTCCAGTTCTTTTAATCTTGGAATAATATATCTCTCTGCATTTGCAAGTGTTTGTTTCCTTGTATAGTAATCAGGAACAAGTTCTTTATAGGAATTTGTTACTTCTAGATAATAGCCAAACACTTTGTTATATTTAATTTTTAAATTTTTAATTCCTGTTTTTTCGCGTTCTTCTGCTTCTAATTGTGCAAGCCATGTCTTTCCTTCTGTTTTAGCACTACGAAGTTTATCTACTTCTTCATCATATCCATCTCGAATAATTCCGCCCTCTTTCATTGCAAGAGGCGGCTCTTCTTTAATTGCATTTTGCACAAGTTCACACAAATCAGCTAATGTATCTAATTCATCATGAAGTTTCACTAATAATGGAGAGGTCATATCTGATAAAATATATTTTATATATGGTAACATAGCAAGAGAACTCTGAAAAGCAATTAAATCTCTTGGATTTGCCGACTGGTATGTAATTTTGCTAATCAATCTCTCCAAATCATAAACCGGAGTTAAATATTCTCTGATTTCTTCTCTTGCAATAGCATTATTTTTTAACTCACCTACTGCATCTAGACGTTCAAGAATATCTGTCTTATTAATTAATGGTTGCTCTACATAACTTCTTAACGTCCTTGCTCCCATTGCAGTTTTTGTTTTATCCAAAACCCACAAAAGAGAACCTCTTTTTTGTTTTTCACGAAGCGTTTCGCATAATTCTAAATTTCTTCTTGTAGAACTGTCGAGTAACATATATTTTCCTGTTGTATAACTTGTAATTCCTGTCAAATGTGAAAGAGTTGTTTTCTGTGTTTCATAAAGATATTTAAGAAGGGCCCCTGCACCTATAACTCCACAGTTATAATCGCCAAGACCTAACCCTTCAAGAGAACTTACTTTAAAGTGCTCTCGTAATACTTTTTCGCACATAGCATCATCAAAATACCACGCATCAAGGGAATAAACTGCTATTCCAAGCCGATTTTTCAAATCATCTATATCAAGCCCACTCATATAAAAAGGTTCATTACAGATAATTTCTGAAGGCGAAAATTTAGCAATCTCATCCAAAAGTTTTCTTCCAGTGTCTAGTTCTGTAACAAAATAATCTCCTGTAGATACATCTGCAACAGATAGACCATACCTATCTGCGATATAGACAATACACATAATATAATTATTTTTTGTTTCATCTAAAGACTGTGTATTTAAATTCGTTCCGGGTGTAACAATACGCACTACTTCACGTTTTACAATTCCTTTAGCAACTTTTGGATCTTCAACTTGCTCGCAAATCGCTACTTTATAACCTTTCGATACAAGTCTTGTCAAATATCCCTCTACCGCATGATATGGAACACCACACATTGGTGCCCTTTCTTCCATGCCACAATTCTTGCCTGTTAATGTTAATTCTAGTTCTTGAGACACCGTAATTGCATCATCAAAGAACATTTCATAAAAATCTCCCAATCTATAAAATAAAATACAGTCTTGATACTGTTTTTTTGTTTCCACATATTGTTTCATCATTGGAGTCAATTCAGACATTTTCTATTTCCTCCTTGTTTTTAAAGAGAATCATCCCATTTTCTTCATACGTTATCATATCATAACAAATTTCAAATTGGTTTTCAAGTTTCCCATTTTCTATAGTACATGAAAATCTGGTTTTTCTTCACCATAAAACCAATATAAAAAAAAGCCTCCTCCAATTATACTTAAAGCACATAAGCCTGAAAAAATAATGGCAAAAGGTACACAAATTTGTCCAAATAATTGGAAAGGCTGATCTGTATAATCCCAAACATACCATTTAAACCACTTATTGACTATAATTCCCGTAATAAATTCACTAGAAACCACAAAAATCGTACACCTTAAAATTTGTATCCACAATGGATCTTTCCATTTTACTGTCATTCCTTGCCACACACAAAAAACTACACAGATTCCTCCAAGCACAAACATTGTCCAATGGGAAAATCCTCGAAAAAACACTTCAAATGTATAATAAAGTGTTCCACCTAACGCCCACATAAATAAATATTCACTTATTTTTTTCAAAGAAAAACGTCCTTTCTATCTACTTTATATTCTTTCTTAGTAAATAGTTTGGACGTATCTTCTTAAAATATGGATGGTAGTTATTTCTTATTCAACCATTTTACCAATATAATAAAACCCTTTACATTCTTCAAGTTTTACATCAACAATTTTACCGATAAGTTCCGATGTACCAGGAAAATGTACCAGAATGTTGTTACTCAATCTTCCTGTCACAAGAGAAGCGTCATGATCATTTAGTGATTCTACTAAAACTTCCTGTGTTGTTCCGGTATGTACACTGCATACCTTTGCTGAAATTTCCTGTACTTCTTTTAGCAGACGATCAAATCGATTTTTCACAACATCTTCTTCAATTTGTTCTTCCATTGCAGCAGCAGGTGTTCCAGTACGTTTTGAATAAATAAACGTAAATGCACTATCATAACGAACCTGTTTTACGATATCCATCGTTTCTAAAAAATCTTCTTCTGTTTCCCCAGGAAATCCAACAATAATATCAGTTGTTAATGAAATGTCTGGAATGGCTTCTTTGATTTTTCTTACTAATTCTAAATATTGTTCTTTTGTATAATGACGGTTCATTTTCTGTAAAATTCGCGAACTTCCAGATTGTACAGGTAGGTGCAAATGTTTACAAATCTTTTTCGAGTTTTTCATCACTTCAATCAACTCATCTGATAGATCTTTTGGATGCGATGTCATAAAACGGATTCTTTGAAGCCCTTCAATTTTCTCTACTTCTTGTAATAATTGGGCAAATGTCATTGGAGTTTCTAAATTCTTCCCATAAGAATTCACGTTCTGCCCAAGCAACATAATCTCTACAACTCCATCTGCAACGAGACGTTCTATTTCTCTTATAATATCTTTCGGGTTACGGCTTCTTTCACGTCCCCGTACATATGGAACAATACAATAGCTGCAAAAATTATTACAACCAAACATAATATTTACGCCAGATTTAAAAGTAAATTTTCGTTCACTTGGCAAATCTTCTACAATTTTATCTGTATCTTTCCAAATATCAATTACCATACGTTCTGATTCAAAACGTGTCACAATCAACTCTGCAAATTTATAAATATTATGGGTTCCAAAAATCAAATCTACAAAACGATAACTTTTCTTTAATTTCTCTACAACCTCAGGTTCTTGCATCATACAACCGCAAAGCCCTATCATCATATGAGGGTTCTCTTTTTTTACTCGCTTTAACTGTCCAAGACGACCATAAACACGCATATTAGCATTTTCACGAACTGTACATGTATTATAAATAATAAAATCCGCTTTCTCTTCGTCTGTTTCTTCTACATAACCAATCTGTTCTAAAATACCAACTAATTTTTCGGAATCTCTTGCATTCATTTGACATCCAAATGTTGTTACACAAAAAGTAAGTTGACGTCCTAGTTTTTCTGCTTGTGCAGAAACATATTTTTTCGCTTTTGCTATATAATAATATTGTCTATCTGGTTCAACAACAGGTGCTTCCTTATTCAGATCAATTTCCTTTATTATTTTATCTAAATCTTTTAACATATGTTTTCCTTTCTCTTATTAAAAAGTGGTCTATAACGTTACAATTATACGATATAGAAAATACTTTTGCAAGAATACAATGCCCTACACAAACTGATTTGTTCCTTCATCGTATTCATATCCTAAGTTCTCAAGTTTGCGTACAATATCTGTTTTATCCTCATTCATATCTTCACATAAAGCATCTAAACTTCCATAATAATCTCTTAACTTTGTATTAAGAACACTCAATAAAAGGAATGCATCCTTTGGTAAATTTGTCATATTATTTCTCCTTCATCAGTCCATATTCTATCTAGGTTTATATCGTGTTTTTCTACAGGAATACTTTTTCTTTCTTGAAATGAAAATCCAATTCCAACTTTAAAATAATTTGGATGTTTTTCAAGATATCTATCATAAAATCCCCCACCATATCCAAGTCGATGTTTTTTTCGATCAAAAGCAACTACTGGCATAATAAACAGCACATTTTCTTCTGTTGCTTCCATATTTGTTTCTGGTGGTTCAAAAATTCCTCTATATCCTTCTTTTAGTTCTCCCAAATCTTGAATATAATAAAATTTCATTTCATTTCCACACACCTTTGGAACGGCTACTCGCTTTCCATTTTTTAGGCTATACATAATAAAACGCCATGTGTCCACTTCACAGTGATAGGACACATAGCAATAAATCGTTTGACTTTCCTTATATATTGGTTGTTCAAGAAGAAATGCCATCAACGTCTCACTTCTTCTTTTCCACTCTTTTTTTGAAAGTAATTCTCTTTTTCTTAAATTTTGCTTTCTAATTTGTTTTTTTGTTTCCAAATTTTTCTCCCAAATTTGTAATTGTTCCATCTTTTTCCTGAATAGAAATATTGTTTAATTGACCACGAAGGTTTCTTTTAAAAGCGTCAATATATTCTGCTCTTAATACTTTTTGTTCTTGAAGTTCTTCTCTTGTCAATCCTTCTGCTTTTGATTTTCTATATAACTCATTAATTCTTTGAATTTTTTCTTCTAACATTTCTTTTGTCCTCTTTTCTTTTTATCAACTGGAATAATTTTCCAAAAATCCATATACTGCTTCAAGACTCGGAAGTTTTTTCCCTTCTCTAATTTCTTTTACTAACTCTTTTGGAAGTTCTTCCATACGAATATTTGTATATTCAAACACAGTCTTTTTATCACTTTGATATACGGCAATGAAGCCGTTTAATTCTTGTAGATAGTAAATATCTGACCGAAACGCTTCCCCTTCTGTCGCCACAGAAGTATCTTCTTTTTTTACTTCTTGCTTTAATTCCATTTTCGCATGGCGATAACTCATCTGATACGCAATTGTCAACGCAGACAAACAAACAAATGTTGCGATAAGAAAACGAACACTGTATTTCTTTTTCATAGGACAACCCCTTTTTTATTTACAGTATTCACTTGTCATTCATAATCTATACAAGTAATGGAAGCATTTTTTCTAAAAGAATTCCTTCTCGTTTGTCGTAAGGGTATTGATATGTTTCCGCAATACAAGCTTTTACAAATTTATGTGCCTGCATAATATTTTCTTTCAATGTTATATTTCTCATATAATTTCCTAAAATGACTCCATCGAACACATCTCCTGTTCCATGTATATTATTTGACTCACATTCAAGAAATAAATAATCATTTCTTCCATTCTCACTGTATAGAATCCCTATTTTTTCTCCCAAAGCTACGCTTGTAATCACCATGTCTTTAGCACCAAATTCGATTAGTTTCTTACATATTGCATCTAAATAATCCAAGTTAGGATTTTCCTTATATTTCATTTCAGCAAGAAAGCAAGCTTCTGTATAATTAGGCAAAATCAAATCGGAAATGGGTAATAATGCTCTTAATGCTTGTAAATAGCTAATATTAAAGTTTCTGTAAAACTTCCCATTATCTCCCATAATTGTGTCAGTTATGATTTTTGCCTCTGGGAACTGTTCAATAAAATCCAACACACCTTTTATCATATCAGAATTTCCCAGATATCCTACAAAAATAACATCAAATTTAATGTTTTCCTTTTTATAGTGTTTTGCACATTGTTTGAGATACTCAGGCGAAATCGGACATACCGCTGGCGTTCCATAGCCACCAGTATGCGTAGATAATAGCATAGTAGGAATTAGGCAAACTTCTATTCCCATTGTATGTAAAATTGGAATCATATTCATTGCCCCAGCTTTTCCTACAGCACATATATCATGAAGTAATGCAACTTTTTTTACTGGTTTCATTTACACTTCCTCTTCTCTTAAAAGATGAAATTTTTTTAAGAATTGTGCTATTTTTCTTCCTTTTGGCATAGAAAGAATTTCATTTTCTGTAAGACCACCAAGTAAAAGAAGCGCTAAAGAATATACTATAATCGCTACACATACAGAAATAATCGTTGCTATTTTTTCTGGAATAATATTTGTAAGTCCTACTTGAATGATAAACGCAACCACTCCCATGATAATTGACGCAATCAATGGAAGAATAAATGTTTTATAGTATTCTTGATGATAGCCAATTGCTTTTTTCAATGCATGACCATTTAAAATACACATACTAAGAGAAAATACAATCGTACTTCCGATAACTGCAAAAATATTCATTTTAAATACAACGAGCATGATAAAAAGTGAAATCAAATGAATCACAAGTGAAATTGTTGCATTTTTAATCGGAGTTGTCATACGGTCAATTCCCTGTAACATGGCATTGGTAATTGTAGATAATGAATAAAACGCTATTGTTATTGCACCTGTTATTAACAAAAGGGCGGGCGTTGAATTATTTCCATTAAATAATAAATTCATAATTGGCTTAGCTAATACCATATACCCAATTGTACTTGGAATAGATATAAGCATAGAAAAACGTGTTGCCAAATGTATTTTACTATGGACCAATCTCTTGTCTCCTAAAGTCATTGCAGCAGTCAAACTTGGAATGACTGATACACCTATAGCATTCGCTATTGCAAGAGGAACATTAACAAGAGTATTAAATTTTCCTGTATACATTCCCCATAATGTTTCATACTTTTCTTTTGCCATTCCTTGCGCAGACATCACATTACTAAAAATGCCCGCATCCAAAATTTTTGTGCTTTGATATACTGCTGTACTTAAAATTACTGGAAGTATTGTCATTAATAAAATAGGGAAAATCGTTCCATATTCTTCTTGATACGTTGTATGATCACGTCTTAATTGTTTTTTTATAACCTTTCTATAAACAAATAAAACAAAAAGTAAAAACAACAATCCAAAAACTGCCCCGATAAATGTACCAAGCGTACCACCTGCTGCTGAATAAGCTGGACCTAAATTCTCGCTTCCTTTTGCTTCAACAGCCTTTCTTCCAAATTCAAACAAATAACTTGCCCCAACAACGCTAACAATTGCATTGACAATTTGTTCTAAAATTTGTGATACCGCAGTAGGAATCATTGTTCCTAAACCTTGAAAATATCCTCGCACAACACCCATAATTGCCACTACAAGAAGACAAGGAGCAAGCACTCTAAGTGCATACTGACTTGGTCCCATCGCCATAATCTTTGTAGCAATAAAATCTGCTCCAAAAAACACAATCAAACCAACTACAGAACCAGACACTAATCCAAAAACAAGTGCTGATTTAAATACTTTAAAAGCATTTCTTCTTTCACCTTTTGATACCCTTGCCGATACCAGTTTAGAAACGGCAAGCGGAAGACTATATGAGGTTAAAAGAAGTGCTAATGAATAAATCTCAAAGGCAATACCATAATATGCCTGCCCTTGATCACCCATAATATTAATAAGGGGAATACGATAAATAACCCCTATAATTTTCGTAATAATTCCAGCGAAAGCTAAAATCATCCCTTGAACAAGAAATGCTCCCTCATTTTTTTTCCCTTTTGTTTCCATGTATTATACCTCACCTAAGTTATCGTGTTATTCCTAATTGTTCTAAAATTTCTTTTTGTTTCTTTTCCATTTCCAAACGTTCCTGTTCTTCCATGTGATCATAACCAAGTAAGTGTAACATACTATGTGCAATTAGAAAAGCATATTCTCTCTTTATTGTATGTCCATATTCTTCTGCCTGTGCAATAACTTTTTCTTTTGAAATAACAATATCCCCAAGCATTATTTCTCCCGTATCACAGTTAAAATAGCTATCATCTTCCTCCAGAAAATTAAAATCTCCAATTGTTTCAAAATCAATCATCGGAAAAGATAACACATCTGTTGCTTTATCTATTTGTCTAAATTCTGCATTCATCTGTTGAATCTCTTTGTTCATTGTCAAAAGTAAATTCACTTCTGCTTCATAAGGACAATTTTCGTAATCTAATACGCCTTCCACAACTGTATTTGCAATTTTCTCACAATCTAGTTTCAGTTTCAGTTCGCCTTCCTCTTCAAAATATACTGTCATTATTTTCTCCTTTTTTCTTGTGTAGATGTTTTTTTCTTCTCAAATTCCTCGTATGCTTTGACAATCTTTTGAACCAATGGATGTCTTACAACATCTTTACTTGTCAAATTACAAATAGAAATATCATCTATATTTTTCAATACTTTCCTTGCAACATCTAATCCAGAAGTTGTTCCAGAAGGCAAATCCTTCTGCGTAGAGTCTCCTGTTACAACAACTTTTGATCCAAAACCAATTCTTGTTAAAAACATTTTCATTTGAGCAGGTGTTGTATTTTGTGCTTCATCTAAAATGATAAACGCATTGTCAAGAGTTCGCCCTCTCATGTAGGCAAGTGGAGCGACTTCAATCAATCCTTTTTCTGAATTTTTAATAAATGATTCTGCACCCATAATTTGATATAAAGCATCATATAGTGGTCGTAAATAAGGATCGATTTTACTCTGTAAATCACCAGGCAAAAATCCCAGTTTTTCTCCTGCCTCAATTGCTGGACGAGTTAAAATAATACGCCCAACCTCATTATTTTTAAAAGCGGTAATCGCCATTGCCATTGCCAAATAGGTTTTCCCTGTCCCAGCCGGACCAAGCCCAAACGTAATCATCTGCTTTTTAATCGCATCTACATATTTTTTCTGTCCTAACGTCTTAGGTTTAATTGGTTTCCCTTGCAATGTATGACAAATAATTTCTTTATCGATTTGTAAAAGTCCATCCCTATTATCTTCAAAAGCAAGAGAAAGTGCATAATCTACATTCTGCTCTTGAATAACGTTTCCTCGTTTTGACAATTCAAGCAACTGAAAAAGAACATTTTCTGCTTTTTCAACATAAGACGCTTCGCCTAATATTTTCACTTCCCCATTTCTTGCAATCAATGTTACATGCAAGGTACGCTCAATCTTTTTCGCAAATTTATCAAATTCTCCAAAGACATTCTTCTCATGTTCTGCAGAAACTTCTATACTTTTTTCGAGTAGTCCCATTTAATCAACCCCTTTTGATTTCTTTTCTTTTATCTGAACGATAGTTGTATCTTTTCTCATATTCTCAGATTTAATCAAAATCAGTTTACCATATACTTTGGCTGTTTTTGACCCTTTGTATATTTTAACATCTTTTTTAATTATTTCTACCCCTTTTTCTTCCAAATCTTTACAGAAATTTTTAAAATTTTCACTTAACATTATCTGAATTTCTTTATCGCCTCTTTTTTTCTTCTGCAATACATATTCTTTTATATTCTTTTTCCCATATGCTATGGGAAAATAAAAATGTTCTCCAAGTTTTAATTTTTTTTCATTTGTATAAACTTCTTTATGCTTAAATTTATTCTGTAAAAGACCAAAATCAAATGAATATTTTCCTGCTCTGAAAAACATCTGTTTTCTTTCTTTACCAGTATACTCTTTTTGCATATACTCTATGGGGATTTCTGATTGATACGGGACAGATACCTTTAATCGTACATCTGCATCAGCAGATTGATATCGATACTCGACAACTTCTTTTGCATCATTTTTAATCGCAACCCTTCCCCTAACAAGCACTGTACCTTTTTTCACCCGATCTCCTTTAGAAACAAGAGGTTCCCCTGAACGAGTAATCATCTCTACAATTTCTCCATCCTCTGAAGCAACTAAATCTGTGATTTTTTTCTCTTTATCTACCTGTTGTAAAATAGTATCTGTATTTTCTTTCACTTGAATCATTAAGCGACTTCCCTGTATAGAAACAGATACCCATATAATATCATCAAATTCTTTTCGAATATCTTTTGCAATTCTCTCACAATTCAGTTTTGACTTTGGCATCCCATGATATACATGATTTGTTTCTAAAAATTCTAAAATTCTTTCATCTGTTTGTGAATAATTCCCCTCTATATGAATATTCCATATAAGTGTAGAAAAGAAATATATAGACATGATGCAACCTGCTGCCCCAATGAAAAAAACTTTCCGTTTTCTATATTTATGTAAAAAAAAAGGAAGACCATATCGATTTAAAATCACAACTTTTGTCTTCGTTTTCTTTAAAATAGGTTTCAATTTTCTAAAACCGCTTATGCTAATGAACATTTCATAATCATGCATACACGGAGTCAATCCCCATAAATAAATATGATGATGACGACATAAATTTAAAAATCGTTCTGGAGAATAACCAACAATTTTTATTCGCAAATAACCTTTTATATATCGAATGATAGAAAGTAGCACACGTTTGCCTCCTTTAAGCATATTCAATCGTTTTGATATGACCCGTTATTTTCATTTCATCATTCGTATAATACTCAATTTGCATATTTTTTCCTATGACTTTTATCTGTCCAATTTTACTACGGATACGTATCATTGTATCCGTATATTCTAAAATTCCTTTATAATTCTCAACACAAACTTCTAATTGACCTGTCATTGTTATAATTGGAACACCAAGTATAACATCCTTGGGAAGATTTGTCGCAGAAGTCATTTTCTTTTTCAAAGACTCTTTCATCACAAATTCCACATATATAGATTTATAGTAATATATGTATAACAAAAGATTATATTACTGAATAATAAGGTTCGCTTCTTTTTGCGTCAAATATCCAAACTCAATCATCTTCTGAATAACTTGACGCTGACGCTGTTTCGCCAAGGTTGGATTCACATCAAGCGAATACACGGATGGTGCATTTGGAATTCCTGCCAATAGAGTAGATTCATAGTTTGTCATATCTTTCGGAAGTTTCCCAAAATACGTCAAACTAGCATCTTTTACACAATAACAATTATTTCCAAAATATATTGAATTTACATATAACTCCAATATTTCATCTTTTGTATATTTTCTTTCCATTTCTATTGCTACAAATACTTCTGCCACTTTACGAACAAACTTCTTTTCCTGTGTGAAATAAAGATTTTTAGCTAACTGTTGCGTAATTGTACTTCCGCCTTCTACTAAAGACATTGCCTGAATATCGTGAAGAGCTGCTCTTGCTGTTGCTAATATATCAATACCTGGATGAAAATAGAATCTATGATCTTCAACCGAAATAATAGCATCTTTATAAATTTGTGGTAGTTCATCCACAGGAGTATATTGCTTCTTACTTCTAATTTCTGCTACTTTATCTTCGACACTCACCACTTGTACAACATCCTTGTACATAGAATACCCACTATAAATTAAATAAGAACTGCTACCAACAACTACTATGATGATGCAAATAAGAATATATTTTATAATTTTTCTTACTGTACGCATAAATATTTCTCCTTTTGAGTAAAATATCTTACTTGAAAACATTTTATCAAAAAAACTGCAAAAATGCTTTAGGATAATCTTAATTTTTTATAAGAATTATATTTTTTATATTAAAAACTTACTAAGCATGAAAATGCAACCAAAAGTAATAAATGACTAGTAAATATCAGCTTCAATATTAACAAGCTAGTCGTTCGCATTCCTCTGTTTGCCATATTCGTACAGTAAGTATGTCGGAATAAAACATATAGTTCTATATGCGCCTTAAATGCTTTAATAAATTTATTTTTTGGCGTGCTGCTGTCAGTTAATATTGGAGTGTATATAATTGTAATTAAAGCGATTCATAATCTTTTAATCGCTCTACAATAGAACGATTTCCTGATAACCTTTTGTAAGATAGAAGCGGTGTTATCATACATATAAGCACGACAAGGACAATAGCACTGATTAAAGGAATCACTGGTATTTTAAATGGAATCTCCATATAATTCATGGATTGAAAGCAGACATAGGTGATACCAGAACCAAATGTCAATGTAATAAATACAGAGAAAAGTGCATATAAAACACCCTCTCGAATCAATAGTTGGTTTATCTGTTTTCTGGACATTCCAATACTTTCCATAACAGAAAATGTTAATTTTCGGTTTTGAATACTACTTGCGATTGTATTTGCATAATTTAAAATCCCAACCAGTAAAAGCAATAAAGCGATTATTGTTCCTATTTCCATCATATTTCCTTGTGATTCTTGAATTGTTTTCATATTCTTATATTGAGATTCAACATGTAAATCATGACTGTATGAACTGTTGTCTATAAGCGTTGTAATCTTCTTTTCTAATACTTCATCATATTCTTTGTTATAGTAAATATACATATCTCATATTGTCGGATTGGAAGTCAGACTTTCTAAATAGTTTTGACTTACAATCAATGAAGCGCCTATATCTACTCCGCTATACTGCGTTTCATAGGACACAGCTTCTATAGTAATTTCATATTGCTTTCCTTGAAGATTAAAAGGAACTTTTTGCTTCAAATATTCTTCTAGTATTTCAGATCCTTCATACTGTACAATACAAATTTCTCCATTCAGAAAATCTTGTTTATCAATAGGAGTACTCAATGATTGATTTACATAATCAAATTGTTCTTCATCAATGCCGATTAGCATGCCATAATAGTCTGATGAATTCGCTTTATAATCTTCTATAACACCTTCAGAAGATAAATGTGGTGTCCTATTTATATAATTCGTTATCCACATATCAGAAAAACTGTTTGGCACATATGGAAAAATAATAGGTACCCCCTCTACAAGATGGAAATCTTTAATGCCGTCCATCTTGCCTATTTCTTCGACAAAAGAATTCTCTATAGCTGGCTGGAGAGAATTTATATTCTCTGTGGTTTGTGTCTGGTTTTGAACAACAAAATCAGCGTTCCAGTAGTTAGGCAGTACCGTTCTTTCACCTTGACTGCTTATAATCGTTGTCAAACAATAGAATACAGATAAACTTATTGATAAAGATAAAAGCACAAAAATTGTTTTCTTTTTATCCTTTTTTAACTGTTCAAACGCCATTCTCCAAAAGAAAAATCCTTTTTTCCTTTTGTAACTTTTGCTTAATGATATGTTTTCTTTATATTTTGTTGCTTCCACGGGTGTAACATTTGTGGCAATTTGAAGAGGTTTTCTCATTCCACAAATAATTGAAATTCCACTTACCACGATACTGATTATAAAGATAATCAAATGAAATCTTAAATCCATATTTCCTGTTGAAATTCTTAATACACCCATAATATATGGAACCCATTTCAGACATGAAAGAATACCTAACAACACTCCAGTAAATATACCTAATATTCCAATCCATAACATTTGCTTTGTAATAAAAAGTAGAAGCTGTTTTTTTGTCATGCCTAGAGATTGAAGTAATCCATAATATCTTATTTTTCCTGAAACAGATAAATACAAAATATTATAAATCAAAAGATATGCACTCAAACAAATAATAAGAGCAAGTCCACAAATTCCAATCAATAGCTTAAAAGAATTTTTAATATAACTGGTTGGTGCGAAAATTTGTATATCTGAGAAATTTAAAGTTTTTTCTATGGAGTATATCGTATTAGACAATACATAATTATGCTTTAGTTTGATACAAAGAATACCATCATTTTTCAAATCGTATCCTGTTTCATTATAAAAAGATTTTGATACAAAACCAACAGATTTATCTCCATAACCGTCCCATATACCACTTATCATAAATTCAGCAGTATGAACACCTGTGTTATTTTCGTAGGTTAAAACGAAACTATCACCAACAGAAAGATTTTCGTTACCACAAATTTTCAACATCTCTTTTGTAACCATGAGTTCATTTTTATTTTCTGGATAACGCCCCTCTAATTTAGTCCGTGCATAAGACATCTGATGATTCCAGAAAACCTCATCACACCATAACAATCCCACTTCAACCGTATTATCAAATTCTGTGCTTTTGATAAATCCAGCATAAGATTCTATCCCCACACTTTTTATATCTTGATTACGATATAAAGTTTCTAATTGTTTTGTGGTAAAACCATTCATGGTAGCAATATCGTATTCAGCTCCATTTAATCGTGTATTCTGTAATCGGCTAGATTCCAGATATGTCATACCGATTGTAAATACACAAAAGAGCATAAACGTAGATAAAATAATGGTAAGAAATAAAATTCCATACTGTTTCTTATTTGTTTTAACGCTATTTTTTGCCAGTTTATTGATAATCGCCTTATTATTATTCGCTAGCATAGAACCCACTTCCTTTATCAATTTTTCCGTCTGCAATCTGAACAATTCTATCTGCCATTTGTGCTATATCATTATCATGAGTTATAACAATCAATGTTTGCTGATATTGTTTACTTAATACTTTTAACAATCCAATAACATCTTGGCTGCTAACCGTATCCAAATTTCCTGTTGGTTCATCTGCAAGTATAATTGCAGGTTTTGTTGCCAAAGCCCTAATAATTGCTACACGTTGCTGTTCTCCACCAGATAGCATAGCAGGAAGCATTTCCTGTTTATCGGAAATGTTTAATATTTCCAATAATTCTTGAATATACTCTTTATCAATCTGTGATCCGTCAAGTTCAAGCGGAAATATAATATTATCATAAACATTTAAGTCTGGGATTAAATTATATTTTTGAAAAATAAATCCTACTTTTCTTCTGCGAAAAAGAGCGAGTTGTTCGGAATTTAGAGTTTCAAGATTTACACCTTCAACAAATACACTACCACCGCTGGGGATGTCTAAACCACCTATCATGTGTAAAAGTGTGCTTTTCCCACTACCAGATTTTCCGATAATAGAAACAAATTCTCGTTCTGCAACTTCAAAGTCTACACCGTCTAACGCCTTTACCGTCTGATTTCCAACTTTATAATATTTTTTTAAATTTTCTGTCTTAACAATCAATTTTTTCATATACATTATTCCTCCTATGGTTATAGAATAAAATATAAAAATAACAAAACAATCACAAAAAGAAAAAATCACAAAATTGTGATTTTTCCAGAATCTCTATTTGGAAGATATATCATAAAGATACTTCCTTTTCCTACTTTTGATTGAACCTCTATATATCCATTCTGCAATGTAATAATTTTTCTTGCCAGATACAGTCCTATACCAATTCCCTCATTATCGTGTATCTCTGGTTCACGGTAAAATCGAGTGAAAATAGTTCCTAGTCGTTCTGGTACGATTCCTTTTCCATTATCTTCAATGCTTATTTTTGTAAAAAGTTCCTGTCTGCATACGACAACACGAATATGTCCACCATTATTTGTGTATTTTACTGCGTTGTCTAAAATATTAAAAATTGCTTCTGTCGTCCATTTTTTATCGTGAATCAATTTTAACTTTTCATCATACTCAACCTTTATTTTAATATCCTTATTTTCAGCTTTTATTATCACATTACTGATTGCCATAGCAAGAGTATCAGCAAGAAGCGTATTTTGTTTTTGTATTTTGATTGTTCCTATTTCTAAGCGTGACATTTTTACCATGCTTTGCAGAAGAAAATCCAGTTTATTTATTTGACCGTTCATTTTTCTCATGTATTCTTGATTTTTCTTAAAATTCGATTCATCTGTCATTATCTCTAAATAGAGTTTTATATTGGCAATAGATGTTTTCGTTTGGTGGGAAATATCAGATACTAATTCTTTCAATTTATCTTTTTCTTCTGAAATTTCCATATTTTTATGAAGATACAGACGGGAAAGACGAACTAACCTGTCGTAAACACTACTCCATAAGTCATCTTTTTTGTATGGCTCAGGTTTTAGTTCTTCACTTTTTAACATGCGAGTTAAGACAGTATCTAAATTTTGCGTATATTCATAAATATCCAGTTTTAAATGTACATATTTCCAAAATAGAAAAATAGTTATTATCGCCAATAAAAAGAACATTATAAAAATTATTACTTCCATAAATATCCCATTCCATATACATTTGAAATATAAGTATGTTCCTCAGTTTCAATTTTTTTTCGCAATCTGTTAATATTAACAGCTAGTGTGTGCTTATCTGTAATTTGCACACCCTCGTCCCATAAGGAATCTAATAAAACCGCATAGGTTAGTAATTTTCCCTTATTCTCAACTAACTTTTTTAAAATACGGTATTCTGTTGGGGTAAGGAAACATTCATGTATCCCAAGTTGAACGCTTCCTAGTTCAAAGTCTATTTTTAAAAATCCGTCGTCATAAAGATTTGCGTCCTGTGCCTTTCTTGCTAAAATCACAGACACCTTTTTTAACAAAATTTTCATAGAAAAGGGCTTTGTCACATAATCGTCTGCTCCAAGCTCATATCCATTTAAAATATCATCTTCCAAATCCTTAGCGGATAAAAATAAAACCAACGTATTACTTCTGGCTTTTAACCATTTACAAAATTGAAATCCATTACCGTCTGGTAAATTTATATCCAAGATTGCCATGTGAACGGTATAGCTATTTGCGTAGTTCTTTGCTTCTTCACAAGTTCTAGCCCCCATTACCCGATAACCATTTTTTTCTAAAGAACAACAAATAGTATTATTTAATTCTATATCATCTTCCAACACAAGAATTGTATGCAAAAATATCACTCCTCGTACATATCATAATATCTTAATTGTAATAAAAATCATAAGCAAAATCCATATATTTTTATAAGTTGAACTAAAATAAAGTTACTGTAATCAGCACATTTGAATACAGTAACTTTGTTTTTTAGTAGCTTTGACTTTCTTCAATGCATAAATACATAAATAAAGAACTTCATTTATGTGCAGTAGTTATGCATTCTAAATCTGGCTGGAAAGCAGGTAAAAAACATAAAATATTTGATAATCTTTTAAACCCAAATTTCACAGTTGATTGCAAAAACAAGATTTGGTGTATGGATTTTACTTATATGCATCAACCAAACGGAAATTCCGATATAACTGTACGATTATTGATTTGTATGACCGATCAGCAGTAGCATCTATAATTAGTAATTACATAAATACAAAATTGGCAAAAACCACTCTTAAAAAACTTTGGAGCAGGAACAGAATCTTCAGGTAATCCTACATTCGGATCAGGGAGTACAATTTACTTCTTGGAAATTTGTTAGCTTCTGCAAAGATAAGCATGTAACGCAAAGCATGAGTAAGGCAGGTTATCCTTATGACAATGCACCTATGGAAGCACTCTACAGTTAGATATTTATCGAACAAAGTGTTACAAAAACGCTTGGCCACTACAGTTTTTATAATAAATAAATCCCACCAAATCTGCTAAAATCCAACCAATTGGAATAGCCCACCAGATTCCAATAACATTTATCCACTTTACACTAGACAAAACATAAGCAAGAATAACTCGTGTTCCAAGGGAAAGAATTGTCAATATGATAGACATTTCCGGTTTTCCTAGTCCTCTATATAATCCATAGAACATAAATAAAAATCCAATCATAAAATAAAACGGACTAACAATACGAATATAACGAACCCCTTCCGGAATTACATCTACATTTTCAGATGAAACAAAACATCCCATCAATTGTGTTGCAAAAATAAACACAAAAGTTGAAATGAAAAGACAACTGATTAAAATTAATTTTATCGCCGATTTTGTTCCTGTACTAATACGTTCCATTTTCCCTGCGCCTCTATTCTGTGCCACATAGGTTGAAAATCCATTTCCAAAATCTTGCACAGGCATATAAGCAAAACTATCAATTTTAACCGCAATCGCAAATCCAGCCATAACGGTAATACCAAAACTATTCACCAGTCCTTGCACCATCAAAATACCTAAATTCATAATAGATTGTTGAACACTTGTCATAGCAGATTGATCTATTATCTTTTTAAATAGATTTTTCTTTATAACAAACATTTCTTTACGAAACTTCATTTCAGGAACACGTCTTAATGTATATATTGTAATTCCTATCGCAGAAACAATTTGGGCTATAATTGTTGCATATCCTGCCCCTTGTACCCCCATCTGAAGCGGTACTACAAATAAGTAATCTAATATGATATTTAAAAAAGATGCAATAATAA
>JAHHTN010000110.1 GCA_020024645.1 Faecalimonas sp.
CATAAATATTATCTACATAGAACGTATGCTTCGGCAATTTTAATTGATTTAATTTCAAAAGTTCTGTACGGTAAATAACCGAATGCATCAAAATATATTGCGCAATTCCAAAATGTCCAACTTCATCCCAACCGAAAATTTTGTTTTCTGGCAAAACATTTCTATAATGAATTACTTTTTTATTTTTCACACCCACTTTTTCATACACGTAATTAGAAACAAGCATATCTACTTCCTGTTCCTCTTCTTCCCAAGTATGCAGTGTGTCTAATATCCTCTTCAATGACTGCTCGTCCACCCAATCATCACTATCAACTACTTTAAAATATTTTCCTGTCGCATTACTTAATCCTGAATTTACTGCATCACCATGTCCACCATTCTCCTTATCAATCACTCGAACAATATTAGGATATTTCTCTTCATATTGTTTACCAATTTGCAATGTTTCATCTTGTGATCCATCATTGATAATTAAAATTTCTACATCTTCTCCCCCAATTAAAATAGAATCAACCGCATGACTCATATATTCTGCTGAGTTATAGCAAGGGATTGCAAAAGTTAGATATTTCATCTTGTACCTCCCGTTTATACCAATACTATACAGTATAATGTATTTTCGTATAATTTCCAACTGTATTATTGTAAATTATCCCATTTTCCTTTATATTATATAGGTAATTAAAAATATTTATTTGGAACGAAAAATAATTAGGAGGAATTTTATATGAAAAATATAATTGTAGGCCAATCTGGAGGTCCTACTGCTGTAATTAATGGGAGTTTATATGGTGTCGTATCTGAATCTTTAAAAAAATCTGAATCGATTTCATCTGTATATGGAATGATAAACGGAATCGAAGGATTTCTGCATGGTGAAATGATTGAAATGAATCCACTCGCTTCTACTGGTGAACTTGAATTATTAAAAACAACACCTGGAGCTTATCTTGGGTCATGCCGCTTTAAACTTCCAGAAGACTTGTCCGATCCTATTTATCCTACACTTTTCGAAAAATTTAATGAAAATAATATTGGATACTTCTTCTATATCGGTGGAAATGATTCTATGGATACGGTAAGTAAATTATCTAGATATGCAAAATCTATTGAAAGCGATATCCGTGTTATTGGTATTCCAAAAACAATTGATAACGATCTTGTAGCAACAGATCATACTCCTGGGTTCGCTAGTGCTGCCAAATATGTTGCCACAACTGTACGTGAAATTTCTATTGACGCTTCTGTATATGATAACAAAAAATCTGTTACAATTGTAGAAATTATGGGACGTCATGCTGGTTGGCTCACTGCTGCTAGTGCATTAGCTAGAAAATTTGAACAAGATAATCCTGTTCTTATTTATCTTCCTGAAGTTGCATTCAACCAAGAAACTTTTATCGAAAAAGTGAAAAACGCTTTGGAAACAACATCAAATATCATCGTCTGTGTATCAGAAGGTATCCATGATGAAAACGGAACTTTTATCTGCGAATATGGCAGTGATGTAGGCGTTGATACTTTTGGGCATAAAATGCTTACTGGTTCTGGAAAATACTTAGAAAATTTAGTAAAAGAACGATTGGGCGTCAAAGTACGTTCTGTTGAGTTAAATGTAAGTCAACGCTGCTCTTCTTCATGTCTATCAAAAACAGACTTAGATGAAGCTATCGCTGGTGGAGCTTTTGGAGTAAATGTTGCCTTAGCAGGTGAAACTGGAAAAATGGTCGCCTTTAAAAGAATATCTTCTGCACCATACGTTATGGAATGTACTACAGAAGATGTTAATGCCATTTGCAACAAAGAAAAAGGAGTTCCTATAAATTGGATTACAAAAGATGGTGCAGATGTTAGTAATGATTTCATCGAATATGCCGAACCTCTTATCTTGGGAGAAGTGGAAATCCCTATGAAAAAAGGACTTCCAGAATTTGCTTTTAGAAAATAGCTGTTCATAATTTGTTCATTTATCATTCAAAAAAGTTTCATTTGTTTAACACTGTTTCTTCACTTCTTTCACATATACTGATATTATCAAATGAAAGATTAATAAGTAACAAGCCAATTAGTTAGTATAATATACTATTTTGAATAAACTTTTTCATAATATATGCCGAGAACCGCATAAGTGGTTACTCGGCATCCTCCCTTTTACAAGGTCTTTTTTTCTTCTTATAACATAGAATAACACCCATTGCCATAAAGATTAGCAATCCACTTACAATGTACATTACTTTATTTTCTTTCTCATTTTTTTCTTTATCTTTTCGTTCTTCTTTTTCCACTTTTGTAAAAATCTTTTCTAAGATGTTTTTCTTTTCTTCAATGGAAAAATGTATTCTTTTTTGCGCTCGATTTCCAGCTAGGTCAATTGCCTGTACATCTATCGTATATTCACCAATTTCTTTCGATATAAAGTGAAATACTTTACTATCCACATCTATTCTTTGCTTTTCTCCATTTATCCACACCCCTTGTAATTTTTCTGTTTCGTCTTTTACCCCTATTTTCATTTCAACTGATTCATACATTTCAAAATCTTCGATCCCTTCAATAAATATCTCCGGCTTCGTATGATCAATCATAAATTCTGCTCTTGCCATCGCTTCATTTCCTACGCAATCTGTTGCTTTTACATAAAAAATATGTTTTCCTTCTTTTGCTTCTAATAAATACAACGGTTGCAGTTTCCCATCTAATCGAATTTCATATCGAAACTTTGTTAAATCAAATATAAATTCTGAGATGGGATACGTCCACTCAAAACGCTTTAACCATTTACCATTTAATTCATCTACATGTCTAATGATTGGATTCGTTTTATCTATAATAATTTGCTGTTCTTTTCTTTCCACATTACCTGCCATATCTACTGCTTTTACTTCTATTATATATATCCCATCTTCCACTATTTCCAAATCTGTCTTCCATTGATTTTCTACAAATTGATTTTCTGCTTGTTCTAATATGATATTTTCATTTATTTCATTTTTCTTTTTCAGTGTGACAGATGTTGTCTTTAATCTTTTTGTATCCTGTGCAGAAATTTCTACTCTCACCACCTTACTTGTAATCATATTTGGATAACTTCCACTCATAACAATTTCAGGTTTCTCTTTATCAATGAGAATTTTCTGTTTTTCCCAAGCGATGTTCCCAGAATAATCTCTAGCTTCAATCATAAGTTCCCCTAATTCTTTTAATTGCACATCAAACTTTTCTTCACGACAAAACTCAGGAAGTTTTTCAATCTCTTTGATCATCTTCCCATTAAAATAACATCGTATTGATTCTATACCAGAAGATTTTCCACTATCTTTTACTTCAATTGTTGTATTTATATTTTTTGAATACCACTTTCCCGTTTCTAAATCTGTGTGTATTACTATATCAGGCTTTTTCATATCGCACACAATATATTTTGATACTATTACTTTATTTTTATTCCCTGCAAAATCTTCTGCCCAAGCAGTAATCTTCCCTTGAAATTCTTCTGGAAGTTTAAGTTGTAATTCTCCTACACTCTCCTTCCTTTCTTGAGCACCTTCTATTTGATAAAATATATTTTCTATTCCTGAACCTTGATCCATGGTTCTCAATTTTACAATTGTTTCTTTTTGAAAATATAAAATTTCTCCTTTGCCTACACCCTCATATTGAAAATCGACTTCTTCCGGAGGAACTGTATCAATATTAAATTCTTTTTCACTTCTTGTTCCTTTTATCTCTTCCCCTTCTTGATTTTCCTGCCATACTATCAATTTATGTTGCCCTTCTTTGAATGTATTTTCATCTATCCGAAAACTATTTTCTTTTTCATCCAAACTTTTCTCTAACAACATTTCCTTATCGTTTTGTAGTCGTATTCTCGTGAATAATTCTTTTCCAGCATGGTAAATATTTACTGTTGGTTTTTTTATATAATATTGATTCTTTCCATTTGGTTCTTCATACTCGATACGGACATTTTTCTCCTCATCTTCTGCTGCAACAACTCCACTCAATCCATAAAGAATAACTAAAATCAAAATAAGTACTCCTAATCTTCTTTTGTTCATACATACCTCCTATAATTGAATTTGATTTTCTATCACAAATTGTTTAAATGTTTCTTCTTCTTTTATTTGAGGATTTTTTTCTATTATATTGTGTAAAATTTTTAGTTTTTTCTCTTCACTATAATTTTTTTCTTTCCACAATTCT
>JAHHTN010000111.1 GCA_020024645.1 Faecalimonas sp.
TGGATGAAAATGAGAGGAAAAAATATGTAGGAGAAGGAATGTCTGAATGTGTGACGAAAAGTATAGAAAGTTGGGGGATAGAAGAGCAATATGCAATATTAAAAGAAAAAAATGTACAATTCATTCCATATTTTCATGAAGAATATCCATCTATGCTAAATGATTTAGAAAATCCGCCTTATGCCATTTACTTGAAAGGAAAGAAAATTAGAAAAGATACATTAAAAGTGGCAATGGTAGGTGCGAGGAGATGTAGCCCTTACGGGGAGAGTATGGCAATTCAGTTTTCAGAAAGTCTTGCAGAAAATGGTATTGAGATTATAAGTGGAATGGCAAGAGGAATTGATGGAGCAGGGCAGAGAGGTGCCTTGAATGTAGGTGGATGTTCCTATGGTGTACTTGGATGTGGAGTAGATATATGCTATCCGCAAGAACATATCGGGTTATATGAGGATTTACAAGAGAGAGGAGGAATACTTTCTGAACAACCAATAGGGATGCCTCCTTTTGCAAGAAATTTTCCGGCGAGAAACAGAATTATTAGTGCTTTAGCAGATGTTATTATTGTTATAGAAGCAAAAGAAAAAAGTGGATCTCTCATTACAGCGGATATTGCTTTGGAAATGGGAAAAGATGTTTATGCTCTTCCAGGACCGATAAATAGTGAATTGAGTAAGGGATGTAATATGCTTATTAGGCAGGGAGCAGGTATATTATTATCTCCGCAAGATTTGTTAGATGAATTGCGAATTTCGACAAAAGAAGATGTAAAAAAGAAATTAAAAAGTAAAATAAGTCTTGAAACGGAAGAAAATATGGTGTATAGTTGCCTTGATTTGTATCCAAAGAATGTAAATCAGTTAATGATAGAGACAAAAATGGAGATTCCACAGTTGATTAATCAGCTGGTATCTTTAGAAATGCAAGGATATATAAGAGAAATATCAAAAAATTATTATGTGAAAAACAATTAGATAGAGAACTAATTGATTTTGGAGGAATATAATTATGGCACGAAATCTTGTGATTGTAGAATCACCGGCAAAAGTAAAGACGATTAAAAAATTTTTGGGAAGTAGTTATGTAGTCATGGCCTCAAATGGTCATGTTAGGGATTTTCCAAAAAGTCAATTTGGAATTGATGTGGAGAATGACTTTGAACCGAAATATATTACAATCAGAGGAAAAGGAGAGATTCTTGCCAGTTTAAGAAAAGAAGTAAAGAAAGCAGATAAAGTATATCTTGCAACTGACCCTGACCGAGAAGGAGAGGCAATAGCATGGCATCTATATGTGTCCTTGAAATTAGAGGGAAAGAAAGTATACCGTATTAGTTTCAATGAGATTACAAAGAATGCAGTAAAATCAGCTATTAAAGAAGCCAGAGAAATTAACATGGATTTGGTTGATGCTCAACAGGCGAGAAGAGCGTTGGATAGAATTGTGGGGTATAGAATTAGCCCTCTTCTTTGGGCAAAAGTAAAGAGAGGACTAAGTGCAGGGAGAGTACAGTCTGTAGCACTTAGAATTATTGCTGATAGAGAAGAAGCGATTGATGCTTTTATTCCAGAAGAATATTGGACGATTGATGCAGCCCTTAACGTCAAGGGAGAAAAACGTCCTCTTATAGCAAAATTTCATGGAACAGATAAACAGAAAATTACAATTCACTCTAAAAAAGAACTAGATACTATTCTTAAGCAGATAGAAGATGAAGAGTATAAGGTAAGAGAAGTAAAGAAAAGTGAGCGATTAAAAAAGGCACCACTTCCATTTACAACAAGTACATTACAACAGGAAGCATCAAAAGCTTTGAATTTTGCTACGCAGAAAACAATGAGAATTGCACAACAATTATATGAAGGAATAGATATCAAAGGACAGGGAACAGTAGGTGTTATCACATATCTTCGTACAGATTCAACAAGAGTTTCAGATGAGGCTGAAAGAAGTGTGCGAGAGTATATCGGAAATATATATGGAGATGAGTTTGTATCTAATGTAGAATTAAAGAAAGAAAAAGGAAAGAAAATTCAGGATGCCCATGAGGCGATTCGTCCTACAGATGTGACGAGAACACCAGCAACATTAAAAGAGTCTTTAACAAGAGAGCAGTTTCGTTTATATCAGTTGATATGGAAACGTTTTGTGGCAAGTAGAATGAAACCAGCAAAATACGAGACTACTTTAGTTAAAATTGGAGCAGGAGAATATAGATTTAATGTTTCTGCATCTAAAGTTGTTTTTGAAGGATTTCGTTCTGTGTACATTGAATCTGATGAGGAAAAGACAGAGAATAATGTTGTTGTCAAGACGATAACGACTGATACAGAATTAATAAAATCTAACATAGAAACAAAACAGCACTTTACACAACCACCGGCACATTATACAGAGGCATCGCTTGTAAAAATTTTGGAAGAACTTGGAATTGGACGTCCAAGTACTTATGCACCAACAATTTCAACAATTATTGCACGGCGTTATGTATCAAAAGAGCAGAAGAATTTATATTTGACAGAAATTGGAGAAGTTGTTAATAATATGATGAAAACATCGTTTCCAAGTATTGTTGATGTTAATTTTACTGCAAATATGGAAGGTCTTTTGGATAGAGTGGAAGAAGGTGCAGTAGAATGGAAATCAGTTATTCGTAATTTTTATCCGGATTTAGAAGAGTCGGTTGAAAGAGCTGAAAAGGAATTAGAAAGCGTTACGATAGAGGATGAAGTTACAGATGTTATTTGCGAGGAATGTGGAAGAAACATGGTTATTAAATATGGACCTCATGGTCGATTTTTGGCATGCCCAGGATTTCCTGAATGCAGAAATACAAAACCTTATTTAGAAAAAATAGGTGTACCTTGTCCGAAGTGCGGAAAAGATATTGTGCTTAGAAAGACAAAAAAGGGAAGAAAGTACTATGGTTGTGAGGATAATCCAGAATGTGACTTTATGTCGTGGCAAAAACCGTCAAAAGAGAAATGTCCAAAATGCAATGGATATATGGTAGAAAAAGGGAACAAATTGTTGTGTGGAGATAAAGAATGTGGATATATCACAGATAAAAAATAAAGAATTAATGGTTGAATGCGAAAATTTCTTGTAAAAAGTTGAATTGCATGATAATATAGAAAAGTAATAGAATGTTTGTAAGTTTATGTGTAAAAACATATGAATCAGTTGATAATAATAAAAAGATACGGAGGAAAGAAAAATGAGCGTTCAATTATTAGACAAGACAAGAAAAATTAATAAACTACTTCATAATAATAATTCTAGCAAAGTTGTGTTTAATGATATTTGTGAAGTGTTAACAGAGATTTTAGATTCTACAGTACTTGTAATTAGTAAAAAAGGAAAAGTATTGGGTGTAGGTGAATGCGATGAGGTAATGCCAATAACTGAACTTGTACAAGAAGAAGTTGGGTCATATATTGATTCGCTGTTGAATGACAGATTATTAAATATTTTATCTACAAAAGAAAATGTCAATTTGCAGACATTAGGTTTTACTCCTGAAATTGTACAAAGATATCAAGCTATGATCACTCCAATTAATATAGCTGGAGAAAGACTTGGTACATTATTTATGTATAAAAAAGATT
The DNA here is from genome assembly GCA_020024645.1 of Faecalimonas sp. GTDB lineage: Bacteria > Bacillota > Clostridia > Lachnospirales > Lachnospiraceae > Faecalimonas. The sequence continues at coordinate 3,609 of JAHHTN010000111.1, forward strand.
CTTTATATGAGATTGATGATATTATTTTAAGTGAGTATGGAACTACTGTTGTAGGCCTTGAAATGTTACGCTCTGTAAATGAAGAAAGTGCAGCTGAAACTAGAAAAGAGCAGATTGTAAAATCAGCAATCAGCACATTATCATTTTCAGAGTTAGAAGCAATTGTTCATATTTTTGATGAACTTGAGGGAACAGAAGGCATTTTAGTGGCAAGTAAGATTGCGGATCGTGTGGGAATTACAAGAAGTGTAATTGTAAATGCATTGAGAAAGTTTGAAAGTGCTGGGGTGATTGAATCTCGTTCATCAGGTATGAAAGGAACTTATATTAAAGTTATTAATGATTATGTGTTTGAAGAGTTAGATAAAATCAAAAAAAACAGAAGTAAATAAAGTGAAAGGAGAGGGTATCAGGAAGTGGACTGATACCCTTGTCTGTTAATATACAAAAAAGAAGAGGAGAATTATTATGGAAGTATCAAAGGCGAAAATCAAAATGAAGAAAAGTCTTTTGATTGGTGGTGCTGTAGATGAGAAAACGTATTATTGTGATATTATGAAGTATGATAAAGAACAAGAG
>JAHHTN010000112.1 GCA_020024645.1 Faecalimonas sp.
ATGTGGTTATTGTTGAAAAAAATAACATGATAAAATTTTTAATTATGATATCTTTAAAAATTATAAGAAGTATGTCTACAATTTTGTTATTAATTTTAGCAGCCTTAGGACTTCTTTCTCTTCTTTACCCAGAAATTAGAGAGCCTTTAATAGTGGTTTTAACTAATCTATGGGAAGAACTCATGTCTCTTCTGCCCCTTGACTTTTAATTTACATATCGAAAAACAAAAATAACGGAGTGAAAATTCTCCGTTATTTTTTAATAAATCAATATTTAATTCCCATCAATCAAATCTATTAAATCTTTTAACATTTCCTTATTCATACCCAGATCTCCTACAATCTTCTGCCCCTTGAGAAAAAGGAGTAAGAATTTCAAAGTTTTCATTTGTCTTATCAGTATTTGATATCCACAATAATTTTATTATCTGGTGCATAAAGCGTAAAACCCTTCACTTTTACTATCGTTTGCCCTTTGATGTACATATCTGTTTTTTGATGAAAAAATGTTTCTAAATATCTGCTATTGGTATTAATATCTTTTGCAATACAAAGATGATTGTATTCATTATTGTCTTTTTTCTCAAATAGAATATAATCACTTTTGATTTTAGACTTAATAAGCCCAGCATTAAAATTTATCACTGCATCAGTATATGTTAATGATATCAGATTATCATAAGAAAAATTTTCATATCTAGATTCTATATCAGGGAAAAATACACTTGCTTTTACCATTGCTTCAGTAAACTTATTTTTCTTGATACGACTTATAATATATTTAGTTTGTATCTTCTTATTGTTTTTATCATTAAACAACTGAATAAGCTTTACATCTGCTAATTTATGTAGTCCAAGCAGATGTATAAAATATTCTTCTTTATATGTAAAATTAATAATTATTCCATTTGATAGTAGATATTCTACTCTACAGTTTCTTAAACGAATATAATCATAATACTTTTTTAGTAAATTATCCATAGTAATTCCACCTATCTTTGCAACATTAAAAATGCTCCTGACAAAAATCAGGAGCATTACTTCTTCTTTTGTAAGGTTCCTTGTTTTTCAGCTCTATAGCCTATTCGGGAGAGCGAACCAACTCTCATTTGGGAACTCCAACCGTGAGCCGAACGACCACGATTTTCTTCGTTCAACTATATTATAACAGAAAAATAGAAAATTACAATATGGTATATAGCAAAATGTAATAATCGGAATTGGATTTTTACAATATATCTCTATGGTTGCATAATGTCTCTTCTGCCCCTTTAGAAAAAGGGGCAAGCCGACAGCATCCACCTAAACCAATATGCTCCGCAGGCACTCGCCGTGTGGCAAGAGCCGAACGTCCTTAACGTCCTGCTCTGCAGGAAAGTGTTTGTGTATAGCAAAAATCAAGGGTTGCCCTACGGCGTATCGGCTTCGCCTTGCCCCTTGACTTTTAATTTACATATCGAAAAACAAAATAACGGAATAGTTATACTTGAAATATCTATTTCCATATGCTATACTAAAAATGCATATTCTATACTACAAATGGATATGATTTCAAGGTGATAAAAATCCCCAGAGGTTAGAACTCTGGGGATTTTTTGTATTCAGATAATTTCTTTTCTTTTTTCCATTCTTATATATATGTTATTGATTTTTGGTGTATATCAACCCTTAAAATTCATTTCACGTTAAATTGTCAGAATTGTTTTTTCTTCCTCTTTTAAATGCCATTTTCCCAAGCATTCTTTTTCTTTTTTATTGAATAACCCTTTTCTCGTTCAAATTGTGTCTAAATTGAAGAAGCATCTATTTGCCAAATTTATATTTGTCTTATAGATGCTCCAAGTTTCTATTTGAAATTAAATTTTTCATAAATTTTAGTAATTTCTTCGATGTGTGATTTTTCTAAATTAGCTAGTGCTTTTTCTTTTTCCAATTCCATCTCAAGTATTTTTTTCTCGTAATCTGAAGAAGAACGTTCTTTTTCTCTTTCGAGATTTTGGAAATTCTCTTTTAACTGTGCCAAACTTTCTTTTAACTCTTGATTTTCAGCATTAAGTAAATCTATTTCAGAACCTTTATTTTCAGTTTCTTTTATCTTTTCTTTTAAAATTGAAATAACCTCTTCTTTATCTTCTAATGCTTTTGTTAACTTATCATTGCTATTCACTTGATCTCTAGCATTTTTTGAAACCATATCAAACATATTTTGCAATTCTTCAGCAGCATTTTTCAATTCTTGAATTTCCATTTCTTTTGCTTTTAAATCTTCTTGAAGTTTGAAAAGCATTTGATCTTTGTTTTCCATTTGCGTCTGAACACGATCCATTACTCTCTCTTCAGTATTTTCAGCAATTTCAAGGCTATTTAAAAAGGCTGCCAATAATGCTTTTGTGTGTCGTTCAAACTCTTCCATTTCCATTGCTCGAGTTGGAATACTCATTTTTGCTTTATCAAATTCTAAGACTTGGATCAGATGATCGAATCCTTGAGCCTGATTAAATCCCTCTTCTTCACAAAACTTTCTAAATTTATTAGCATTATCTTCATCAATTCTAAAATTCGTTTGTTTAATTTCTCCCATATTTAACACCTCGTTTTTTCTTTTATTATACCACATAAAATTTATTTTGTAAAGTGTGTTATACTATGTTATACTTGTTATTGTTATGCATAACATAATAAAATAAGTAGCTAATTCTCTTGACTTTTTTTATAAAATATGATACTATATATATAGTAAATAAAACGAAAAGAACAACAGGAGGATTTGTAAATGGATGAAAAAACAACAGAGTTTAAAATGAAAAATGGTAATGTAATCAAACTTGGTGAGCAGGTAGTTTTTGAAGATATCTGGTCTGGAGAAGGTGACGAAGTTGATCTTTTAAAAGGTGGACGTGTATATGTTGGAGAAGATATATATGGCTTACCAATGATTGTATCTTTCTATTAAACATTATTAAAATGAAAGGAGAAATTAATAATGACATGGTTCAAAGCAATTGTAGGATATAATGATTTTACAAATACAGATTTCTATAGGGAATACAAAGTTGTTGATCTACAAGATTTATCTGAAGATCTTCTTGACTTAGTAGATACTGGAAATCAACCTATTGACTTTTCCATTACTTATAATGGAAAAACGGTGCAGCAAATAAATAAAGTTGAAATTTATAATCCAAATTCGGGTTACGTGTGTTTTGATATTCACACATATTCAACTGATGATGAAATTGAAGATACTTATCATGTGGCTGTGGAAAATGAAGAATATATGAAATATGGAATAAAAAATGAAGTTGTAAATCAAACCTGGGGAAGCGTATGTGAAGATGACCTTTATAAATCCATTTTGCTAGATTGCATTTTGACAGCTATTGATCTTTCCACCAAAAAAGTAGTGAAACTTTCTTATGATGATTTTGAAGACGAACTTGCATCAGATGATTTAATTGGATGTGGACAATGTATTGTTAATCTAAATTTGGGGTTGCAAGTCAATGCTTGTTACGATAAAGATGGAATTATTAGTATTGATGACAACAACGTTATATTGAAAAAAGCATAATATTAGGTGCTATTAATAGCACCTAGAAAAATAATATTATAAAACCATTATTATACCATTATAATAGTGGTTTTATAATATTATAATAGGGTTACATATTTGACTTTTTTGTTCTCATATGTTATTTTTATTTAGCAAAGAAATCCTTTGCTTTTAATTAATTACTACATAAAAACAAGGTGCTAAATTTAGCACCTTGTTTTTTAGTTGTTCAATAATTGCTTTTCTAGTTGTTCCCAATCATATTCTCTTCCTTCAAAATTATTGAATTTATTTTTATAATTGTTCTTTTTATCTTTGACTTCAGAACCCGTATCATTTTTTAAAAGGTACACAAGTAATCCTTTTTTGGACTTTGGTTTTCTGCTCAACATTTCTAGATATTTTTCTTTATAGTATTCTATTTTAATCAATTCTTTTTCTTCCTGATTCACAGTCTCTTTTGTTATTTCATTAACCCTTTTTTCTCCTAAATACACTAAATATTTTGTTTCTTCTAAAGTGAAACTTCCATCAAAAGCTTCATCATTTATTTTTTTATATTCTTTGTTTTCTTCTATTGAACTTCGATTCCACTCTGGCTTTTCTTTTCCTTTCTCTTCTATTAC
>JAHHTN010000113.1 GCA_020024645.1 Faecalimonas sp.
TGATATTCGTATTTTCTTTAAATTTTTACTAGAAAACAACCCTATTTATAAATCATATAAAATGACTGATTTTAAGGTTTCCGATTTAGAACAAATTTCTCCTGTAGATATAGAGGAATACCAAGAATACTTAAAAGTCTATCAAACTGCCGAAAAGCAAATTACCAATGCAGAAAAAGGACTTGCCCGCAAAATGTCTGCATTGAGAAGTTTTTATAATTACTATTATAAACATCAAATGATTGAAAAGAATCCATCTTTATTTGTGGATATGCCAAAAATTCACGATAAAGCTATTGTTCGATTAGATACTGATGAAGTTGCTCTTTTGCTTGAATATGTAGAAAATTGTGGTTCTCATTTAACAGGTCAAAAAAAAGTATACTATGAAAAAAATAAAACTCGCGATTTAGCCATTCTTACTCTCCTACTTGGCACAGGAATTCGTGTATCAGAATGTGTTGGACTTGATCTTTCAGATATTGATTTCAAAAATAACGGGATTAAAGTTATGAGAAAAGGTGGAAATGAAATGATTGTTTATTTTGGACCTGAAGTAGAAAAAGCACTTACTGATTATTTAGAAACGACAAGAAATAACATCACTCCTCTACCTGAACATGAAAATGCCTTATTCCTATCTACACAGAAAAAAAGAATTGGTGTACAGGCAATTGAAAATATGGTAAAAAAATATGCCCGAGAAGTTACTCCGAACAAAAAAATTACCCCTCATAAACTTCGAAGTACATATGGAACAACACTTTATAAAGAAACAGGTGATATTTATCTTGTAGCAGACGTCTTAGGTCATAGAGATGTAAACACTACAAAAAAACATTATGCTGCTATAGATGATGCAAGACGCAGACAAGCTGCTAGTGCAGTGAAACTTCGAGAGCCCTAAATTATTTAATGTGAAACAGTATTATTTTAGTAAGATATCCTCCTTATTGGTACCCAGTAAAGAGGATATTTTGATATGTTATAATTGTTCAGAGTCCAAAACAATAGTAAACGGACCATCATTTACAAGAGAAACTTTCATATCAGCACCAAATTCACCTTTTTGCACAATAGGGACTACTTTTCTACATTCATCTATAATGTATTGATAAAGCATATTTGCTTTATCTGGTGTCTGTGCTTCAGTAAAACTTGGACGATATCCTTTTTTACAATTTGCATAAAGCGTAAATTGTGAAATCAAAAGAACCTCTCCTTCTACGTCCTTTAAAGCAAGGTTTGTCTTGCCATTTTCATCTTCGAATATACGCAATCCAACTAATTTTTTTACTAATTTATCTGCGATTTCTCTTGTATCTGCTTGTCCGATTCCAATCAAAACAAGAAAACCTTTCCCAATTTCCCCTATCACTTTTCCTTCTACGGACACAGAAGCTTCTGTAACTCTTTGAACAACAAATTTCATTTGTATTTCCTCCTAATTTTCATCAATTAAAGTTATCATATCACTTTATCTACTTGTATTTCAAGTCAAAATAAGATACTATAAGCAAGATGTTTTTAATATTTAAACAAGAAAGGAATATTTAAAATGAAACTACAACAGTTATTAAGTTTTACACGTAAAGCAATAGATGAATATGATATGATTCAAGAAGGTGACCATATCGCTGTAGGAATTTCTGGTGGTAAAGATAGCCTTACTCTTCTGTATGCTCTTCATGGACTAAAAAGATTCTATCCCAAAAAATTTGAATTAAGTGCAATTACTGTCGATTTAGGATATAATGATTTTGATTTGACACCTGTAGAAAATCTATGTGAAGAACTAAAAGTACCTTATAAAATTGTTAAAACAGATATTGGCCATATTCTTTTTGAAGAGCGAAAAGAATCCAATCCCTGTTCTCTTTGCGCAAAAATGCGAAAGGGTGCCTTAAATGAAGCTGTAAAAGAAATGGGATGTAATAAAGTTGCATATGCACATCATAAGGATGATATCATTGAAACAATGCTTCTTTCATTAATCTTCGAAGGTCGATTTCACTCTTTTTCTCCAAAAACATATTTAGATCGCATGGATTTAACAGTTATTCGCCCTATGATGTTTGTTGATGAGGCGGACGTAATTGGGTTCAAGAATAAATACAATTTACCTGTGGTTAAAAATAAATGTTCTGTAGATGGACATACAAAACGACAGTATGCAAAAGAATTAGTAAAACAGCTAAATACTGAACATAAAGGAACAAAGGAAAGAATGTTTACTGCTATTTTAAATGGAAATATTTCTGGATGGCCTGAAAGAACAATACACACGCGCTAAAAATAGCAAATCCCCTTACTCCATTTGAATAAGGGGATTTGCTATTTTAAAATTTAATTTCTTTAGTACTATCTTTTACTTCTATATAAGATAAAATTGCATTTACCGTTCCTATTATCCCGAGTTTTGAACTATCCATACACAAGTCATAACTGTCTGCAGAAGCCCATTTTTTATTACTATAATAATTATAGTAACTTGCTCTCTTTTTATCCGTTTTTAAAATTAAGTCTTTTGCTTTTGCATCTGACAAATTATAAATATGAGCAATACGTTTAATACGATCATTTAAATTAGCATGAATAAATACGCTTATCCTATTTTCATATGATTCCAAAGCATAATCCGCACATCTTCCTACTAAAACACAAGGTCCCTGATTTGCAATTTTTTTGATGGCATCAAATTGTGCAAGAAAAATTTTATGATTAAGTGGCATATCTACCAAAGTATTTGGAGAACATCCCATTGAGTATGTATCCATAACAAGGGAATATAAAAAACTATTTGTTGGTTTTTCATCATGGGTTTCAAAAAGTTCTTCACAAATTCCACTCTCTTTTGCAGCAATCGCTAACATTTCCTTATCATAAAAAGCAATATGCAATTCATCTGCTAGTAATTTCCCGATTTCACGCCCACCACTTCCAAACTGGCGTCCTATTGTAATAATAGCATTTGTTTTCTTCATAGCAGTCACACTCCTTATGCAAATTATAAATACATTGTGAATATTGTTGATAATATTATATAACATTTCCGATAAGAAGTACATATATTCCGAAAAATTAGTTTTGCATTTTTTCTAATTTTTCTAATAAATCTACAAAATATTTTGGCAAAGGTGCATCTATTTCTAAGTACTCATCTGTTCTTGGATGATTAATTCCTAAAATTTTCGCATGTAATGTTTGTCCTTGTAAATGAAATGGAGATTTTGTAGGACCATAAACTGCATCTCCAATAAGTGCATGATGTTTACTTGCCATATGTACACGAATTTGATGTGTTTTTCCTGTTTCTAATTGACATTCTATATAAGTATAATTAGAAAATCTCTTTAAAACTCTATAGTGAGTAATTGCATCCTTTCCGTTTTTGTAATTAATGCTCATCTTTTTTCGATCAATAGGATGTCTTCCTATAGGTGCTTCAATTGTACCTTCATCTTCTTTTATAACGCCGTGCACAATTGCATGGTATACTCTTTTGATATTATGCACTTTTAGGTCTTGAGCAAGTTTTTGATGCGCAAAATCATTTTTGCAAACCAAAAGCGACCCTGTTGTATCCATATCTATACGGTGTACAATTCCGGGTCTCATTACTCCATTAATCCCTGATAAATCATCTTTGCAATAATACATAAGGGCATTTACCAATGTTCCTGAATAGTGACCTGGACACGGATGTACAACCATTCCTTTTGGCTTATTTACAATAAGAATATCTTTATCTTCGTAAAGAATATCTAACGGAATATTTTCAGGAAGAATATCAGGTTCAGACAATTTAGGAATAACCAACTTTATTATGTCATTTGCATTGACTTTATAGTTGGTCTTAACCGGAAAATTATTGACTGTAATGTCTCTATTTTTAATCAATTTTTGAATATAAGAACGGGAGATATCTTCTAATTGTTTGGATAGAAACAAATCAATCCTTAACCCATTATCATGTTCTTTTATAATAAATTGTTCTTCCTGCATATTATTTCATTCCTCTTCCATTTACTTTAAAACTGAAAATATCATTAATTTCTTTATCCTTATAAACAAATAAAATAAGTATAGCAAGGAGAAATAC
>JAHHTN010000114.1 GCA_020024645.1 Faecalimonas sp.
CGGCAAATCTGCGGCAAAGCATACCGTTGGGCCAAAAAAAGGAAAACATACTGGAAGATAACAAAAAATCACCAGATACCGTGGTATAGTACAATAAGTTGCGCCAATAAAAGGAGACATGGTTTGCAAATCTCTGGTAGAATGAAGTTACCATACCACCATTCTCAAAAGAGATAGCAATCCATGTCCGAGAAAATTGTACAACTAAATGAGGAAGTAATCAAAGGGCAGCTGAAAAAACTTGTCTGTAGCAACATAAAGGAAATTCTGAACAAGATATTGGAAGCGGAGGCTGAAAAGCTGACACAGACTACCCGATATTGAATGCAACGAAAGTCGTCAAGGCTATCCCAGACTATTACGGCCGGAACCCCCATTACAACAATTTAAGCATTCTTTCTTCAAGTAATTTACAATCTGTTCTGGTGACCACTGCTGCTCAAAAAAACAGTTTTTTCGCAGCCTTCCTATTCTCAAGAGTGCTTAATATCTCTTTCCAGCAGTAGTATTTTCTTCAGCTCCTACATATATATTTTTTCTACAATTAGATAGCCAATACATATCTTTGGGCTAATTGCTGATACTGAACGGATTCCTTCTCCAAGCATAAATACTATATTTCATCATTCTTTTACAGTAAGATGTTGATAGCAAGTTTATAGATTGTTCTTTTCTGGCTGTCCGCAAACACTACTTTAAAGGTTTTTCTGCTATGATCCTATTCCTTTATTTACTGTTCCACTTAATATTGCATATCCAAGTAACAAGTAACATTATATCCTTATTCAATAAGTCCACCCAAAAAACCTAAAACTGCTCCTACAGCTGCACCTACAACTGGACCAATTACTGGAATTAGACCTCCAACTGTTGCGCCTGCCACTGCACCTTTAGCAGCACCATCCAGTGCTTTTGATAAAGAACCCTTCACTTCTTCCTGAATTTTATTATTATAATTCTCTAACTCATCATTATTTTTCCAAATATCAGGATTTCTATTCAAACTATCGGTAAGTAAAAATCTTTTTGTTTCACCCAGACTTGTTATCATATTTAACAATAATTTTGATATATTATAGTGATACAATGCTGAATAATACAGAGGATTAGTGACAATTCCTGTAGTTTCTAATATCCTATTTCTTACGGATGTAGCCTTTTCATTCAAAAACGATACCAGATGCTCATCAGGTTGATTCATATCATAATTCCAGTATCTCCCTTTAAGCGCCATATCACACTGATTTATTGCCAAAACAATTCTTTTTGTATCTCCGATATAAGGAACAATAAGATTTTCAATGATTTCATATGCAGTTTTCATGTCTCTGTTAGAGCCGTCAATTAAAATAACAACTTCATCTATTAATAACTCTCCATTTGCATCCTTTTGTTTTAATGTATTGGCAATTTCCAACGCATACAGCTTATCCTTTTGGGGATTATCACCTAAACCCGGTGTATCCCATAGAATTATATTATCTACCTCATATTTCTGAATATTTGCCGTTTCAGGATCCACTCCAACACCAACTTTTGCAATCTCCATATTGAAAATTGCATTAATTGTGGAACTCTTTCCTACACCTGTAGGACCGACAAACATAACATTCAATCTTTGCCTTTTTAACTGTTCAATACGGCGGACAATATTATTTTTATCATCTATATTATCAATTTTATTGTGGATAATTTCGTTTGTTATATTATCCAATATCTTATTGTCCATTTTCTTCACTCTTTTCTATTTATTTCATAAACACGCGACGTTCTTTAGGCATATGATCTATGATAAAATCCATTACTTCTTGAACATTCCAACCATATTCTGCTGAATAATATACTGGCTTCAGTATGCTAACCCCTGTGGCTTCTCTAACTCTTTTCTGGACAGAACAAGCTTGTTCATCTAAAAAAGTGACCAAGGAAGTATCAGGAGTATTTGTTATATGATTCCAGTGTCGTCCTTTCATTGCTACATCAGCTTGATTGATAGCGACCAAAATTCTATCTCGCTGAATATTGGGCACAATTACTTCATTGAGTAATGTGTATGTAGTTCCCATATCACGATTTGCACCCTCTATGATAACTAAAACCATATCAATAAAACCATATGTACTGTTATCTGTAGAGTATGTTTTATACAGCAAGTCTATCATTTTTTTTTTGTGAATCTGGTCAATGTGAACACCATCACCTAAACCAGGAGTATCCCATAAACGAAAGTAATCATTTAGTGCATATGCATCTAATTCCATTGTTTCAGGATCTACTCCATCACCAACTCTAGCCACCGTTCGTTGGAAGAAGGCGTTGAGAGTCGTAGATTTACCTGCTCCTGTAACTCCCGCAACCATTACATCCAGTGGATGAATTTTTATCTGATTCAAATTTGCTAGTATGTCATTGGTGCGATATGTGTTGAATTTTACTGCCATTTACTTTCCTCCTTGCACAAATACTCAATCATAGCAATATAGAGCTCCATACACTTCTCATTCTCACCATTCTCAATGTAAGATAAGCATTTGGACAAGTAACTATTCTGGATATGCTGATAAATCTCCGCACGATTGGGCTGTTGATTAATTTTTTCAACAATAGCAGGCGCAGTCGCATAATAGCGTTCAATCAGCTCAGGTCCATCCACCTGTTTCTGAAGCCAGTTATCACGGAAGTTTCTGAAAACAGTTAGTTCGTAACAATCATCCGGTTTATTAAATTCTTCACAAGTTGCAGTTGTAATATAACAACCACCACCACTACCACTACCACCACCGCAGAAATGTCTAACAATGGGAATATGTTTTACAATTTCTTTAGCAACGCCTACAGCACCTCCAACAACACCTCCAATTGCACGTCCAGCAGCCTCTCCTGCTCTACCAAATATGCTACCAATATTCCCACCAATATCTGCGCCTTGCATTGCACATTCTGCTACAGTTTCTCCAAATTCTTCAAGAATACCTTTTCGGTAATCCTTCAAATCATCATTGTCTTTCCACATTTCCTCACTATGATTAATATTTTCAACGAATGATAATCTCTTTTCCTTTGGTGTGAATTTGATAATATAATAAAGGAGTTTTGAAAGATTATATGGTCTACACTGTGGCATACCTTTCTCTTTAAAACCTGCACTATAATAAATTGGATCTACATCAACGCCAGTTCCTTCTTTAATTCTTCTCTTTACAGATGCAACTTTTTCCTCTAAAAACTTTTCAAGAGGTGGCTCGGGTCTATTGTTTTCATTATCCCAATATCTACCTTTCATGGCAACATCTGCCTGATTGATAGCTACCAAAATTCTATTTTCCTTATCTTGTCCCAAATTGGGAATAATAACACTGTTAATCAATTCATATGATGTTCCCAAATCCCTTGTACTTCCATCTAAAATTACAAGAACCAAATCTATAAGAAGGTTGCCATTGGCATCTCTTTCATTAAGCTTTTTAATAATGTTCTTGGCATGTCGATTGTCTGCTTCCTTTCCATCACCTAATCCTGGGCTGTCCCATAGTACAAGGTTGTCTAGATCATATCTTGTTATTTCCATTGTTTCAGGGTCTGCACCAACGCCAACTTTCGCTATCTCCATATTAAACAGTGCATTGATTGTTGAACTTTTACCGCACCCTGTTGCACCCGTAATCATTAAATTGATTTTCTGTTCTTTTAGCTGCAAAAAATTCTTCATCAATTTATTTTTTTCTGTTTCGGGAATATCTGCATTCATAATGTCAGATTCCATAGCATCTAAAAATTTCTTTTCGACTTTCATAAATTTACTCCTCTCTATAGATCCAATTATTTTATTGTTGCAAGTGGCAGACCGCTCAATAATTTTAACAGGATTTTTTACTCATCTCATAGACTTTTTGGTATTTATATAAAAAACGGCGTGACTATTACTGTCACACCGTTTCTTATAGCAAATAGCCAAATAATTATTCTCTGTTAATCCTCGTTATCTGGTGCTTTTTATCATTATGGTTACAGAAATCAGTTGCAGATGGTGCGTTCTGTTTCCTTGTCGAACAGATGCAGCTTGTT
>JAHHTN010000115.1 GCA_020024645.1 Faecalimonas sp.
ATCAATCACTAAATCTTTTATTTTTGATGTTAGTTTTTTTTCTACTTTTTCAAATGCTTTGTAAAGTGTTTTATGTTCACTAACAATAATGACATTTTCTTTAACGAACAATTGATTATATACAATTTTCTCCAATTCGCTCAATGGTTTTGATGCAACTATTTGTTTTTGATATTCATTCCATGGAGTAGAACACAAATTAGTAATTTGAATTTTTTTCTTTTTCAATTCATCAATTTTTATGTATCCTTTAGCAGCAATCTGAATCATTAAAGCAATGGTCAACTTATTCATTGAATGATTTCCGTAAATGTATCCGATTTCTGCTGCATTTAAGTTGTCCATTGGATAATATTCTACTGTTACTGCTCGTTTCGGAAAATCTTTTCCATATTTATACCACTTATAAATAGTGTAAATAGTTAACAAAATGACAACCATACTAATGCCAAACGATCCCCATCCATATGTCCAACTACCTCCAACAAAATAATCGTTAGGCAGTTCAATATCAACTGTTAATGAATGCTCTAATTTTCCATTATACATTGAGTGTTCAGACACATCACATTCTCCATTTTCCCCATGATAATTATTTTTACAATACTGCTCTTTTTGATATTTTGCATATTTTTCTTGGTTAAATTTGGCATCAATTACATTTCCTTCTATTGTATAATCCACAAATTTTGTAACATCATTAGCACGATATTTATCAGTAAAAAAATGAATATTATACTGCTCCAATTTCTTAGGCATGATTATCTTTATTGATGCATTTTTTATTTCTGTTCCCCAATAATCACCGTATGTATGAAATATAAATTCATCAAAATTTTTAAACGGATCCTTCCCCATATCATATGTGTATTGAATTTCATATTTTTTATTTCCTAAGGGCACATACTCATCTTTGTTACCAAGACGAATTCGATCCTTCTTTTTCACAACATCTAATTCATATGGATCACTTGTAGATTTTAAATCCAACACATTTGATTTTCTCTTAATTGTTTTTTTATCTTTCCCTGTATATTCCAGCCATCGTGGAATAAATTTTACAAGCCCATGGTGATATTCTTCATTCCAATTAACAGTTATATTTTCGCTTACATCTACTTTGTTATCCTGCTTAACGTCCAAAACAACTTGATAATTTTCAATTGTAAATCCATCTGCTACTTGAATTTGTTTATCATCCATACCGAAATAATCATCAACATTCTTTAATATATTAATAATCACTATAATGATTGCATAGCCATAAAAAATATATTTTAAAAATTTACTAAAAGAACTTCCCAATTTTTTCATTTAAAACTTACCTTTACATTTTCTCTTTCTTCCACATTTGCTACAAACATTTCTCTTCTTGTGAAATGCATAATTTTTGCAAGCACATTACTAGGAAACATTTCTACTTTATTATTATATTCTTTCACAACTGCATTAAAATATTTTCTAGATTGCACAATATCATTTTCAATTTTTGATAATTCTATTTGCAACTCCATAAAATTTGTATTTGCCTTTAAATCTGGATAAGCTTCTGCCAAAGCCATTAGTTGATTTATTTCTTTGCCAAGTAAATTATTTTGATTTATTTTGTCATTCATTGACATTTTATCATATGAACAATTTCTTAATTCAACAATTTCTTTAAGCGTACGTTGTTCATGTTCAGCATATCCTTTTACTGTTTCAACTAAATTAGGCACCAAGTCCCACCTTTTCTTCAAATACACATCCATTGTACTAAATGCTTCTTCAATCGAATTTTTCAATTTTATAAATCCGTTGTATGTAATTAAAAAATAAATGAAAAACACCGCAATAACACCTATTGCAATCAACCCTAAACCACCCATAAAACACCCTCCTTTTTTTGCTATTATACCTTTTTTATATTTGCTTTTCTACATGATTTTATAAAAAATCCCCCTAAATAGATTATAATTATACACCTTATCTACTTAGGAGGAAATGATATTAAATTACATTCTTATTTGTTCTTTTTCTATCGAGAAAATTGAGAATATTTTACTCCGTTTTCCAAGTGAACACCTCTTGCTTCTGCCAATTCACTTACAGTTACCAATTGATACCCTTTTTCAATTAATTTAGGAATTATTTGAATCGCAGCATCTACTGAAGTTTTATGAATATCATGCATTAAAACAATACTTCCATCTTTTGCATATGTCATCACACTATCAATTGTCTTTTGTGTGTTTCTTGTCTTCCAATCTAATGTATCTACAGACCACATAATAATTGGAAGTCCAACTGTTTGCTTTACAGTCGGATTCACTGCACCATATGGGGGACGCATTACTGTAGGACCTCTTCCACCTGTTGCTTTCGCAATCGCATCTGAAGTTGTTTGTATCTCCTTCCTAATTTCTGCAACTCCCAACTTACTTAAGTCAGAATGTGTTGTAGAATGATTCCCCAATTCACAATTTAAATCAGAAATTCTTTTTACTGTTTCTGGATATTTCTTTACCAATGGTCCCACCATGAAAAATGTTGCTCTTGCATTATATTTTTCTAATACATCTAAAATTCTTCCTACTTCTGGTCCTGGTCCATCATCAAATGTTAATGCTATCATTGGTTTTGTTGGATCTAGACCAATAAATTTCTCTGATTCCAATTTCCCATCAGGCGAAAATACACAATGTTTTATCCCTATATTTTTTTCTCCAGTTACTTTTTCTCCCTTTTCATCAAAATAATATGTTCCATTTTTCATTTTGATAAATTCATTTTTAGCATACTGACCATCTACTTTTTTAAATTTATTTCCTTCCCAATCTCCCAAAGCATTTTTTACAAGAAGAATAGATTTGTTTGTCTGAATGGACACTTTTCCTTCCCATTCGTTATCCAATTTCTCTTTTATATCTTTTTTCAAAACAATTTCTACTGGGAATTTTCCTTCTGTTTTCCCATCTGCCTTACAAATGACTGTATAATTTTCTCCCCTTTTTAACTCAGCCACTAAATCTTTTACCGTTTTTCCTGTTTTTTTATCTAACACCGTATCATTTTCACCTTGTACAGTAATGTATGCTTTAATTTCTGGAAGTTTCTCCCCTTCTCGAATTTTAATTACTGACGGCTTCAATGTAATTTGCGTTTCTTCTTGGAAAAACATTTTTGCAGCAGTCTTTAATCCAAATACCACTCCCACACAAATCAAAAAACAAATACATATTTTACTAATCAGTATTGCCCGCCTTCTATTTCTTCTGTTTCTATTATTTATTCTCCTTGTTTTTTTCATTTATACTCACCTTTTCTTTCGTTTTGTCACATCAACTATTCATTTAAAAAACTTGGCACTTTATTTTTCTTTATTAAAGCGTTAATTGAACCTTTGTCTGTTGAAATTGACACATTCATATTCGGCTCTACTTCTGTACTAAAAATGCCTATTTCTGTATACATCAAACATTCTAATATTTTTTGAACTTTCTCCTTATCCTCTGATTGAATAATTGTCTCTTTCATTTTATGTGGCTTCCTATAATCTTCTACTGTAATATACGATATTTCTGATTGGAGAACTTTTTTAGGAACATCACAATATTTTTTCAGATTTTCAATAAAACTTTGATACTCTTTAAAAACATATAACACATATTCTGTCCCTACCTCTTTCCCTGTACAATATAATTTCCCCACAATTTCTCCATCTAAAACTTCTGATAACGGATATTTTTCCATATCCTTATAGTAGATTTCAAATAAAAGTTCTTTTTCTTTTTCATTTAATTCAACAGAACTATTCTCTGCTCTTATATTTTCAAAACTAATTGTCTTTATTTTCGACGCATCTATTTCTCCGCCTTTTAAAACTTCTCTTTTGTATCGCTCTTCCAACATCATTTTGTCTATACAACGAAACAATTTTTCACCATCCACATGATAACTTCTATATATTTTTCTTCCATTTTTCAAATAGTATCCTAC
>JAHHTN010000116.1 GCA_020024645.1 Faecalimonas sp.
GATCCACTCTTTACCAAAGATACTATATAAACCTCATAATCTTCACTTAGTTTGTTTGCCAAACCAACCAACACTTGATTGATTCCTCCTAAAATACTCATATCCCATGAAACAAACATTATTTTCTTCATCAGACACTCTCCATTATTTTAATTTGTCAAACGCTGTCTTTGATTTCGTCTGCATTGCATATATTGTTTTTCCTAACAACAAATTAGCTATCGCCAATTTACTTTTAAATACTAAATTGCATACTTTTTCTTGTTTTGAATTTCCTTTTGCATTTTGACGTGCTTCTTTAGAGTGCGTATCCTTTAATAATTTTTTCACTCGGGAATATTGTTCTTTAAAACTATACTCTCCTGCTGGTGAACAGTTTCGTACAATACCCGCAATAGCATGTTTAATATATATATTAGCAACCTGCTCTTTGCATACGCCTACATATACGTCATTTTTTTTCAATAAATTCTTCATACAATCAAATCTCAAATTCATAATTTCAAGAAAATCTGGTAGAAACTTCTGTGTCAGAGCATCTTTTGACGCCTTTACATAATGATATCCAGTACAATCGACAACAGATAAAGTAATAATTTCATTCCAAAATTCCGTATTAAAAATGAAATCTTCAATTAATACTTGCTTTGAAAAATCAAGTGCCTTTTCTTTTATAATTTTTCTTTTATATAATTTATTCCATGTGTATGCAAACATTTTACTTGTATCTATATAAGCCGCTTTTGAAATAACTTCCTCTTTTTTATCCCAAAATCCCGCCTTCATTTTTACTTCTCTACTGATGTCGACCTGTTGTCTATTCTCATCCATCGTATCATGTTTATAGCCAGATACAATTAAGTCTGCACCTTTTCCTTCTTGAAACATTTTCTCTAAAGTATGCTCTTCTACCCAATCATCCGCATCAACAAACCCAACATATTCACCAGTCGCAATTTCTAAAGCAGAATTTCTTGCAGCACTTAATCCTTGATTTTCATCTTTTTTGATCAATCGAACTCTACTATCTGCATTTGCTAATTTTTCCAGCACTTTTCTTGTAGAATCTTTACTTCCGTCATCGACTGCTATCACTTCAATATTTCTAAAACTTTGTTTCAAAATACTGCTCACACAATTTTCAACCACTTTTTCTGCATTATATGCTGGAACAATTACACTGATTGCAATTTTATTTTCCATTATCTTCCCACCTTTAATTTGGTAAATAATTTTGTATTTTTCGTCTTTACATAAGTAATTGTTTTTGCCTCTAAATAAGTGAGGAAAGTACAGTGCCATTTAATTGGCAATAATAATATTTTCATATATAAAGAACGAGGTTTTGCTAATTTACCCATTTCATTAATTCTTGGATTTTTCAACATTTTCTTAATTTCTTTTTTCTTTTCTTTCGCTGTCATCTCGCATTTTGGATTTGTAATATTTTCTACACAACCCACAAAACGTTCCATATAACGTCTAGCAATCATTTCCATGCTCTCAGGACCGCCAACTTTCCACTCTTTATACAAGTTTACCATCCATCCATGTTCTTCCTCACGTTTTTCATACATACCTGGTCTATACGCTGCTGTTTCAGACTCTGTTCGTGCTCTAAGGAAATGATAATACTGTTTAGAAGTCACAGTAACTCTTTCTACATTTCTTACTACACTAACATTAAATGGAAAATCATCCCAAAATGTTGTTGGAAAACGTAAATTATTTTCCATAACATATTTTGCTTCAAATAACTTATTCCATGGTGTATATAAAAGGTTTTTATCAAATAACTTATAAGCATTTCTTCTAAAAGTTTCTTTATTTGGATAGACTGCATCTTCTACTACATAATTATCAGTCATAAACTGACCATTCCCAATAAATGTATCAATATAAAATCCTGCCACAACAAGTTGCGCATTATCACGTTTCGCAAGATTATACATATCTTCTAGCATTGTTGGTTCTGCCCAATCATCAGAATCAAGAAAATAGAAATATTCTCCTTTTGCCATTTCAATCGCCATGTTTCTAGCACTTGGAGCACCACCATTTTCTTTATGAATAACATGAATTCTTTCATCTTTTTCAGCATATGCATCACAAATCTCACCACTTTTATCTGGGGTTCCATCATCTACAATTAAAAATTCCCATTCTTTTAATGTTTGTGCTTGAATACTCTCAATGGCTTTTCCCACATATTCTTCCACCTTATATACCGGCATAATGATACTTACTTTTATATTCTTCTCCATTTTTTCATTTTGTATAGTTACTAGTAGTCTCTATACTCCCCTTTCACCATTTACTTTTTGTTTTACATTGTATACATTTCTTAATAATGGTATTTTATATACCATAAAAATCATTGCAATGGACCAAATCACCTTGCATACAAATACAATTACCAATCCTGTTACATAAGAAAATTGTCCACTTAATATAGACCATGTAAATGTATTTAATTCAATCAAATGAAAACACAATACAATCAAAGAATTTTTTCCATATAAACTTAATAATTCTGCAATTTTTTTGCATTTTTTCTCTAAAAATTTTGAAAACTTTAAAATCAAAAACGCTGCACAAATCGCTCCTATTACATCTAATAGTCCACCTCCATAATTGTTTCCAACCATATAAAGTTTTCCACTATATAGAATTGCCATACACCAAAATATCGCAGATAAATAAAAGGCTTGTTTGTTATCCTCATATATTTTCAGAATATTCTTCTGTTTTATAAAATAGCCTATTTGTACAAAGAAAATCGCACTTAATCCTGCCTGCACACTCATTGGTAACCATACTATTTTTGCAGTAACATATCCTATTATAGATAGGATACTTCCATAAACATAAGGGTTTTTGGTCTTTAAAAGAAAATGAAAAATAACGTCTGCCCAAAACATTGCCAACAAAAACCAAATTGCTCCAATTATTCTAAAATTCCATTTTAAAAAATGTGTGAAAGTTCCGCTTCCATAAAAAGAAGCTAAAATCCACGATTTTACATTTTCTAAAATTTCCGTCACCTCAACTCGCTGTTGCAATTGAAATACTATAGAAAAAACAATAACTAACCCACAAGTCACTATATATGGTAATATCAATGTTTTGATTTTTAAGACAATATATTCTCCATTATTGCTTTCTTTCTTTTTAAAGAAATATCCATTAATCAAGAAAAATAGTGGCATATGAAAACTAAAAATAACATCTCCCAGCGATTCTGGAATCGACATATGTCCTAAAATTACTGCTAACATTCCAATTCCTTTTGCAATATCAAACGCTTTTTCTCTTTGTTCTCCTCTTTCTTTCATTTCCTTTATGCTAACTCTCTTCCGATTAACTGAAATGCAGATTCAATTACTTTGTCCATATCGTAATACTTATATTCCGCTAAACGCCCACCTAAAATTAAATTATTTTCTTTATCTGCCTTTACTCTGTATTTTTGATATAATTCTTGATTCTTTTCATCATTAATTGGATAGTAAGGTTCCATTCCTTCTTTCCAGTCCACCGGATATTCCTTCGTAATGACTGTTTTGTTCTGTGTACCATATTCGAAATGTTTGTGCTCAATCACACGCGTATATGGTGTTTCTCTATCTGTATAATTTACAACCGCTACACCTTGATGGTTTTCTTCGTTTAATACTTCTGATTCGAAATGAAGACTTCTATATTCTAATTTCCCATAACAAAAATCGTAAAGTGAATCCAAAGTTCCTGTATATAACACCTTTTCTCCTAACGCATTATACTTTTCTCTATTTTCATTATAATCTACACCTAGTTCTACATCGCATCCTTTAAATAAAGCATCAATTAAAACATTGTAACCACCAATAGGAATACCCTGATATAAGTCATTAAAGTAATTATTATCGTAAGTAT
>JAHHTN010000117.1 GCA_020024645.1 Faecalimonas sp.
TTTTACAGGAATATTCTTGCGAAAGATATTATCAATATAATAAAAATGTTTTGTTTGAGGAAAGAGAACAAAATCTATTAAAACGAATTGATAATTTATAAAAACAGAGAGGATTGCCTCTCTGTTTTTATGCTATTCATCTGTTTTTAAAATTGTTCGTGCAGAGATACCATTGATTTGTACATGATCATCCACGCCAATAACAAGACAGTGTCTTCCGTCAATTACCTTTGTTTCTACAAGATCGGTGCGTTCAGGATTTACTTTAATAACAATATCTGGAGTTTTGATTTCAAAAGTTCTTGTATTAGTAATATTTGTAGCTAAAAGAGTGGATTTTTCACCTGCAATAGCTTCATATTGTATATCAAAATTTTCGAGTTTTTCCTGTTCTACACCGCTTTTAGAAAACAAATACTTAACTTCTTCCTTATCAAGTTCGACAGGTACAGGAGAATCTTTTTGTTCTTCAATGAGTTCATTGAGATTTTCATGAATTGTTTTTACAACGTTGTAAGAACATTCGTCACCGAGAGTTTCTGTAATTAGTGTATTGAAAGATTCTTTTTGTGTACCAGCTGTAAGAGGTAGGGAACAACCAAGAAGATGGTCAACAAGCTCCATATGTAATTCTTCTGGTTTTTTAGAGTAGTAGAGTGTGCTATGAATATCGGTGCTTCTGTCATTAAATGCTGGGAATAAAAATGCATGATTTGGCATTTCTACAATCCAATCTCGGATGCGATTATGGAAAGAATTTAAATCAGCATCATACGATAATCCGGGTTTTGAAAGTTTGACGGGACAGATACTACATACAATATAATCGTAAACTTCATCGGAAGCATCAAACATTTCTTTGTTATCAGAAGATTTTCCGGGAATATCGTAGGCGCTATGAATAAGGAGAATAAGATAATGTTCAGCATAGTCATATGATTCGATAATCTTGTCATAAAATGTGTTTAAAAGTACATCGTCAGTCAGGCGACTTTCACGAAGTTTAAGAAGAAAATCGTGAGTATTCCCATTTAATTCAGTTTCAAGTGGAAATTCCATATTAATTAAATTTTTTCCAAGTGTTCCAGATAGACCTTTGCGAAAAATATCAAAATATTTAAACATCTCTTCTTCTGGCAAAGAGAGGAAAGCTTGTTTAAATGTAGATTGTTTTTCTTTTTCTCCGTTTACATAACAGCCGCAAATGCGAGTGATAGCACAATTTGTAGGAGTAAACTGTTTTTTTATTTCTGCAATTTCTTTTTTATTCATATATATAACTCCTTTATACTTGTTTCGATTTCTTCGATTATTATAACGTAAATTGAATATAAAGTTAAGATTTTTTTCACAAATAGAAAGAAACAGTGTGGTATAATGTGACTTAAACTAAGCGAGGAGGAAATGCTTATGAAATGCAAACGATGTGGAAATGAAATGCAAATAAAACCAGTTGAAATTGGAAAAGATAAACAAGGAAATTCGATTTACAACACATATGCATTTTGCTATGACTGCAAGGTGAAAGTGAATTTGGATAAACAAAGAGAACAAGGAGAAGAAAAAAAGGAGAGGAAAAGTTTCAATAAGGGCAGAGAAAAAATCGTTAAGAAAAAGAAAAAAAGAAATTCTATAAGTCTGCCATTTAAATTTTCTGGAAAAAAGAAGAAATCAAAAACAAAGGAGAAAAAAAGACACGGATTTTTAAAATTCATTTTCGTTCTTCTTATTTTAGCGATTCTTGGAACAGCAGCGTATTACAATAGAGAAACGTTGAAAAAATGGGTAAAACAAGGAAACGAGCAGATGAATGAAGAAAAGGGAAATGACATTAAAAAAGAAAAACAGATAAAAGATTCTGAAAAAGGACAAACGCAAGAAATAGAAAAAGATGTTAAGGAGAAAGAAACAGAAGAAGAGGGTGAAAACACTGAGAATCCTATGCAGGAGGATGAAAATACTTTAGATAAAGGAGAGGAATAAAAATGAACAAAAAGCAGATTATAGGAGCAGTAGTGGCAACAGTGTTATTTATTACTGTAGGCGTGACTAGTGTATTTACCAATACGATTGCAGATTCTTTTTTAAAGAGAAATTCTAGTGAAATTTTATTAGGAGGAACAGAACTTCAACTTCCAAAGAGAGAGTATGTTGGAGTGGTGAATGTTGTTGGAACAATACAACAACAGACAGAATCAGGAGGGATTTTTGAAGAGAATAATGGATATAAGCATTTAGATACATTAGAATATATTGATAGAATGAAACATGATGCAGCAAATAAAGGAATTCTTCTTCAAGTAGATTCTCCGGGGGGAGCAGTATACGAGTCTGAAGAATTATATTTGAAGTTAAAAGAATATCAAAGGGAAACCCATCGTCCGGTATGGACCTATATGAAGCATTATGCGGCTTCAGGAGGATATTATATTTCAGCTCTATCTGATAAGATTTATGCTAATCCAAATACAACAACAGGTTCTATAGGAGTCATTATTTCAGGGTTTGATATGACAGGATTGTATGAAAAGCTTGGAATTCGTTCTTTTAGTATTACGAGTGGAAAAAATAAAGATATGAGTAAAATGAATGAAGAACAGATTGCAATTTATCAAGGCATAGTAGATGAATCCTATGATCGTTTTGTTGAAATTGTGGCAGATGGAAGAAAAATGAGTAAGGAAGAAGTAAAGAAACTTGCAGATGGAAGAATTTATTCAGCAAAACAGGCGAAAGCAAATGGACTAATTGATGAGATAGGATTGTATGAAGAGATGCAAAAGGACATGAGAGAAGAAGTTGGAGAACATATTATTTTTTATGCGCCAACAACAGAATCTACTATGCTTGCATCACTTTTTGGAAAATTGGAAAGACTAAAGACGAAGTCGGAAGCAGAAGTCTTAAAAGAAATAGAAATGGAATTGGGAAGCGGGGTGCCGATGTATTATGCAGAACAATTACGATAATCAAGTAGTATTTGGAGGTTTTTTTGCAAGGTTTGCAGCATACGTGATTGATAGTATTATCGTATGGATAGCCTTACTTTTTGTTCGAATCCCGTTATATTTCATTTTTTCACATATAGATGGATATATCTTGTTTCATTATACATTCAAAGATATTATTTTATATTTGTGTGGTGTTTCATATTTTGTTTTGTGTACATATTGTACAGGAACAACAGTTGGAAAGCGTGCTATGAATTTGCAGGTTGTTAATGTAAATGGGGGAAAGTTATCTCTGTTTAACGTGATTTATCGAGAAAGTATTGGGAGATTTTTAAGTGGGATTTGTATGGGACTTGGATATATCTTGGTTGGAATTGATAAAGAAAAAAGAGGGATACAAGATATACTTGGAGATACAAGGGTGATTTATTGTGGAAGAAGAGGAGGAATGTCTTCTTATCACACAAAGAACCCGATACAATAATGTATCGGGTTTTCTAATCTCATTTCCAGTGATGCTTTTTAAATATGAAATCAAATATATTAAATCTTATAAATAAAAGGCACATTTCAAATGTTGATTAAAGTTTTACTACGTTAATAGCCTGAGGACCTTTAGCACCTTCTGTAATTTCGAATTCAACTGCTTGGCCTTCTTCTAAAGATTTGAATCCTTCCATGTTTAAACCAGTATAATGTACAAACACATCACTTCCAGCTTCGTCAGAGATGAATCCATATCCTTTTTGGTTGTTGAACCATTTTACTGTACCTTTGTTCATAGTGTTACCTCCATAAAAAAATAATAGATATTGTATCAAAAATGATACTTCATTAGATTAGCATAAATATATATAAAAGTCAATGAAAAAAGAGGTTATTTCATAAAAAACATAAAAAAAACTTAATGTCTAATCGATAAAAGAGAGGAGATAGAAAAATGAAAAA
>JAHHTN010000118.1 GCA_020024645.1 Faecalimonas sp.
ACCGTCAGCGTAAATGTGAAGTGTGTGGCAGTCTTTACTGGCCTACACACAGTCAACAGAAATTCTGTTCTGAGGAATGTCAAAAGAAAAACCACAATAAGAAAACTTTGGAGTTTTACCACAAGAAGCAAAAGGAGAAAGCACTATGCAAAGATTTATCACAGACGAAAGAACAGGTATCCAGTACGAACTCATCGGAGATTATTACTATCCCTGCTTGATAGTAGAAGAACCGCCCACTCTCTCAAAATATGGGCGATTGAGAGCAAAATATTTAAGAGAACACAAGAAAGTGTTGTATTTCAATCTACTTACAAGCGGAAAGTTAAATGAACATCTTGTAGAGATTGATACTTCGGCGTGTAATATGGCGGAGTATCTTACAAAGGAAATGGCAAAAAGACAAGGTGTAACCGAGCAATTAAAAGCAACGGATATGATGAGATGGATAGGAATGATGAATAACATTCGTTCCTGTGTTGATGAGATTGTACTGAATGACATTGTATTTTCGTAACTGAATTACCCACCGAAAGAGAACTGTTATCTTAGCCGATAGCAGTTTTTCTTTTTCGGAAAGTATTCAAGAAGTCATAAAGTTGTAAGTATAGTCGAAGTTGTCAAAATATAATATCTTGATTTACAATAAAATATTGTGATTTTGACCACTTTGTGATATTATATGCAAGTATGAATTCATCGAAATGAGGAGGAATGCGTATGAAGTACAATTATAATCGGTTATGGAAGTTACTAATAGATAAAAAAATAACTAAAACCGAATTACGTTTGCAAACAGGTATATCAACCAATATGCTTGCTAAAATGGGAAAAGATGAAGCAGTTTCGATGGAAACATTAACAAAAATTGCAACATATCTCGGTTGTGGCATTGATGATATTTTTGAATTTCAGTCAGAAGAAAAGGAGTAATTTTTATGAATGTAATTTCATTATTTTCTGGTTGCGGTGGTTTAGACCTTGGTTTTGAAAAAGCAGGGTTTAAAGTTCCAGTTGCCAATGAGTTTGACCCTACTATATATGAAACTTTTAAAATAAATCACCCTCAAACACATTTAATTGAAGGTGATGTCAGAAAAGTTACAAAAGAAGATATTGCTCCTTATTTGAACGGAGAAGTTGATGGCATTATTGGAGGCCCGCCTTGTCAATCTTGGTCTGAAGCAGGCTCACTCCGTGGCATTGAAGATGAAAGAGGACAATTGTTTTTTGATTATATTAGGATATTAAAGGAATTTAAACCTAAGTTTTTTTTGGCAGAAAATGTTAGCGGTATGTTAGCTAATAGGCATAGTGAAGCCGTACAAAACATAATGAAGATGTTTGAAGAAGCAGGATATGATGTTACTATG
This sequence comes from Faecalimonas sp., assembly GCA_020024645.1. Taxonomy (GTDB): domain Bacteria; phylum Bacillota; class Clostridia; order Lachnospirales; family Lachnospiraceae; genus Faecalimonas. Next base: position 1,374 of record JAHHTN010000118.1, read on the forward strand.
ACATTAGTAAATGCTAAAGATTATGGTGTTGCTGAAGAAAGAAAAAGAGTTTTTTATATGGGATTTCGTAATGATTTAAATATCAATTTTATTTTCCCTGAAGGCTCTACAACAGATGATGAAAAAAAATTAACACTACGAGATATTATTTGGGATTTACAAGATACTGCTGTACCATCAGCAGAAAAGAATAAGCATAATCCATTAGCTATAAATAATAACGAGTATTATACAGGAGCATATTCTCCTATTTTTATGAGTAGAAATAGAGTTAAATCTTGGGATGAGCAAGCATATACAGTTCAAGCTTCGGGACGTCAGTGTCAATTACATCCACAAGCACCTAAAATGGAAAAACACGGGAAGAATGATTGCAGATTTGTAAAAGGAAAAGAACATCTTTACAGAAGAATGACAATAAGAGAGGTTGCAAGAATTCAAGGATTTCCTGATAGTTTTCAGTTTATATACAAAGATACAAATACAGCTTATAAAATGATTGGTAATGCGGTTCCTGTTAATTTAGCGTATGAGATAGCATTATCAATAAAGGAGGTATTAAAAATGAGCAGTAAAAGTAATGATCAGGGAAGAGCATATGAGTTTGCTTGGATGACTGTTCTTGAAAGAGAATTGTCGAAGAAAAGAGATGTTACTATTGTGCATAATTCAAGTTATGAGGCTAATAAAAAGGCTTGGGATAGTATGAGTAGTACCGTACAAAACACTTATATTGTTTCTGCCGAAGCAGCCGTTGAAGCCGTGATTGAATTAGAACCAAGATTAGAAGAAAATGACGGAAAGTTACTAACATTAGAGTTCTTGAAAGATGAAGCAGGTATTAAAGGCGATGTTAGAGATGTTAGAATTAAAAGAGATAACATCGAATGGGAAATAGGTTTAAGTATTAAGCATAATCACGAAGCTGTAAAACACAGTAGATTAAGCCATAAACTTGATTTTGGTAAAGAATGGTTTGATGTTCCATGTAGTGATGAATATTGGAATGATATAAAGCCAATATTTGAGGAATTAACGAAAGAAAAAACTAAAGGTACGAAATGGAATGAATTACCCGATAAAGAAAATGATGTATATATCCCGCTGTTGAATGCTTTTATGAATGAAATCAAAAGAGCAAATAGTACCACTCCAGACATTCCTAAAAAAATGGTCGAATATTTAATAGGAATAAAAGATTATCATAAAGTTGTAAGCAGAGATGCAAAAAGAGTTACTTTGGTACATACATTTAATATGCACGGAACATTAAATAAGCCAAGTAAAACTAAAATATCAGCAATAACTGTTCCTTTAGTAGAACTTCCTACAAGAATTGTTGCATTAGAATTTAAAAAAGGAAGTAATACTACTGTTGAAATGTATCTTGATAATGGTTGGGAATTAAGTTTCAGAATACATAATGCGAGTACCAAAGTTGAGCCTTCGCTTAAGTTTGATGTTCAATTTATGGGAATGCCACCTTCAATTTTAACAATTAGTTGTTCGTGGAAGTAATATTTTGAGTAAGAGAAAAACATCGTAGAAATACGGTGTTTTTTCTTATCAAAAGACAGCAGAACAAAGAAAAAGGCTTTGACAGGGAAAGTATTATCTCGCCTGCAAATAAGCCTTAACGCTTGTATAAACGCTCAAAATCGCCCCGAAAGTGTACAGTTCGGAGTGGCTTTGGGCGTTTCTGCGTTTTAAGTAACAATCTGTCTTGGAAAGTATAACCGAGAACGGAAAAACAATGTGTTCAAATGAAAAGGAGCGATGAGAAAATGAATACAAACGAAATGAACTGTGATGTAGCTTTAGAGATTGTAAGGGCAAGCGACATTGAGCCGAAAGAAGTGAAATGGCTGTGGTATCCGTATATCCCATTCGGCAAGGTAACTTTATTGCAAGGCGATCCAGGCGATGGCAAAAGCAAGTTTATGCTTTCACTCGCCGCCTTGCTCTCAAAGGGAGAAGCACTCCCCTTTTCTGATGAAGAAGAACGAGAGCCGATAACAATCATCTATCAGACAACGGAAGATGACGCAGACGATACGGTAGTACCCCGATTTAATTCGGCAGGCGGTAACGGAGATAACCTTATTTTTATCAAGGAAGATATGAAGTTATTGTCTTTTGGGGATAACCGTATTCGTGAAGCGATTGAAAAGTACAATGCCAAACTTTTAATTCTTGACCCGATGAGTTCCTATATCGGGGAAAATTGTTCGATGAACAATGCCAATGAAACAAGAGCCGAGTTTAATCATCTGATAGCGGTTGCCAAAGATACAGGCTGTGCGATTGTGATTATTGCTCATATGAACAAGATGAGAGATACAAACCCTCTTTACCGCACCAATGGTTCAATTGACATTGCAGGAGCCGTAAGAAGCATTCTTGCAATCACAAGGACAGCAAACAAGGAAGCACCTGCCGAAAGATATTTGGTGCAGGTAAAATCAAACCTTGCCCCG
>JAHHTN010000119.1 GCA_020024645.1 Faecalimonas sp.
GCCACCGGAGCTGGGTGATTTATGAGCAGAAGTAAAAAATGGCGAATGGAATGGTCCTTCTTCCTGGGGGACAATGGCAGACGGCAGTACAACAAGCTCTGTAAAAGCTGCGTCCACCCCTGCAAGCAGAGTTTCCGGGTAATTGTCGTGTCCTGTCCATACTATCAATCCGTCCGTTCTAAAAAGTGTAGGAATAAGGGTTGAAAAACAGCAATTTGACCGCCTGTAGAGGTATTTCTTTGTAGGGGTAATACGATTCCCTATGTGGGGATTTAAACCACTTCTACACAAGGGAAAGACCCAGATTTGCACCTTTTGCCAAACAAAATAGGAGCGCCATCATCGGATATTGTCCGGTGATGGCGCTCCATTTTTTTGTTGTAAAGGAATTATTGGCTTTTTGTGGCGTCCCATGTTGGTTATGAAGTTGTTGCAATTTGGGTATTTAGCACAATTCTTTAATATTCCATTGAAAAAAACAGGAAGTTTGATACAATAGTTTATAATTAGACGATAAGTCTCATTATCCTAGCCGCACAGAGGTAAACCTGTGTGGCTGTTTGCACAGTATTGGCAATAAAGGGAAGTTGTCAAAAACATTGTTGTAGCATTGCTGGAAACTTAATAGATATATCGCTAGTGTATTTCTGGTAGTCAAATTACCAATTATGATGGAAAAACTATACGTTTGGCAAACTTTCTGAAGAATAGTGAGAATTGAAAAACAAGAGAGGATGTGACAAATATGGCAGAAAGTACATATAAATTTGAGCGATTGACACCAACAGATAACATGGATTTAGATGTTTATGAGGAAGCAATTAATTATGTATTTGAAAACTCTGATGTTAGAAATGTGGCTATTTCCGGCGCATATAGTGCGGGAAAAAGTAGTGTTCTGGCTTCATATAAGAAAAAACATAATGATTTGCAATTTTTACATATTTCACTTGCACATTTCCAATCCCCAGATGAAAAAGATGAGCCAGAGGTAAAGGAATCAGTATTAGAGGGAAAAATTCTAAATCAACTTATACATCAGATTTCTTCAGATAAAATTCCGCAGACCAATTTTAGAGTAAAAAAAAGAATTAGCTCTAAAAGCATTATAGAAAAGACAGCGGAAATCATTGCCCTTTTAACCGCAGTTATCTATTTTCTTTTCTTTGATTCGTGGAAAAGTTATGTATCGACTTTGCCCGTAAGTTGGTTGAAATCAATTTTAGATTTATCCGCACATCCGTATGCTTTAATGATAGACGGGATTATTATGATCGGGCTAGTGTTTTTTCTTATATATGGCTTGATCAAAATTCAAAAGAATAAAAATGTTTTTCGTAAGCTCAATTTGCAAGGTAATGAAATTGAAATCTTTGAAGAAAGTGATGATTCCTATTTTGATAAATATCTCAACGAGGTGTTATACCTCTTCGAAAATGCAGATGCCGATGTTATTGTGTTTGAAGATATGGATCGGTTCAATGCAAACAGAATTTTTGAACGCCTCCGTGAGGTGAATACACTTGCCAATATTCAGCTTCAAAAAGACAATAAAAAGGTACTGCGTTTTTTCTATTTGTTGCGTGACGATATTTTTGTTTCTAAAGACAGAACAAAGTTTTTTGATTATATTATACCAGTTGTACCTGTTGTAGATGCTTCCAACTCCTACGATCAGTTTATTTCTCATTTCAAAAAGGGTGGATTATTTGAGAAGTTCAACGAAAGTTTTTTGCAGGGATTATCCCTCTATATTGATGATATGCGTCTGTTGAAAAACATCTGCAACGAGTTTGTGATTTATTTCAATAGACTGAATATAACAGAACTTGATTGTAATAAAATGCTTGCCATTATCGCATACAAAAATTTATTCCCACGTGATTTTGCTGATTTACAGCTTAATCAAGGATTTGTGTATGCTCTTTTAAATAATAAAGATAATTTCATTAAGTCTGAAATAACAGAAATTGAAAAAGCAATCGACGAAATACATCAAAGAATCGATTCTTCTAAAGAAGAACACCTTGTATCTATGCGAGAGTTAAATGCTGTGTTTGCAGACAAGTATTTGAGCGATTATAGGTGGTGCCAGTACGATGATAGCACATTATCCGATTATGTGCTGAATTATTTAAGTGGAAACCATAAGAGCGAATATATGTCACGTAAACAGATGCTTGATGATAAGCTAGTTGGAAATAGCAATAAATTGCATCAGACAATCTACGATTTAGAGCAAAAGGCTATTGAAATCCAAAGCAAACAGCTCCATCAAATAATTACTCGTGAGAATATTGATACAATATTCAGTATAACAATCACGAATGAAATTGGAAAGGGAACAAATTTTAACGAGGTAAAGGGTAGCGAGTATTTTGCACTTTTGAAGTATCTTATTCGTAATGGGTATATTGATGAAACTTATTCTGATTATATGACCTATTTTTACGAAAATAGCCTCAGCCGTATTGATAAGACATTCCTGCGTAGTGTAACAGACAGAAAGGCTAAAGAATATACCTATCAATTAAAGAACCCTGAGCTGGTCGTATCACGACTCAGATTGGTGGATTTTGATCAAGAGGAAATCCTCAATTTTTCTTTGCTTACATATTTGTTGCATACCCAAAGTCATATAGAATATCTTGAAAGGTTTCTTGATCAGCTTAAAGAAACAAATAATTTCAAGTTTGTAGGTGCGTACTTTGATGTCACATCTGAAATGGCAGCCTATATTAAGTATCTTAATATGCGGTGGCCAGAAGCATTTTGTACAGCTCTTGCTGAAGGAACTCTTTCTGAAAGGCAAATCCGAAAATATTCGATTTTTTCACTTTATTACTCTGATGATGGTGAGATAGAGATGATTAACAAAGACAACTGCCTTTGCAACTATATTTCTAACACCCGTGACTATCTTGGAGTAGATGAAGCAGATATCGAAAAACTAATTCACGGATTTAAATTGCTCGAAGTATGCTTTGTTGGGTTTGATTATGAAACTCTAAATAAGGATTTGTTTTACACAGTTTACGAGGAATCTTTATATGAGATCAATGCTGAGAATCTACGACTTATTCAAGTGAAAATACTGAATATCAGTAATGATGACGATATTATTCACAAGAATTATACGCTTTTACTTTCACACCCCGACTCCGCAATAACTCAATATGTCAATCGGAATATCAATGAGTATTTTGATGTTGTCTTGCGGATAAGCGGGGGAACTATTCTCGATGATGAAAACATCGCTGTTTTGGTATTGAACAATCCTGAGCTTACGGTTGAACATAAACACGCTTATATTTCTGGGTTACAGACAACCATTATTTCCATAAACGAAATCACTGATCATACTTTGTGGTCTCTGTTACTGGATGCTAATATAGTACAATACTCAGAACGCAATATTATGAACTGTTTCAATGTGTTGAAACTTAACGACAGTGTTATTTCTTATATTAATAGATGTAATATCGAGTTGGATTTTTCAAAACTTGAATCTGATGAAGCTATCAAAGAAAATTTGTTTAACAGCGTGATAAAATGCGGCGATATAGAAAATTCAAAGTATGAACAAATATTGGTGTCATTAGATTTTTATTATGACAACTTTGATATTACGGATATTTCTAATGACAAAATTATGATCTTACTCAATACAAACATTATAAAAATGACAACAGATAACTTGAATTTTCTGCGAGAGAACTATCCAAATCAGAAATTCCGTTTTATTCACAAGAACATAGAAAGATATGCAGATATAATGTCCGATGATTTGTTTTCACAAGAGGAGCTATTGGAGATACTTACTTGG
>JAHHTN010000012.1 GCA_020024645.1 Faecalimonas sp.
GTATTCAATATATAAGAACTTTCTTTTTGATCACTTTCCTTTTTAGATGTTCCCTCTTCATATACAACTGCTACCGAGTCTTTATCCAAAAATTCTCCTGTATATTCTGAATCTCCTGTCAAATAATTCATTTCAACTCCTGGCTGTACATTGTAGAAGAATACGCAATAAGAAATTCCTTTTCCACTATCTTCAACAGAGTACCCTTCCATAAGCAAACCTCTGCAAAGCATTTCTTTATCTACAAAAACAGGCGTTACTCTATACATGACATGGTTTCCTGTTTCTTTTATATAGTCTGCTACCATATTTTCATACTCTAACATTTCCAGATTCATATATCTAGTTCCGCTTACAAGATTCTTTTCATTTGCATTTTCTGCTCCTAACTGCCAACCAATACAATGTGCTCTATTTAAAATAAATTTTCCTTGTACACAATCATATTTTTTCGAGTGCCATCCAGTAGGTTTTACATTTCCAATTTTCCCTCTTTTTTCCTTCTCATCTGGCATAGTATCTTTACTTAAACTAGCAACCGAAGTTGTACAACGTCCTAACGAATCTAATTCCCCATATGTTTCAAAAGATTTATCTGTTACTTCTTCTTTAGTAAAATACGGAACATTTCCATTCACTTCGACATATGGTTCTCCACTGTATTCTGGAATAGACTTATAATCAAAAGTTCCACCTGATAAAGCAACCTCATTTTCTTTCTGATTAGATGTCAATGTTTTTACATCTCCACAAGCAATTACGCTAGTAGATAGCATAAAAACAAGTAATAAACTTTGAATTTTCTTTAAAATCTGTTTCTTCTTCATAATTTTTCACCCTTTCTTTATCCATATGGATTTGAAAAACGATAATAAATATCTAACATACCATCTTCATGCACTTCTATTTTATCTATCAATTCCAAAACCATTTCTCTCGTAAGTTCTGACACATCTATGTAATTTTTAAAAGCTTCAACCCACTCATCATGCTGGAGATCTAACTTTTCTTGCAAATTTAATTTTTCAATCACATTTTCCCTTTGTAATTGAAACTCTCTAATCTGTTTATCATATTCTCCAATATAATAGATATATTTTTTCTTATCTATTAATTCTTCCATAAAATTTTGATATGTTTTATTTTTGTAGGTTTCTATTTTTTCTATCTGCCCTTCTATCTGTTTTAATTGAAGCGAATAATTTACTTTACACGATTCAACCGCTTCAAATTTTTGAAGTTCATCTACATCTGCCTGTGTCAATATTTTTTTTGCTTCTTCTTTTATCGAAGCCAATACTGTCTCTTCTAGTTCATCATTTTTAATGCTATGACTACTACAAAATTTTTTCCCATGTTGCTTATATGTTTTACATATATACCCAACAAATTTTTGATTCTGTCTTCTTTCATATTTTCTATTCATGCTATGCTTACAATCTGCACAAAAAAGAACGCCCGAAAATATTCCTTTCGTCTCAGTTCCGGAAACACTTCTTGTTTTCATTTTCTGTATTTCCTGCACTCTGTTAAAAATCTCTCTGCTTATGATAGCAGCATGTGTATTCGCAACAATAATCCATTCCTCTTTCGGTAAAGAAACTTTCTTTTTATCTTTATACGAAAGTTTATTCGTTTTGTTCTGCACTAGATCTCCCACATAAGTCTGATTATTTAAAATAGAATGTATCGTTTGATAAGACCACACTTTTGTTGTCTTTAATGCTTTACTGTTCTTATAATTTTCTCCCAATATTTGTTGTTTATATAAAGTCGGAATTAAAATTCCTTCTCCTGATAATATAGAACCTATTTTCGCTTTCCCATATCCAGTCAAATACAATTGAAATATTTTTTGAACAACATTGGCAGCGTATTCATCTATAATTAAATGATTATGATTTTGAGGATCACGTTTATATCCATATGGACATGAAGAACCCAAAAACTGTCCATTTTTCATTTTTATTTTAAAAGCACTACGAATATTTTCAGATAAATCCTCACAATACCATTCATTTACTAACCCGTTTATCTGACGTGACTTTTTATTGGCAGCTACTGCTGTGTCTACTCCATCCACTACCCCTATAAAACGTATACCCAAATTTAAAAAATCATGATGTAAATATTTTTCTATATGTTCCATATTTCTTGAAAAACGTGATTGCGTCTTGGCAAGAATAATGTCAAACAACCCTAACTTTGCATCTTCTATCATTTCTTCAAATCCTGGTCTATCATCATACAAACCACTTTCATCATCGTCTGAATAAACTTTTACAATCTGAAAATTATTTTTCAAAGCATACTCTGTTAATAACAATCTTTGATTTTTTATACTAGCACTATCATCTCCTTCATTCACTTTATCCAAGTCTTCTTTACTTAATCTAAGGTATAATACTACACGATTTTTCATTTAGCATTGCTCCTTTTGCATAAAATATTATACCCTTATGACATATACTCCAAAAGTATACATCATAAGGGTTATATTTACCATCTCTATTTTCTATGGATTTTAATTACATTTTTCATGCACTCTAGAAGAGGCTTCTCCCCATAAATCACTTTGATTTTTATATTTTTTCTGTTTTTATCGTTCACTTTTATCCTCGCTTTTCTTTTAATATATGAGTAAGTTAAGCAATCTTATAACATTAATTTGCAGATTTTCCCTACTCCCAATTTAATTTTTTCAAATCTTCTTTTGCTTCTCTAATTTCCATTATCTTGTCCAACAATTCATAAAAATCCACATCACTATATACTTTTCGTAGTATTGCATCACGTTTCATTCTATGTATGATTTCTAATGAATCACAATAAATCCTTTCCAATCGTTCGTCACTTATTTTCTCTACATAGATGTACTCTTTACCCATTTTATTTTCTTTCAATAACCTTCCAATTATCTTGTTTTTCTAATACTAGATTGTATTCAAATGTCTGAAGTGCATCTGTAAACAAAGACTTATATGAAACCAAAAGATGAACTTCTACCCTATTTTTATGAACAGACGTAATCACCACTTTATCAAGTGTGTTAAATTGATAACTGTCCATATGTATTTCTGGCATAATTCCCTCTTTCGCATAATACTTCAATTCTTTTTCTGATAAAGATGGATATACTGCAAAAAAATCTTCTAAAAATTCACTTACACTTTCTTTTAAATCTACTTCAACATTTTCTGCTTCTATCTCTTCTTTTAATAGAACCGGTGACTTTTTCGGTAAATCTGTTAATGTAGGAAACTTCTTAATAAGCATATTGTTCTTTTTATCTACATATACAACTGTTTCATAAGGTTGTTCTATTTTCTTTTCTCCTGTAGCATTAATCACTTTCTGGCCGACTTCAAACACTACTTTATATTCCTTATCCTTAATTTTTTCTACATTCCATACATCCAATTTATAAACTTCCGAACGATTTGTCATTTCTGCTGTGGACATTCCTTGTATAGTCCGCACTAGATCTTCATTCGCATATTTTTCCAGTTCCATTACTCGTAAATCCATATTTTCTTTGGTGTTATCCCAAGAAAAATACTCTCTTGCAAATCCTCTAACAAAATTTTCAATTCCATTCGTACTAACCACTCTTTCTTCCACTATTTCTCGTTCATGAATCGTATGTCTATCTATTGCTGTAAAATTTTTATAAATTGCAAACACAAAGCTTATCCCTAATAAAATCCACAAAAAAACTACACGCTTACTGTGTAGTCCTTCATGTTTCACTCTTTCTTTTTGTCCCTGTTTTTCTTTCTTTTTGCCTAATTTCATTTTCATCACTTCCTATTCTTCTATTCTTGTTCCAAAGAAAAATTTATACTTCTCATTTTTTATTGTTACACAAAATACTTTTTTATCTATTCGAGGTATTACAAATGAAAAAACAAGTCCTATTCTATCTTCATCTTTCTGAACTTCTTCTAATATAACCTCCCTTCGATATTCTTGCGCTTCTAACAAATAGCCCGTCATTTTTTCAATCAACTTCTCTTGATTTACTTCCTTAGGAATTTTTTCTTTTCCTCCAACAATAATAATCTAGCCAACATCTACATTTTCATATCCTGGATCATAACTTTCATTTACTAATGCTTTTTCTTCTTCTGTGGGTTTCTTTCCAGCAACACTTTCTATTTCTTCAATTTTAGGCAAAGTATCCGTAAATGCAAATTTAACTTCTTCATCAAACTTAAACACTCCTTCTACTTTATATGCACCATCATTTACAAGACAATAAAATTTCCAACTTTCTTGGTCAAGTTCTTCTATCTTTTCATAAATTTCTATTTTCTTTGGAACTACCCCCTCATCATACAACCACTCCTGTATACACTTTTTAAATTCTTCTAATTCTTTTGTTCCAAAGAAAAACAATCCATCAAGATTTTCAAAAGAAACATTTTCTTGAATTCTTCTTTTCTCTTGTATTTCTTGTGAATTCATATTTCGTTTCTTTTCTATTGATAAATTCTTTTCTTTTTTACTTTTTACCTCTTTCTTATCTTTAGCCAAAAACATTGTCGTAAAAATACTCCCTATAACTAAAATTGTTAATGAAATCACTATTTTTTTCTTCATTCTTTTTCCTCCTAAAATCTTTCATAATACTCTAATGCTTTTTTTATTCGCCTAGGCATATTGGGCTTTCCTGCTCTTTCAAAGCAAGTTTCAAATACTTTTGTTGCCCACTCAACATTAGTTGTATGCATAAAGGAGTTAAGCCCACCATAATTCCTATCCATTAATGTCTTTGTTGTTGGATCTCCACCTTGCAACTCAAATATAAGAAAATCAAGCTGTACTTTTAGATCTGTCCAAGGTACTCCTCTTCCTTTAGCCATAGCATCCAACCGCTTCCAACGTCCTACTCCTTTAGTATAATTTTCCCATTGGCATATTCCTGCGGCCGGTCCTTTTCCTCCACCTTGAATATTCGCTGGATTAACACCACTCTCCTGATACATATTGCCCATTATCCCACATGTGCTTGCCTTAGAAAATCCTGCTTTAATCAAATAATTATAGACCTGTTCTTCTAAACTATTTCCTTCTACATTACTATTAAATGGATACGCTGGTATTCCATATCCATAGATATGTTCCTTTGTCCTTGTTTTTGCAGCACACGTATTTCCATGTGCATTGCTAAAATCACTTGTATTTCCCTCAACTGTAACTATCTTATCACCTGTACTATACTGTACAATTCCAACATGATCCGTTATGGAATCTCAATTGCTGATTTTTTAAATGTATCTTTAGAATATCTAATGACTGGAGAAGAAAAAAACAATGACAACAAATACTATCTAAATGATGAAACTGCTGAAATCGCACAAGAAATTTTTGAAAACAAAGATTTACGTTCACTTTTTGATATGTCAAGGAAAATGCCTCCTGAACGTCTGAAGGCACATTTAGAATTTATGAAAAAATTGGAGGAACAGGAAAATAAATAATCATTATGTATAACTCTTTATTAAACGAATATATCGGTGTGCATCTTATTGATATGGACTCTCTTATTAAAGAGCAAGTTGTTTCTAATCCAGATGGGAGTTTTTCTATATTTATTAATGCACGTTTAAGTGCCGATCAACAAATGAAAGCGTATCATCATGCTTTATCACACATCATAAATTCAGACTTTGAAAAAGAAGATGTAAATCAAATTGAAACAGACACGCATCGAATGAAATCTTATGAATTTCACACACAAAAAAAGTAGAGGGCTTTTCCTCTACTTTTATACGTTGTTTCTCCTTTCCAATAGTTTAGAAAAGATAATCTTATTTTAATTCTTCCGTCTTGAATACATTGTATCCTTCATAATGATAGCTTGCATCTATCCCCTTCATATACACTTTACGATCATTGATTTTATCGGTCAGTGCATTTTGGAGCAGGAACTTAATTTCCACATCTTTAACCGGGCTTCTCTCCATTGCAAGCAGATAATCCTCTTTGTCTACCAAACTCCAATCTATCACCTTGCCAAGTTCACATTTTAATATTGCATCCAGCCAAATACGAGTACTTCTCCCATTTCCCTCACGGAATGGGTGTGCAACATTCATCTCCACATACTTCTCAATGATTTGATTAAAATCCTTTTGCGGCATATGGTCTATGCTGTCCAATGCAGCGTTAAGGTACATTACAGGGGCAAAACGGAAGTTTCCTTTTGCAATATTAACGCTCCGCATTTGTCCTGCAAACTCATAAATATCTTCAAAGAGATAACGATGAATCGCCGCCAATCCTGCAAAGGTTTCTACCTCAAATATATCCAACATACCTGTTTCAAAAAGTTCCAGGGCTTTCTTTTTGCTCATTTTCTCCTCGACTCTGGCAAGTTCTGCCGAGTCAGTAATTCCAAGTTTATTTTCTAATGCCATTTTTACGCCCCTTTCTTAATATCATTATACATACTATTTTTATTATATACAATATTTACATTAAAATTTTAATGAATACCAAGTATTTCTTATTGTATTTTAGATAATCTTCATAATCCATTCCATAAAAAAGTAGAGGTTTACACAGACCTCTACCTTTCTCTTTCTCATATTCTTCTATATTACTATTTCCCTTATCCGTAATAATTAGTAATTTTCACAGTGTACTTCAAAATAACTCTTAGGATGTTTACATACTGGACAGACTTCCGGAGCCTTTGTACCAACAATAATGTGTCCACAATTTCTACATTCCCAAACTTTTACTTCACTCTTTTCAAAAACTTGTGCTGTTTCAACATTATGAAGTAAAGCACGATATCTTTCTTCATGAGTTTTTTCAATTTCTGCAACCATGCGGAACTTATGAGCAAGTTCTATGAATCCTTCTTCTTCTGCTGTTTTAGCAAATTCTGCATACATATCTGTCCATTCGTAATTTTCACCTTCAGCAGCATCTTTTAAATTTGTTGCAGTATCACCAATTCCATTTAATTCTTTAAACCATAATTTTGCATGTTCTTTTTCATTATCTGCTGTTTTTAAAAATAATGCAGCAATCTGCTCGTATCCTTCTTTTTTGGCTTTCGATGCAAAATAAGTATATTTATTACGAGCCTGTGACTCACCTGCAAATGCGATTTCAAGATTCTTTTCAGTTTGTGTACCACTATATTTTGTTTTCATAAAATTAATTTCCTCCTTACATATAATCTTTCTTAAACTAATTTTTCTTTTCTCTCTTCATAATTTTTACTAACAACTTCCCAGTTAATCAATTTAACAAATGCATCCAAATAATCCGGACGACGATTCTGATAATCTAAATAATATGCATGTTCCCAAACATCAACCGTCATCAACGGAACAAATTTACTAAAATCTGGAACATCTTGATTAGAAGTAGAACAAATAGATAATACTCCATTCTCATCTGTAACAATATATGCCCAACCAGATCCAAAACGTCCAACGGCTGCCTGTTTAAGCTGGGCAATCATTTGATCCATACCACCAAAATCACGTTCAATAGCTGCCTGTAAATCTACAGAAAGTTTTGTGTCGGCGTTTGAATTCGTAAGTGTAGAAAAATATAACTCATGATTATACACACCACCACCATTGTTACGAACAGCAGTCTGTATAGCTTGAGGTACTTCATCTAGTTTATTTAGCAAATTACATAAAGAAACGTTGTGAAGCTCAGGATATTCCTCTAATGCTTTATTCAGATTCTGCACATAAGCATTCATATGCTTATCATGGTGAAAATGTAATGTGTCACTACTCAAAACAGGTTCTAAAAATTCATAAGCGTATGGCAACTCTGGCAATACAAATGGATACGTTCTCATCATTTAATCATCCTTTCTTTCGAACAACAAATGTTTACACAATACCGCTTGGAAAATATTTCTATTTTCTATTTTAGACTATCACACTCTATTAGCAAACACAACTTATTTTTCGAAAATATATTTAACTATTCTGTTCTTCGTTCCACTGTTTATATTCATCTAATCTTTTTATATATTCATCAAATTCTGGAACTGTAAAATCTAGTTCTTTATAACGTACCGAAAAAATAATCCCCTTATTAATCAACTGAGCTCTAGTAGTAGATATTTGATTTATATTTTTCTGAAGATTCTTGGCAATATTGGATATCGTACATGGTAATTCCCCACATTTTACCATGGCAAAAATAAATTTCTTATCACTCTCGGCACATCTTTCATATCTTACCTTAAAGAATCCATTATCTAATGTTTTAAAAAACTCCGAAATATTGTTATTAACATCATTTTCTGTAATCTTTTTCCCGCTTACATTATTATATACAATTTGACACATTTGTTGTATAAAAAACGGATATCCTTTTGTTAATGTAATTATTTTCTCCACTGCCTCTTTTGAATATGAAACTCCCAACATTTCTGCAGGAATTTCTATTGCACTTTTAGACTGTATTTCATTTAATGAACCAATTTCTTTATATAAAAACAATCTTTCTGAATATGATTTTTCATCCGAAAGCATTTTATATATTTTAGGTAATCCAGCTCCAACTATTAACACGGGATACCCTAATTGATTTGTTCTGTGTAAAGCTGCAATTAGCGATCCCAATTCTGTTGACTTCATACATTGTATTTCATCTATAAAAAAACAAATCGGCATTCCAGTTTTATATGCTGTCTCTCCAATTGTAGTAAATACATTTGTCAAACTTTGTGTTAAACTTTTAAATTTTTCTTTCACACTAACTTTTCATATAACATTTTCAAAATAATCAAATCCTTGAATAACACTACATACGCAATATATAGGGTTATTCAAATATTTAATTGGTATACGTCATAAGAGTGCTTTCTCTTGTCTCCTACCTCTCTACGCCACACACGCGTCATTTGCAGATGAAACTACTATACACTTCAACATCGTTTCCACTGATTGTGTTTCTCCTGGCTCTAAAAAAACCTGAGATCCTCCCATAGACGCCGCAAATTCTGATACAGTAACCATATCTTCTAATTTGATTTTACCAGCATCAATAGCATCAAAAATCAAAAGAATCGTCATCACTTTCGTAACACTGGCTGGTGGTAATTTTTCATCTGCATTTTTCTCATAAATTATTTTTCCTGTAGATTCCTCCATCACAATTCCAGATTTCGCCTCGATTTCTATTGCATTTTTCGGGCTTGCAAAAACACACTGTCCAAATAAAAGAGAACTCACTAATACAGATATAATTCCTTTCATTATCTTACTCCTTATCTATATTCTGTTATCATTATAAGCAAGAAAAGCAGGAATTATGTCATCCGTTACAAAGTAAAAAGCATAGTCATTGTTTCCAATAACTACGCTTTTTTTATTTGTCTTTCTTATTTCCGCGTCTTGATAATATGTCTGCCGGGAATGCTGCCCCTACAAGAATAATATAGTACAACATTGTATTATCCTTAACCCATTGTGGGAACATTTTTCCGAAAACAATGATAATGATCGACATAATTCCATAGTATATCAAAAATTTCTTTACGTCCATTTTTGAGTCCATTCTGCTCACTTCCTATCTTCGTATTCTGAATGAAATGTTTTCTTTTATTTCTAATACACACTTAAACAAACTTTCTTTCTTTTGCTTATACATCACAATTGTATAATCCACTGCCACTAGCGCTAATATAATTGTTCCTACTGTTTTTCCTACACTAAAAGGAATACGGTTTACCAATCCATCCACAAATCCATGCAAAAATGTAAATAAAATAACTGTATAAAATCCCCACGCAATCGAACTTTCCAAACAAAGAATTCCTTTATAATTAAACGGCTTATCGGTATAATCCCACCAAATCTCTCCAAACATCTTATTCATAATAATTGCTGTTATATATTCAAGAGTAGTCGCCAGTACTGAACCCAACAGGAAAAGCAAAAGCAGACTATGACTATATGGTCTTAAAATAACAAACACTGTCAATGCACCCACTCCGTAAATCGGACAAATAGGCCCTTTTGCAAATCCTCTGTTTGTTAATTTTCGGTTACAAATAGACATATAAATAGATTCAACTACCCATCCTAAAATACTGTAAGTTAAAAACCATAATATCATCTTATAACTTTCAATTCCAAATAACGTTGTATTCCACATTCATCTTATCCTCATTAATACTAGTATAAAAAGGGAGTATTTTTCAACACTCCCTTCACTTTTTGCACATATTAGTTAAATTTACGTTTTCTAGCAGCTTCAGATTTCTTTTTACGTCTTACGCTTGGTTTTTCGTAATGTTCTCTTTTACGAATTTCTTGTTGAATACCAGCTTTTGCACAGTTTCTTTTGAATCTGCGTAAAGCACTATCTAACGTTTCGTTTTCTTTTACGATTACATTTGACATAGTCTCACACCTAACCTCCCCTCCAGCCCTATATTGTGCATCATACGACTGTTCGGGTATTTTTATTGCACTACACTGTATTATAGCATATTTTATCGTTTCGTCAACTATTTATTACCAAAAAAAACATTTTTTTGATTTTCTTAAGAAATTTGCGCCTCTAACACTTCCTGCACTTTTGCAATTGCTTCTGGAATTCCCATCGGATTTTTCCCACCTGCCTGTGCCATATTTGGACGACCACCACCGCCGCCACCTACAAGTGCCGCAATTCCTTTAATCAAATTTCCTGCATGAGCACCCTTTTTCATCGCTTCCTCAGTTGCCATAGCAATCAAGTTCACTTTTCCATTTACTGACGATGCAATAACAACTACACCTTCTCCTAATTTTTCTTTTAACTGATCTCCTAAATCACGAAGACCGTTCATATCTACATCTTCAACCGCAGTTGCAAGTAATTTAACTCCTTTTACCTCTACTATCTGATTCATAACATCTCCAAGTGCATCTTTGGCAAGTTTACTCTTTAATGCATCTACTTCGCTCTGTAACGATTTGATTTCAGATAACATATGTTCTACTTTATCTTTCAACTGTGCTGGTGTCGCTTTTGCAACTTTTGCTACTTCGTTTAATTCTTTTTCCATCTCGCGATAATACGAAAATACTCCATCACCTGTAAGTGCTTCTATACGACGCACACCTGAAGCAACTCCTGATTCAGAAAGAATTTTGAATGTTGTAATCATACCTGTGTTAGCAACATGCGTTCCACCACAAAGTTCTTTTGAAAAATCTCCCATAGATACAACACGAACATCTTCTTCATATTTTTCTCCAAATAACGCCATTGCCCCAGTTGCTTTCGCCTGCTCAATATTCATCACTTCTGTAATGACAGCATTATTTTTTGCTATTTCAGCATTAACTAACTCTTCTGTTTTTAAAATCTCTTCTGGTGTCATTGCTGAAAAATGCACAAAGTCAAAACGAAGTCTATCTGATGTAACTAAAGACCCTTTCTGCTCTACATGTGAACCCAAAACAGTTTTCAATGCTTTCTGAAGTAAATGTGTTGCACTATGATTTTTACAAGTATTAATACGTTCATTTTCTTCTACAGAAAGTGTTATTTTTTCTCCAACTGCAAAACTTCCTTTTGTCACTTTTCCAACATGTCCTATTTTTCCACCCAACAATTTAATTGTTTCTTCTACAACAAACTCTGCATTTTCCGTCTTAATAACACCTTTATCTCCTTCTTGTCCACCCATTGTCGCATAAAACGGTGTGGCATTTACAAGAATAGTTCCTTTTGTACCTTCTAAAAGTGTATTTACAATTTCATTTTCTGTTGTCAAAACAGTAATTTCTGAATCATATGATAAATGATCATAGCCAACAAATTCTGTTGTAATAGAAGGATCAATCTCGTCATATACAGTTGCATCTGCACCCATGTAGTTACTTACACCACGTGCTTTTCTCGCTTTTACACGTTGCTCTTCCATAGAAATTTTAAACCCTTCTTCATCTATTAAAAATCCCTTTTCTTCTAAAATTTCTTTTGTTAAATCAAGTGGAAAACCATAAGTATCATATAGTTTAAATGCATTATCTCCAGATAATGTCGTTTCATTTTTGTCTTTCATTTCTTGAATCATTTCAGACAAAATACCTAATCCCTGATCAATTGTTTTATTGAACTGTTCTTCTTCTTGACGAATCACATTGAAAATCATGTCTTTCTTCTCTTCTAATTCTGGATAACCGTCTTTAGATCCATTAATAACTGTTTCGCATAATTTTGTTAAAAATTGTCCCTCAATACCCAAAATACGTCCATGACGACAAGCTCGACGAAGAAGACGACGAAGCACATATCCTCTTCCATTATTTGAAGGCATAATTCCGTCTGAAATCATAAATGTCACAGAGCGAATATGATCTGTCACAACACGAATAGATACATCTTTGCTATATTCTTTTCCATATTCTGTTCCTGCAAGTGCGCAAATATGTTCACGAAGTGCTTTTAATGTATCTACATCAAAAATAGAATCTACATCCTGCACAATAGATGCAAGACGCTCTAATCCCATACCAGTATCAATATTTTTCTGTTCTAATTCTTCATAATGTCCTTTTCCATCATTATCAAATTGAGTAAATACATTATTCCAAATTTCCATATATCTATCACATTCACAGCCCACTGTACAATTTGGATCACCACAACCGTATTTTTCTCCTCGATCATAATAAATTTCTGAACAAGGGCCACAAGGACCTGAACCATGTTCCCAAAAATTATCTTCTTTTCCAAATTTAAAAATACGATCTGCTGAAATCCCCATTTCTTTATTCCAAATCTCATAGGCTTCATCATCTTCTTCATATACAGATGGATAAAGTCTATCGGCATCTAATCCAACAACTTCCGTAAGAAATTCCCACGACCATTGAATGGCTTCTCTTTTAAAATAATCACCAAACGAGAAGTTTCCTAACATTTCAAAAAATGTGCCGTGTCGTGCCGTCTTTCCAACATTTTCAATATCTCCTGTACGAATACATTTCTGACAAGTTGTCATACGATTTCTTGGTGGAATCTCCTGACCTGTAAAATATGGTTTTAATGGTGCCATTCCTGAATTAATTAATAAAAGACTATTATCATTGTGTGGCACTAACGAAAAACTCTTCATTGCTAAATGTCCTTTGCTTTCAAAGAAATCAAGGAACATTTTTCTCAATTCATTTACTCCATATGGTTGCATTATTGTCCTCCTGCTCATAAAATATTAACAATCATTTCTGATTAATTTGCTAACAATTAATTATAAAGTTACTTTCTCCTTTTGTCAAATAAGTTTCTCCCCTTCTTATACGAAAAAACGAGATGGAAAATCCATCCCGTCCTCACGACTATTTATCTTTTTCATTCTTTCTTTTGCGTAACGTCTTTCCTAACATAATGCCACCAAAGGCTGCCGCACCAACGATGACCATCTTTATAATAGTTTGAATTAATGTTGCCCAAAATGCCATAATTTATGCACCTCCATACATTAAACTTATCACTTTTTATCTATCATAACACAAAAAAAGACTTATTTCAATTCTATTTCTTCTAGTTCTTTTGCTGGTAAATTTTTTGAGGATTTTGCCACAAAATCACCTAGCACTTTTTTCGCTTTTGGAATTTCAATATTCGTTCCTGCACCGGCTATACAACCTCCTGGACATCCCATTCCTTCAATTAAACATCCATTCATTTTCCCCGCTTTTGCTAAAACAAGCATCTTTTTACATTCTGCAAGTCCTTCTGCATGTTCAATGTTCACTTCCACATCTGGATAATATTCATTAATGCATTTTTCAATTGCAGCTGCAACACCACCTGCTGCTGCATACCCTCTTCCTGCTCCTGTTGCATCATGGAAAGAAGATTCTGCTTCATATTTCTCTAAATTAATTTCTTTTGCATCAAACATCCCTTGCAATTCTTCAAAAGTAATAACAAAATCCACATTACTTCTTACTGTTCTACGTGATGCTTCTAATTTTTTAGATGCACACGGCCCAATAAATACTACTTTTGCATTTGGATGTTCCTGTTTGATTGTTCTTGCTGTAGCAACCATAGGTGTTAATTCTTGTGAAACCTGATCTACTAAATCAGGAAAATATTTTTTTGTTAAAACAGACCATGACGGACAACACGATGTTAATAAGAATGGTAATTCTCCAGTAACGACTTTTTCCACATAATGATGTGCTTCTGAAATCGCCCCTATATCAGCACCAAGTGCAACTTCATAAACTTCTTTAAATCCCAATTCATGCAATGCCGCCTTAATATTCCTCGGAGTAATATTAGATCCAAACTGTCCTACAAACGCTGGTGCAATTTCTGCTATAATTTCTCCACCTTCTCTTAATGCTCTAGCCAATTGAAAAATCTGAGATTTATCAGAAATCGCTCCAAACGGACAGGAAACCATACACATACCACACGAAACACATTTATCATTATCTATTTTAGCACGTCCATATTTGTCTGAGACAATTGCATTTACACCACATGATTTTTGGCATGGACGCTCTTTTTTTGCAATTGCATCATATGGACAATTTGCTTTACATTTACCACATTTAATACATTTACTTTGATCAATAAACGAATGACCGTTTTTCATTGAAATTGCACCAACGGGACAGACTTCTTTACATGGATGAGCTAAACATCCTTTACACATATTGCTAACCTCATATTCCTTTTCTTCACATGAAGCACAAGCAGATGGAATCACTTGCATAAGAGGTGGCTCGTAATATTTAGCTGAAATATTACTTTCTTCAATTCCCGCCGTCAAATGAACCGGTTTATCCTCTGGACGAAGTGACATTCCCATCGCAAGACGAAGTCTCTCTCTTACAATTGCCCGAGAACGATATACACTTTCCCTAAATTTTTCTGTATCTTCATTTACAAGACGATATGGAATTTCTTCAATATCCTCAATTAATGTTTCTGGCGTAGAGGTAAATCCTACTCTTGCCACTTCCTCAAACACTTTTCTTCGAATATATCTTACAGGTGTTTTTAACCCTCGCATTTTTTCTCCTCCTAATGTTTTAATATTTTCTGTGCATAATAGACTGACTGCATCGCATCTTTTCCATAAAAATCTGCCCCTATCATATCTGCATATTCCTGATTAAGAACAGCACCTCCTACCATCACTTTACAGTCTGGCACTTCTTTTCGCAGTTGTTTTATCGTTTCTTCCATACTAACTACAGTTGTTGTCATTAGCGCACTTAATCCCACTAATTTTACATTCTGTTTTTTTGCCGTTTCCACAATAATCTCAGGCTCTACATCCTTACCTAAATCAATCACATCAAAAGCATAATTTTCCATAAGAACTTTCACTATATTTTTCCCAATATCATGAATATCACCTTTTACAGTGGCTAAAATAACTTTCTCTTTTTTCTCATCTATCTGTCCTGACTTAGATATCTCCTCTTTCAAAATGGAAAAAGCTTCTTTTGCAGCTTCTGCACTCATCAAAAGTTGTGGAAGAAAAACGGTTCCTTTTTCAAATCCTTTTCCTACTGTGTCCAATGCTGGCACCAAATATGTATTAATAATATCAAGTGGTTTCTTTGTTTTTATCAATTCTTTAACAGATTGCGCAGCTTCCTCACGCAATCCCTTTTCAATCGCTGTTTTAAGCGTAACTATTGAAAGTGACTTTTTTTCAGCTTCCTTTGGCATACAATTCGCTATGTATTTTTCACAATTTTCGTCCAAATTCATCAACGCACAAAAAGCATAGTACGAATTCATCATTGCCTCAGAAGAAGGATTGATTATACCTGCACTCAATCCTTTTTGCATTGCCATCGTATAAAAATTTGCATTAATAATCGGTCTTGTAGGTAATCCAAAAGAAATATTAGACACGCCCAAAATTGTATGAACTCCACACATTGTTTTTACCATTTCCAATGCCTCTAAAGTTGTCTTTGCTCCTTCTGGCTCTGAACTAATTGTCATTGTCAAAACATCGATAATAATATCTTTTTTTTCTATTCCATATTTTTCTGCTTCACAAATAATCTTTTTCGCAATTTCTAATCTTCCCTCTGCTGTTTTCGGGATTCCTTCTTCATCAAGAGTAAGTCCTACTACAACTCCTCCATACTTTTGGATAAGTGGGAACACTTTATCCATGGATTCTTTTTTACCCGTAACCGAATTTACCATAGGTTTTCCATTATATAAACGCATTGCTCCCTCTAAAGCAACTACATTCACAGTATCTATTTGAATTGGAAGATTTGTTACACTTTGAATCTCGGGTATAACCTTTTTCATCATCTCAGATTCATTTATATCCGGAAGCCCTACATTCACATCAAGTATATCCGCACCTTTTTCCTGTTGCGTAATCGCTTCTTTCAAAAGATAATCTAACTGATTTTCTTTCAGTGCCTGCTTCATCTTACTTTTTCCAGTTGGATTAATTCTTTCTCCAACAATAATGGGTTTTTGACCAAAAACAACTGCCTTTCCATAAGAAGATACAATCGTATCACTTTTCTTTTTCAAGGGTTTTATTTTTTTATTTTTACATATGTTTTTCATTTCTAAAATATGCTTTGGCGTTGTCCCACAACATCCACCAATTACACATCCGCCTTCTTCCACAATTTTCCCCATTGCATTTGCAAATTCTTTAGGAGACACATCATAGTATGTTTCTCCATTTTTTTGTTTTGGAAGTCCTGCATTCGCTTTAACAATAATAGGAAGAGATGTATATTTTTTCATTTCTTTTAAGATAGGAATCATCTGTTTAGGTCCCATTCCACAATTCATTCCAATTGCATTGACGCGTAGACCTTCCAACATTGCAACTACCGATAGAACATCTCCTCCTGTTAGAAGTTTTCCTTTTTCATTAAAAATCATTGTTGTAAAAATAGGTAAATTCGTATTTTCCTTGGCAGCAAGAACTGCTGCTTTCAGCTCATATGTATCGCTCATCGTTTCGATATGTATCAAATCAGCTCCTGCACTTTCTCCATAACGCATTACTTCTGCAAAAGCATTATATGCATCTTCAAACGGTAAATCTCCCATTGGTTCTAAAAGTTTTCCAGTGGGTCCAATATCTAAAGCAACACAATACTCATTTCTATCCTTATTACATCTTATAGCTCCTTTATGCACATTCACAACTGCCTCTTCTACAATTTCTTTTAAGTTATAAGAATCATCATGAAATTTAATCGCATTTGCACCAAATGTATTTGTCAGGACAATATCACTTCCCACCTTAAAATATTGGCGATGAATATCTATCACAATTTCTTTGTTTTTTATATTCCAAGTTTCTGGAAGTTCTCCTGGTAAAAGACCTTTTTCTTGCAAAAGCGTTCCCATACCACCATCTAAAAAGAGTAATTCTTTTCCTAAACGTTCTAATACCATTGTCTATTCCCTTCTGTAATCGCAATCTGTTTTTTCACATAGTTCACACCCTTCCCGATGGCAAAATATGTTTTTATCACTTATTCCTATTACGGCTGTAATAGATTTTATCGGTGTCAACATACCTCCTTTTGTCATGGTAAGCCCAATTTTCCTGGACGCATCCAACATATTCAAAATTTCTCCTTGATGAGAAATAGAAAAATCCCCATATCCAGCACTAAATCGTGGACGTAAATACAATTCTCTCTTCTTTAATTCCTTCGAAATCTCATCAACACATTTATCGCAGAATTCTTCTAATATTGCTGTAGCACACGCCTGTAAAACAACCACACTCGCCATATCTGTAATTGCTCGACGTTTCATCAACATATCCACACCTGTGCCAAGTGTTGCTCCAAAAAGAATAACTTCTTGACATCCTTTTAAATTCTTACTTAACGCGATACTGTCTATTACCATATTTCCAATTCTTATCCTATTCTCTCGTTCTGTTTTCAATGAAAAAATACGATAAATAACTCGTCCATCTGCCACCTCTTCCAATTCTTTGAAAGAATTTATAATAAGAGCAAATGTACGGTCATCTACCGTATTCTTACCAAAACCAAGATAACGAATTGCTTCCTTTATTCGTTTCTCCATACTTTCTCCTACTTTATAATTTCTTTCAAGTTCGCCATAATTGCCTTTGCAACTTCTGGTTTATTCATGGAATAAATGTGAATATTTTCAATTCCATTGGCAATCAAATCAATAATTTGGTCTGTTGCATAGGCAATTCCCGCTTGTTGCATTGCCCTTGGATCATCTCCAAATCTATCTACAATTGCTTTAAAACGTTGTGGCAATACTGTCCCAGACAGTTGACAAATACGCTTCATCTGTTTACCATTTGTCACTGGCATAATTCCAGGTAATACAGGAACTGTAATATCTTGCTCGCGAATTCTATACAAAAAATTATAAAGAATACTATTATCAAAAAACATTTGAGTTGTGAGAAAATCTACACCACTATCAACCTTCTTTTTTAAATACTTTATATCATCTTTTTTATGTTCATTCTCCACATGTCCTTCTGGATAACAAGCTGCTCCAATACAAAAATTACCATTTTCTTTTATCTCTTTAATAAGTTCACATGCATATTGATATCGACTTGTAGCAGGAAATTCTGTTTCATTTGGAATATCTCCTCGAAGTGCTAGTATATTTTCAATGCCCTTTTCTTTCAATGTGGAAATAACACGTTGCACCTCCTCCTTAGTTGAAGAAGCACATGTCAAATGTGCTAAACTTTCCACCTGTAAATCGTGTTTAATATGCGAAGCAATATGAACTGTATTTCTACTAGTACCACCACCTGCGCCATAAGTCACACTAATAAAAGACGGGGCTAGAGTTGCAATCTCATTTACTGCATTTATTACACTATCAAATCCCGCCTCTGTCTTTGGTGGAAACACCTCAAAAGAAATATTTATTCTGTCTTCCTTTAATCTGTCGATAATCTTCATGCTTTACTCCTTTGTCAATTACATTTCTTCATATAGTTTTTCATATTGTTTAGCAGAATTTTTCCAAGAAAAATCTTTTCTCATTCCACGTTCAGCAATTTTATTCCATTCTCGTTTTCTTTCATAATAAATCTTCTCCGCATAACGAATAATGCCCAACATCTCATGCGCATTATAGTTCGAAAAACTAAACCCTGTACCCGTTTTTTCAAACTCATTATATGGCTCCACAGTGTCTCGAAGGCCACCTGTTTCACGCACAATTGGAACTGTTCCATATCTAAGACTCATCAATTGACTCAAACCACAAGGCTCAAATAAAGACGGCATCAAAAACGCATCACAAGAAGCATACACTTTGTGAGACATTTCTTCTGAGTAATAGATATTCGCAGAAACTTTTTTATCATATTTCCAAGCAAAATGTCTAAACATATTTTCATATCGCTCTTCTCCAGTTCCCAAAACAACAAGCTGAATATCATCTTGACACAGTTCATCCATAATATATGCAATTAAATCAAAACCTTTTTGATCAGTAAGGCGAGATACAATTCCGATCATCATCTTTTTGTCATTTACTTCTAAGCCTAATTCTTCTTGAAGGGCAAGCTTATTCTTTTTCTTATCTCTTCTAAAAGTATCTACGGAATATCTCTTTTGAATCATTTTATCTGTCTTTGGATTATATACTTCATAGTCAATCCCATTCACAATTCCTGATAGACAATTTGCCCTCGCATTCATCAAACCATTTAAACGTTCTCCGTAAAATTCCGTTTTGATTTCTTCTGCGTAAGAACAACTCACTGTTGTCACCTTATCTGCATAAACAATACCACCTTTTAAATAGTTAGCATCCTCATATGCCTCTAACTTATCAGCAGTAAAATAGTAGTCTGGCAACCCCGTAATATCCTGAATTGTCTTCTTATCCCATACTCCCTGGAACTTCAAATTATGTATAGTCATTACAGTCTTAATTCCTTGATAAAATTCCCCACCAAAGCGAAAATTATCTAAATATACAGGAATTAACCCTGTTTGCCAATCATGACAATGAATAATATCAGGTCTAAAATCAATTAATGGCAAAGCACTTAAAACAGCTCTAGAAAAGAAGGCAAATTTTTCTACATCTTCATAAATATTGCCATATGGTGTTGGGCCTGCAAAATAGTATTCGTTATCAATAAAATAAAACGTTACACCGTCTAAGTTCATTTCCATAATGCCCACATATTGTTTTCTCCATGATAAATCCAAATAAAAGTGAGTCTTGTATTCCATCTTATCTTTCCATTCCTGTTTCATACACATATATTTGGGTAGCATTACTCTAACGTCATACTCTTTTTTATTGAAATACTTAGGTAAACTTCCCACTACATCTGCCAATCCACCTGTCTTGATAAACGGAACACATTCCGATGCTGCAAATAAGATTTTTCTCATACTCGTTTCTCCACCTTTCGTATAATAATTCTATTATAGCGCAATTACATCTTAATGAAAAGGATTTATCAGTGTTTGTATTTTAATTGAATTGTGTCTGCAATCAACGCAATAAACTCGGAATTTGTTGGTTTACCCTTTCCATTACTAATTGTATATCCAAATAATTCTTCTAGTGTATCTAATTTACCTCTTCCCCATGCAACTTCAATTGCATGTCGGATTGCTCTTTCCACACGGCTAGCTGTCGTTTGATGTTTTTTTGCTACTGATGGATACAAAATTTTTGTAATTGCATTTAATACATCCATATCCTCTACCGCCATGATAATAGAATCACGTAAATAATGATATCCTTTAATATGAGCAGGTATTCCAATTTCATGAAGCATATCCGTCACATACTCTTCCAATCTTTCTTGAGTTAAAACCTGCGGTTGAGGAATGGATAATGTCTGTTGTATACCTGTCTTCGCCTTTCCTCCTACTGTACTTTTAATTCGATTAATAATCATTTCATTATTAAATGGTTTCATAATATAATAGTTTGCGCCTTTTCTAAACGCATCTTCCGTAATTCTTTCTTGTCCTACAGCTGTAACTACAATAAAATCTGGTTTTTTTGTTATACTCACATCTGTATTTATCTTCTCTAGCACACTAATTCCGTCCATTTTAGGCATGATTAAATCTAGTAACACTACATCTGGTTCTTTGTTTTTAATAATATGGCACATATCTTCCCCATTGTTTGCTTTTCCAACAACAGTAAGTTCACTATCCGTACTTATAATTTCATCTAAAAGTTCCAAAATTCTCTCATTATCGTCAGCAATTGCTACATTTAAGTTTCCCATAAATCGAAACCTCCTATTTCTATGACCATCTAACTACCCGCCCATTATATCCGACTCATTTTGCAGATACAAGAAAATATTGTCGGACGATTTCGACATTTTCCTCCTTATTTTACATTTCTCATCATATAAAAAAACAGATGATGTAATTTTATTCCCATTACATCATCTGCTTAAAAATATTTTTTTAATTATCTTCTTTTTTCTTTTGTCAAAAAGAAACCAACAATCTCTCCAATCAAAACAAATGGGGCTAATCTAACAAACACCCATTCAAACGCATGAAAACCAACACCGATTATGGCTGTTTCGATATCATTATAGTTCCAATTTAAATACGGACTATTTAATACAATTATAATAGTAAAAATAGTTACTACAATTGCACATATTGAAATATAACACCAATGTAATATCTTTTGTTTTTCTATTTTCTTTTGTGCTAACTGCAAATTAATAACCTCTAGCTTTTCAGAAATTACTTTTAAATCATCCACTGTATTTTCTGCAATAGTTTCTCCCAACAGCGTACTAACAGGTGTTTCCAATATTTCTGATATAGAAAGCAACATATCGGAATCAGGCACCGACACCCCCGTTTCCCATTTCGAAATTGTTTGACGAACTACATTGAGCTTAGTTGCAAGTTCTTCTTGCGAAAGTCCTTTTGACTTTCTAATTGCTTTGATATTTTCGTTTAACATAACATGCACCCCTTTCTTTTCGTACCTACATGATATGATAAAATCCCCGTTGCTACAAGCAACGCATAATAACAATTATCCAATCAAACATAGACCCTTGGCGATTCCTCTCTTTTTAAAATCATAACTCCTATATTTATTTCATCAGTACTTATCGTACTCCAGTTAGAATAAATTCCATCAACTTCTCCACATCACCAAAATCATCATAATCTCCATTTATTCCATCACGGTGATATACAACTCCATTTTCTTCATTCCTCTCTAAACAGTCTAATAACTTTTCCTCTCCATATTTTTTAGCAAATAAAGTAAATGTATATGGCTTGATTTTTCTCAATAATCCCCTTTTGCAATCTTCTTCGCACTTATAACAATGTGTCAAATCCTTTGAAATCGAACATTTTTTATTCTCGCAATAATCATTATCTGGACAACCATTTGAACCACATCCAATACATTCCGAATTTTCCAAACATAAACAACATGCAAGACCACATCTAGCAATTCCCAACTCTCGTTTCATAAGTCACCTTCACAAATTCTAATTTTCTCAAAACTTTCTTAAATAAAACTGTTATAGGTATTTTATCTAACAAAATTATATCACATAAACTCAAAAACGATAGAGAAGACTTTCCTCTACCGTCATTTGTTATGTTCCTATACCATTACACCTATTTCTTCAATCTGATATTTATCTCCATTTTCATAAAAAATTCTACTATTCTTCAACATTGTCATCTTCATCACTTACAACAGTATGTGGTTCTACAATTCTTACAACAGACTCATTCAAGTTTGTTTTTAAAGTAATCTTTTTATTTGATGCAATCGGAAGATCCTTAACCAGAACCTCATCCCCTACTCTCATCTTTTTCAAGTCAATTTCAATTTTTTCTACCAATGCTTCGGGAGTTGCTACATAAGCGATTTCCGGAAGATCCAATTCAACAATTCCATTTACAACTTTATCATGATTTAACAGAACAATCTCCGCTACAGAATGTACCTGTTCACCTTTTACAAGCATCTGAAAATCAATCTCAAGAATCTGATGTTTCATGGAATCAATATCAACTTCCTTGATTAAAACATTCCGTTTTTCTCCTTCCAACTCCATAATAACTTGGCTTCCTTTTTGACAATTTTTCAATAATTCTTCCGCATCATGTTTTCCCATCTGAATCGGAATAGAATCTTTTAATTCTTTGCCAAATACATTTCCAGTAACAAATCCTTCTCTTCTCAATTTTTTAGTTTTTGTCTGCATGTTTCTCTTTTCAACTTTTAAAGTATTCATATATCTTTTCCTCCAAAAATGATTATTTAACATGCTTAGCGGACTTTGCTTTCGTTGGTCTGTTAAGTAGTTATTTTGTTCTACAATTATTATAACACATACAATTCAAAATAATTCAACAAATATCATACTTATTCACTTCAAAATATGTGCACTTTTATTGTAAATACTATTCAATGCTATTTCCTTCATATAAGTCTTTCTGCTGTAACTCCATTTCATTTAATAGAGCTTCCATATCTTCTATCAGTTTTCTACGGTTTGCCATTAAACTTGACATCTGTTCTACATGTTCGTACAATTATCTTCACTTCTTTTTTGTCATTTGGTCCATAACGAACTCCTCCTTTATATCACTTTATCTAAAGGTAACATTTTTTCGATATGTCGTATTATAGCACATAACACAAAATTCACTTGTCAAAAATTCATGAATTTCTGTACAGAAGAACTCTTAAAACTGGAATTTGTCAATTTGTAAATCTCAATAAATATCCATTGGGATCTTGTATCAGGAATTCTTTTTGTTCTATGCATTGGTCGTTGACACGGTAATAAGAAAGTTTCAAATCCCTATAAAATTCCGTTTGTTTTTCTTTTAACCGCTTATATAGGCAGTCAATTTCATCTACTTCAATAGAAAAATTTACCCCTTGTCCCAACGGGTAACACATCCCCCCTATATTCCATCCGTCATTGTGAATTTGTTCAAACATAAACTGGCTTCCTTCAAAAGACATAAAAACAAACAAATCTTCAGGTCTTTCGTAGATTATTTCAAACCCTAACTTTTTATAAAATGCGATTGTTTTCCCAATATCAAAGACAGAAAGCTCAGGTATCATTTTATTAAAATTCATCTTTGGGATTCCCCCCTTATCTGTTTGATTGGTTCTGATTTATCTAACAAAATTATATCACACACAAACTAAAAGTGGCAGAGAATTTCCCTCTGCCACAAATTTTTGTCGCTACGCCGCTGCGTCCAGCATATTTTCGATAAAAATGCCGTAGCCCCTTGTGGGATCGTTGACCAGAACATGAGTGACTGCTCCCACCAGTTTCCCATCCTGAATAATAGGACTTCCTGACATTCCCTGTACTATCCCACCTGTTTTTTTCAACAGTTCTTTATCAGTCACTTCAAGAACAATCCCTTTGTTCACTTCCTTCTCATGCAAATCTACTTTAGTGATACGCACAGCATATTCTTTTAACTTTCCATCAACTGAACATTTGATTTTCGCATCCCCTTCCTTAATCTCCTCTTTTTTCCCCAACCGCAATGGCTGCTGTTTCATCAATTCCATGGGAATCACATCAAATCTCCCATATATTCCTTCTTCCGTATTTTTTTCAATACTTCCCAAGACATTATACTGATTATAAACGATAATCCCTTCCATTCCTCCCGGTTCACCATTCACGCCCTTTTTTATATCTCGAATACTTGTTTCATACAGTCTTCCTGTAGACATCTGTAAAAGTTTCCCCGTATCTATGTCATGTATTCCGTGTCCCAACGCTCCAAATTCACTATTTCTATTTAAAAACGTGATTGTTCCAAGTCCCTGTGTATTGTCTCTAACCCATATACCCAATTTATAAGATTTTCCTTTACATTTTACAGGATGAACTTTTACTGACACATTTTCTTTTCCTCGTCTTAACTTCAAAACTGTTCCTGAAGGATTTAAGTGCGACATTTGATTCAGTAGTTCTTTTTTGTTTTTTACCTCCACTCCATCTATTTCTTGAATATAATCACCTTTTCTAACTAATCTTTTCGCAGGTTCATAATTTCCACCATCAACCGACTTTATTTTTTCTGTTCCTAGAACCATAACTCCCGCTGTTTCCATATAAATTCCCACAGGAATCCCCCCCGGAATAAGTAAATCATTAGATATAGATTCCACACTTACTTTTTGCTTTCGCTCCTGTTCTTTAAGTAACATTCCTCCTTCTATAGTTATCATAAATACAAGAGCAATCACTAGATATCTACGATACCAATATTTTCTCACTACTTATACCTCCCCAAAACGAATATAAAAAACAGATATCCTTTTGGATATCTGTTTTAGTATGTGAATCTGTATTTATTTTACACTGGCATTATTTTACATTTAAAGCAAGTTTTTTCATCTCCATTGCATTTTCAATCACTTTGTTTGTAATTTGAGCCCCTCCAAGAATTCTTGCTAATTCTTGTACTGATTGCTCTTCAGTTAGTTTGCTAATTTCCGTTTTCGTCTTTCCATCATTTACCTTTTTTTCAATGGCAAAATGTGCATCTGCCATAGCTGCAATTTGCGCTAGATGTGTAATACAAATAACTTGATGCTTTCGTCCAATGACACACATTTTTTCAGAAACTTTCTGCGCTGTACGCCCACTTATTCCCACATCTATCTCATCAAATATTAATGTCCCTATTTCATCTTTATCAGCAAGAACTGTTTTTATCGCAAGCATAATTCTAGATAACTCACCACCAGATGCCACTTCACACAAAGGTTTTACTAATTCTCCTGGATTCATAGAAATCAAAAATTCAATTACATCTTTCCCGTCCACAGTAAATTCTTTCAATTCTTCAAAGGAAATTTCAAACTGCACTTCCAAAAAATTCAACTCTAAAAGTCCTGATTTAATGGCATCTTTTAATAAAAGTGCTGCTTTTTTTCGTCCTTCTGATAATTGTTTCGTTACCTCTTTTAAATTTTCTTCTGCTACACAATATCTTTGTTGTAATTGTTCTATGTAAGCGTCATAATCACTTAACCTTTCCAAACGCTCTTCTTTTTCCTCACAATAAGAAAGAATTTCTTCTATAGTTTGTCCATATTTTGCCTTTAACCTATTTATTTCGTTTAGCCTTGTTTCTGTTTCATAAAATTCTTTCTCAGAAAATTCTAACGTATGTCTATATTCTGAGAGTTCTCGATTAAAATCATTCAACAAATTATCTACGTCTGAAAGTTGTCCATGTAAAACGCTGATTGAATTATCCATATGAGAAATTTCTCCTAAACAACGAATAGCCCTATTTAACATATCGCCAATTCCATTTCCGCCATATTCTCCCATATATTCAGCAACCTCTTCTAGATTCTCCACAATTCTTTTACTATTGATTATTTTTTTATATTGCTCTTCTAAATCTTTATCCTCACCAAATTTTAAATTTGCCTCACGAATTTGATTTACTTCAAACTGAATAAAATCTATCTCTTTTGCTCTATCTATCTCATCTATCTTTGCCTGCTTCAGTTCCTCTTTTATTTTTTTATAAATTACATATTTTTCTTTTACTTCCGTTTTCATTTCGGCAATCTGTTCTTTTGCAAAAGCATCTAATATATCCAAATGATTTTTCTTATATAATAAAGACTGGTGTTCATGTTGTCCGTGAATATCAATTAATATACTTGCAGTTTCTTTTACTTTGCTTATAGAAACCGTTTCTCCATTAATTCTGCTAACACTTCGTCCTTCCATCAATTTACGACTAAATACAACTTCATTTTCTTCTGGAAATATATCCAATTTTTTCAAAGCCTTTTTTATTCCTTCTTTTTCTATCCGAAAAGTCAGTTCCACCAATCCATATGAAGCGCCTTTTCTTAACATGTCTGCACTATATTTCCCTCCAAGCGCCAAATGAATTGAACCTAAAATAATAGACTTTCCAGCGCCTGTTTCCCCAGTTAGTATATTTAAACCTTTTTCAAAATCAACTTCAATCTCATCAATCAGTGCGAGATTTTTTATATGTAAGTTTTGTAGCATTCTTTTCTCCTATTGAAAAACAATTTTGCTGATTTTTTCCATAACTTCTGTAGTTGCTCCTTCATTTCGTATTGCACACATAATCGTATCATCTCCAGCTATACATCCCACAACCTCATGCCACTTCATTGCATCTAATGCCGCTGCAACAGCCATAGCCATTCCAGGAACCGTTTTAATAACAAGAATATTTTGTGCTTTATCCATAGACAAATAACCATCTTGCAACACTCTACGATATTTATCTTTTAAATCTTCATCTGGAGTACGAAGTACAATATATTTCTGTTTTCCAGTACTTGTTGGTACCTTTGTTAATCTCAAATCTCTAATATCTCTGGAAACTGTTGCCTGTGTTACTTGAAATCCAGCTTCATTTAAATAATCTGCTAATTCTTCCTGTGTTTCAATATCATACTTATGAATCAGTTCTACGATTTTTGCATGTCTGTTTACTTTCATTTTAGTTCCCTTTCATCTTTCTCCTAAGTGTTTCCAAAAAACTCACTTGATTTATTTTCATTAGCTTCATTGTTTCATTTGCTTTTTTTATTATGATTTTATCCCCTGTGCATACCTTTAATATATCTGTTCCATCAAATGCAACAACCGACTCATCTTCTTCATTTTCCCTTCTACTTCCCATTTCAATTATAATTTCATCTTCCACAGATAAAATAATACTACTTGTATTTAGTGCATGAGAGCAAATGGGGGTGAGCACAAGTATTGCTGCTGTCGGCTCTACTACCGGTCCCCCTGCTGACAGATTATAAGCTGTAGAACCTGTCGGCGTAGAGACAATCATCCCGTCTGCTTGATATGTATTTAACAATTCACCGTTTACATACACCCGAAAAGAAATCAAACGTAAAGAACCGTAACGCGTGACAACGATATCATTTAACGCCACATTTTCTGTACCATTTGGTAGACTTCCTTTCAACATCATTCTCTCTTCTACTGTATACTCGTCAGCAAACAAACGATCCAACGCAGGATAAATTGTCTGCATTTCAATTTCTGTCAAATATCCAAGTGTACCTAAATTAATACCAATAAGTTTTACATTTTTATCTAAAAGTTCCCTTGCAGCCTGAATAAGTGTTCCATCTCCACCGATTACAAGTACACCTTCTGTATCATTGGGAATAGGTTGTTCACTTTCCAAAATACATCTCTTTCCATTTTCTTCTATGTATTTTTTGATTGCCTTTGTAACTTCATACTTTTCATCTTTAGTATGATTTGTAATAACATAAAATTTATCCACGATTTTACACACCCTTATTTTGCTAATATATCAAACGCATTATCTACAACGCTTTTTAAATCAACTTCAACATCTTCTAATGTTCCAATTGTGTCTGTTTTTTGAACATGAAGTAAATACTCAATGTTGCCTTCCGGCCCTTTAATTGGTGAAAACTCAATATTTAACACTTTAAAGCCAATAGAAACTGCATAAGATACAACTTTTTCAATCACTTCATGATGAGTACTCTTTTCACGCACAACTCCTTTTTTCCCGACTTTCTCTCTTCCAGCTTCAAATTGTGGCTTAATTAACGCTACAATTTGACCATTCGATTTCAAATAATTACGAATTGGTAATAATACTTTTGTTAAAGAAATAAAGGAAACATCAATTGAAGAAAAATCAATTTCTTCACCTAAATCTTCTGGTGTTACATATCGTATATTTGTTTTTTCCATACAGACAACTCTATCATCTTGACGCAATTTCCATGCTAACTGTCCTCTTCCTACATCAATAGCAAAAACTTTTTTCGCACCATTTTGAAGCATACAATCCGTAAATCCACCTGTTGAAGAACCTACATCTGTACATACTTTTCCGTCCAAATTTACATCAAAATTTGCAACCGCTTTTTCTAATTTCAGTCCCCCACGACTTACATATGGAAGTGTGTGTCCTTTAATTTCAATCTGCACCTCATCAGAAAAAGTCGTTCCTGCTTTATCCTCTCGTTCGCCTTCCACAAATACGTTCCCAGACATAATAATCGCTTTCGCCTTTTCTCTAGACTCTGCTAAATTTCTTTTTACCAGTAATACATCTAAACGTTCTTTCATTTTTTATCTCCCAATATACTGCGTAATAATTTGTTTCACAATAGATTCATCATCTAACATAATTTCTTTTCTTAAAATATCAATATTTCCATGTTCTACATATTCATCAGGAACTCCTATCTTCAATATGTCCACTGCAAGATGATGTTGCATAACATAATCTTGCACTTTTTCTCCATATCCACCTGACAAAACATTCTCTTCGATAGTCACAAACAATGTATGTTCCTTTGCCATTTCATCCAAAATATCTTCATCAATTGGTTTTACGAATCTACTGTTGATCAAACTACAATTATAACCAATTTCTTTTAATCTCTCCCTTACTTTTTCTGCAACTTCCATCATATGTCCAACGGAAAACAATACAATTCCGTCTTCTTCGTAAATAGTTTCACTTGTTTGAAACTCAATAGGCTTCCGATATTCTTTTAGTCCCATATACGCAGTGCCTCTTGGATAACGAATTGCTATTGGCGCTTCATAACCAATTGCATAACGTATCATATCAGCCAATTCCCAACGGTTTTTTGGAGAAATAATTGTCATATTAGGAATACTTGATAAAAATGATAGATCAAAAATCCCTTGATGTGTTTCACCATCATTTCCTACAATACCAGCTCTATCCACCGCAAATACAACTGGTAAATTCTGTAATGCAACATCATGAATTAATTGATCATATGCTCTTTGCAAAAATGAAGAATATACTGCAAATACTGGTTTTAATCCACCAGCTGCCAAACCTGCTGCAAATGTAACCGCATGTTCTTCTGCAATCCCTACATCAAAAAATCTTTTTTTATATCTTTTAGCAAATTCTGCAAGTCCTGTTCCATCTGACATTGCTGCAGTAATTGCTACAATTTTATCATCTTTTGCAGCCAAATCACAGATCACTTTTCCAAAAACATCTGTATATGTGTCCTTCTCCTTCTTAGCCAATGCTTCTCCTGTTTCAATTGCAAATGGCCCTGTCCCATGAAACTTGGATGGGAATTCTTCCGCTGGAAGATATCCTTTTCCTTTTTTTGTAATAACATGCACTAATACAGCATTGTTTAATTTTTTTGCTTCCGTAAATGTTCTATATAACGCTTTGACATCATGTCCATCTATCGGACCAAGATAAGTAATTCCCATATCTTCAAAAAACATTCCTGGAACAAAAAGTTGCTTGATACTACTTTTTGTTTTCTTCAAATGTGAAACGAGTGGTTTGCCCGCCACTGGAATCTGTCTCAATGTTGATTCTATACCTTTCTTCAGCCCTGTGTAAGCATCCGCTGTTCGAATCCCATCCAAATACTTAGACATTCCACCTACATTTTTAGAAATAGACATATTATTATCATTGAGAACAATGATAAAATTACTGTCTAAATGCGAAGCATTGTTCAACGCCTCATATGCCATTCCTCCGGTAAGGGAACCGTCACCTATCACAGAAATCACATGATGTTTCTCCCCTAAAATTTCTCTTGCTTCTACATAACCAAGTCCAGCTGATATAGATGTTGAACTATGTCCTGTATCAAAAGCATCGCAGTCACTTTCTTTTCTTTTCGGAAATCCGCTCATTCCTCCATGTTTACGTAAATCATCAAACCCTGCTTTTCTTCCCGTTAGTAACTTATGTGTATATGCCTGATGTCCCACATCCCAAATCATTCTATCTTGTGGAAGTTCGAATGCAAGATGCATTGCCATTGTAAGTTCAACCACTCCTAAATTGGAAGCAAGGTGCCCTCCAGTCACACTAATCTTTTCAATTAAAAATGTACGAATTTCATCTGCTAAAACTAAAAGTTCCTGTTCACTCAGTTTTTTGATATCATTTTCTTTTTGAATTCGTTCTAGTACCATATACGTACTCCTTTATTTTTCTCTGTAAATCAATTTTTCCAAAAGAGCCATCAAATATGGATTTTCTCTATTTAATCCTTGCAGCATCGTAATCGCCTCTGTTGAAAGTGTTTCCACCTGCTCTTTAGCTTTTTCAAATCCTTCTAATGTCACATAAGTAGTTTTTTCATTTTTTTCATCACTTCTAATTGGTTTACCAAGCACTCCTTCTGTGCTGATTACATCTAAAATATCGTCCTGAATCTGAAATGCAAGTCCCACTTTTTTTGCAGAAGCTTCAATAATCATTATTTCTTTTGCTGTAGCTCCTGCTAAAACTGCCCCTATCATCATAGACGCTTCTATTAAAGCACTTGTTTTCAAATCATAGATGAAATTTAACACGTTTTTATCTACCTTTGTTCCGGTTGCTGTCACATCAACTACTTGACCACCTATCATCCCATAAATCCCCGATTTCTTTCCGAGAACCTGAAGCGCTTTTCCAATTAAATAACTATCTTCCTTCTTCATATCAAATGCTTTTGAAGCGGTTTCAAAGGCATAATTCAACAACGCATCTCCTGCTAATATTCCCATAGCTTCCCCATAAACAATATGAGTTGTCTTTCTTCCTCTTCTGTAATCATCATTATCCATGGCCGGAAGATCATCATGAATAAGAGAATATGTGTGAATCATTTCTATTGCTACCATAAACGGTTCTATAATTTCTTCCGTTCCACCAAACATTTCATATGTTTCTTTCATCAACATAGGGCGTATTCTTTTCCCACCTGCCATAAGATTATATTCCATAGCCTCCATAATCTTCCTTTGATGATTTGATGCATTTGGCAAATATTTTTTCAGAACACCTTCTATTTCCGCTACTTTTTCTTCTCTTAACTCATTAAAATTCATGTTCTGCTCCTTCCCCGTCTAAAATTAACATTTTTTTCTCAACCGCGTCGATCTTTTCGTTACATATTTTCAGCATCTGCATACCTTTATGATATAAATGAAAAGAGTCTTCTAAAGAAATGTCTTCTCTTTCCATATCTTGTATAACTGTATCCAGTTGATTAAACACTTCCTCCAGTGTTCTCTCTTCCATTTTCTTCCTCCTCGATTCTATCTGTCACTTTTGTATAAATCGTTCCATCTTTTAACTCTATTTTTAATGTATCATTTATTTTTACTTGTTTAACACTTTTTATTGCCGTTCCACCTTTTTTAGTTACATAGCCAAAGCCTTTGCTCAATTTTTCTAAAGGGGATAATGCTTTCATATTTTCTAAACGCACAGAAAATTCATACTTTGCTTTTTCTAACTTTTTTTCCATAAGAATACGTATTTTTTCTTCCATACCAATTAAGCGTTGTCTTTGTTCGCGAAGTCTATTATATGGTTGTAAATACTTCATCCGAATTTCATACTGCTTAAGAAATGTACATTTTCCAGCAATAATTTGTCTTAAACTTCTTTTTAATTGTATCTCATAGTCATACATCTTTTCTTTTAACTGACTATATTCTGTGACAGCAAGTTCTGCAGCTGCAGAAGGTGTTGGCGCTCTCAAATCCGCTACATAATCTGCAATTGTTATATCTGTCTCATGCCCTACAGCTGAAATAATAGGAATAGAACAATCAAAAATTGCTCTAGCTACACTTTCTTCATTAAACGCCCACAAATCTTCTATCGAACCGCCTCCTCTACCTACAATCATCAAGTCCACTTGCTTTTCTTCTAATGTTCTAATCCCTTTTACAATACTTTCCGGTGCATCTTTCCCTTGCACTAAGGCCGGATATAAAATCAACTGTACATAAGGATTCCTTCTTGATACAATATTCATAATATCTTGTATTGCTGCCCCTGTAGGCGCAGTAACAATCCCAATTCTTTTTGCATAAAAAGGAATAGGTTGCTTATATTCTTGAGCGAACATGCCCATTTCTTCTAATTCCTTTTTTAGTGTTTCAAATTTCTCATATAATAATCCTGCACCATCTAGAATAATTTCTCTGGCATAAAGTTGATATTTTCCATCTCTTTCATAAGTTGTGATATTGCCCAGAACGACGACTTGCTGACCTTCTCGCATACGAAAAGTAAGCCCCGCCCGTTGTCCTGCAAACATAATGCAGGCTAACGTTCCGGACTCATCTTTTAAAGAAAAATAGATATGACCCGATGTATGATATTTACAATTGGATACTTCTCCTTTTACATAAATACGGTTTAACATAAAGTCCTGTGTAAACATATTTTTGATATATGAATTGACTTGTTTAACCGAATATACATTACGCATTGGACTACTCCTAATTCACTAATTTCCCAAGTACACCATTTACAAAAGAAGCGCCTTCTTCACTACTGTACTTCTTAGCAAGTTCAACTGCCTCGTTAATAGCAACTCCTACCGGAACATCTTCATCCCATTTAATTTCATATGTTGCAAGACGAAGAATTGTTAAGTCTACCTTATTCATTCTAGTAGTCTTCCAACCTGTTGCATTTGCATTCAAAAGTTCATCAATTTCTTCTACTTTTTCTACAATTAACTGATACTTATTCTCTATATATGTTCTGTCTTTCTCCGACAATTCTTCTAAATTCTCTAAATAAAGTTCTATCTGTTCGGACATCTCATCTTTCCCGTTAAATTCTATTAAAAATAGCATTTTAAAAATATGCTGTCTTAATTCTGTTCTTCCCATTTTTTATCCTCTCTATCATCTTCTTCATTTAGTATCTTTCTAATTCGTATA
Organism: Faecalimonas sp.; assembly: GCA_020024645.1. Lineage (GTDB taxonomy): Bacteria > Bacillota > Clostridia > Lachnospirales > Lachnospiraceae > Faecalimonas. Next base: position 33,776 of record JAHHTN010000012.1, read on the forward strand.
TTATACTACATTTTATAAGGAAATCCAATGCTGAATACTTATTAAAAAAGGAAAACAGAAAAACTGTTTTCCTTTCACGTTTACTGTGTATCCATCTCCACTCCTGCAATACGAATATTCACATCCGCCACTGTAAGTCCTGTCATATTTTCAATTGCAGCCTTCACTTTTTCCTGTACTTTTCCTGAAATTTCTCTAATACTATATCCGTATTTTAAGTTCAAGTTCATGCAAACAGTAACAATCCCTTCTAACACGTCCACTTTAACACCTTTAGACAATGTCTTCATTCCAAGTTTACCAATAATCTCTCTTGTTGCATTACCCGCCATAGAAGCAACTCCGTCCACTTCCATCGCCGCTAATCCCGCAATAATTGCCACTACTTCGTCGGCAATTTTTACTTCTCCTAAATTTTCATCTGATTGTATTGTATAAGCATTTCTTTCTTCTTTTCCCATATCTTAAACCTCCTAACTGGTTTGTTATCTCTTGTTATTATAACAAATTTACTACAGTTTGCAAAGACAAAGTTTAAGAACGTCCAAACTCAGATAATTTTAATCCTTCATTTCGTTCTTCTGTCATGCGAATACTCCAACTGTGTACAAATAATAACAATGGTCTTTCCTTTAGATCTTTAATTTTCTTCATATCTGAAGTTCCAATAAGTCTATCTAAATCCAATTCCTCATTTTCAATCCAACGAATATGTTCATATGGAAGTCTTTCCATTCTTATCTCTACATTATATTCATTCTCTAGGCGGTATTTTAATACATCAAACTGCAATTCACCTACAACGCCAACAATAATCTCCTCCATACCCGTGTTGTATTCTTGGAAAATCTGAATCGCTCCTTCTTGCGCAATCTGATTGATTCCTTTAATAAACTGTTTCCTTTTCATTGTGTCCACCTGACGTACTCTTGCAAAATGTTCCGGTGCAAATGTCGGAATGCCCTCATAAGCAAATTTTCTAGGTGATGTTGTAAGTGTATCTCCAATAGAAAAAATTCCAGGATCAAACACTCCGATAATATCTCCACCATATGCTTTTTCTACCATTTTTCTTTCACTTGCCATCATTTGCTGTGGTTGTGACAAACGAACTTTTTTACCGCCTTGTATATGAAATACTTCCATACCAGCATCGAATTCTCCAGAACAAATTCGCATAAAAGCAATTCTATCTCGATGTGCTTTATTCATATTTGCTTGAATTTTGAAAACAAATGCTGAAAAATCTTCTTCTTTAATCGGATCAATCTCTCCTTCATCAGATTTTCTTGGCAATGGTGATGATGTCATTGCTAAAAAATGTTGTAAAAATGTTTCCACACCAAAATTTGTCAATGCCGAACCAAAAAATACCGGTGAAAGTTCCCCTTTATTTACTAATTCTTGATCAAATTCAGCACTTGCTCCATCTAGCAACTCAATTTCTTCTTTCAACTGCATTCTCTGTTCCTCACTAATTAATGTTTCCACAGAAGGATCATTTAATGCAACTTTTTTCACTTCCCCTATACTTGTTCCTTTTTTTGTATCTGAAAACAATTCAATCTCTCTATGTTCTCTATCAAATACTCCTTTAAATTCCTTTCCAGAACCAATCGGCCAATTAATCGGACAAGTCGCTATTCCTAATTCTTTCTCTATATCATCTAGCAATTCAAACGTATCCCTAGCTTCTCTATCCATCTTATTGATAAACGTAAAAATCGGGATATGACGCATAACACATACTTTAAATAATTTTCTTGTCTGTGCTTCGACACCTTTTGACGCATCAATAACCATAACCGCCGAATCCGCTGCCATTAAGGTACGGTATGTATCTTCCGAAAAGTCTTGATGTCCAGGTGTATCCAAAATATTGATACAATAATCATCATAATTAAACTGAAGTACTGACGAAGTTACCGAAATACCTCTTTCCTTTTCTATCTCCATCCAGTCTGATACCGCGTGTTTTGCTGTTGCTTTTCCTTTTACTGAACCTGCTTGATTGATTGCCCCTCCATATAACAGAAATTTCTCTGTTAGCGTTGTTTTTCCTGCATCTGGATGCGAAATAATCGCAAACGTTCTTCGTTTTTTTATTTCATTTATTCTATTTGACATTTGTATTCTCCTCTTTTCACAATCGCAGTCTTTATGATACCCTCTTTTGTTATTTTTTTCAAGGATAAACTATTTTTTCTCGTTAATTGGCGTAATAACGATATTTGCTGGAGCAACATCGGTCTTTCTCGTTACTATATCCTCTATTTGAGCTCTATTTGCATCCGTTAGTTCTGATTTTCCAACAACAATATCCGCTGAATCTTTAGTTAAACTTACCACCGCTTCTTTAAATCCTTTTGATGCCAATAATGTTTCTACAGCCGCCTCTTTTTCTGCAAGTTCAGTCATTTCTACCATTTGGGCAATGGCATCTTTTTTCTGCTCCTCACTTATATTTTTATTATCGATAATTCCTTGCAAAGTTTCCTTGTTTTTTGCCCTCACCTGTTCTCTTGTCACCTTCGCCTCAGCTACTACCCCATTAGTCAAAACCGCTTCTCCTGGTGTTCCATCTACACTTCCATCTGCCACTTCTCCATCATGACTTTCGATATCTCCTGTTGTTTCTTCCGAAATATCTAATAAATCTTTATTTGCCAGTTCTCCATTTGTTTCTTGTGTTGAATTTTCCCCAAAACTTTTACCAGAATAATTTAGATATCCTGCTATTGCAATCATAATTGCAAGTGTTGTAATAATAATTTGATTTTTCTTAAATAGACGTTTCAAAATAACCCTCCTATTTTTTTTGATTCATTTTCATTATCTTAATTTTATGTGTATCTACATCAAATAATGCTAAAACCGCTTCTGTAATATTTTTAACAATCGTTGGATTCCCACCACCTTCTGCAATTACAATAACTCCTTCTATTTCTGGTGTCATCTCTTTTTTCACGTATGGTTTCTGTTCTTCATTCCTCCCTTCATAAATAGTAATTTCTTTTTTGTTGCGCTCTTCCGTTCTTCTTTTCCCTCCCTGTGCATCTTCTTCCTCTATGGATTGATTTGTATTCTCATCATCTTTCTCAATTACTTTCTCAGCAGTAGACTTTAATGTAATCATTACTCTTGTTTTTCCTACTCCCACCACCTGTCCCAATACTTTTTCTAATTTTTTTTCCATTTTCGTTGTATAAGATGAAATAGCAGTTTTTTCAGATACTTTTTCTACTGGTTCTCCTCTATCTTCTTTCTTTTCTGAAGGAATCGCAATTACCATAAGTAATATGCCTACAAGAAGTACGATAAGCCACTGATGTTTCTTAGACAAAATTTCATTTATTCTCTCCACCAATCTTTATATCCTCCACTTCTATATTTTCTCCTTGTAAAAATTCTGTTTCTTTTTCGATTTCTTCCATCTTTAACTTTAGTCCTTCCTTCTTCCAAAAAGAAGCTGATAAATTCTCCATTCCCAATATCTTCAATATTGGAGTCATCAAAAGCAAAATCAAAACTAATCCCGTAAAAAAGTGAATATATTTTTTATAAGTATCATTTGGAAGAATTTGAATAACCGCTGTAATTATCACTAAATAAAATGCGACATTTCTAATCCACTCATATAAAAAAGCAAACATTTCTTCCCTCCTAAGTCGTTGTTGCTGTGACAATAGCAATTGTCAAAAGAAATAACATTCCCGTTGTAAAAATAACTCGCAAAAGGATCTGTGATCCTTCTCCCATACCAGAAACACACCCCACAATCCTTTTATCCGAAATAGGTTGTATCATTGCAGCAATTAGTTTATACAAAAAGGTCATAACAAACATTTGTAAAATCGGAATAATACAAATAACAATGCAAATAATCGCTCCTGTCACTCCAATACCATTTTTCACTAAAACCGATGTTCCCAAAACAATCTCTGCTGTCCCTCCCAAAGCATCTCCAATGGCAGGAATTGCTTCCACACTTTTAGTCAACACTCCTCTCTTCAACGAATCTATGGCTGGACTAATCAATCCTTGTATGACATTTAGCCCTATAATCGCCGCAAGAAGTGTTTTTAGAGTCCACATCACAATAAATTCAATCAACTCAGCAAACTTAGATAAATATTCTTCTGCAGAAAGATTATTTAACACTCTAATTAC